>JBBQRV010000028.1:0-23385 GCA_038214475.1 Propionibacteriales bacterium | reverse complement strand
CCCTCCATGGTTCGTGACGGTGGTCGATCACGCCCGACCTGCCTCATCCGAGGTCGATGACCAGGTCGTCGTCGTCCGGACGGACGCGCACCTCGAACGCACGGCTGTGAGCGAGCTCGGCCAGCAGCTCCTCGGCGAAGGAGATCGGGTGGGTGAGGTGGATCACGTAGGAGTCCCCGCGGTCGCGCGAGCCGACCAGGGCCTGGAGGGTCTCCTCCTGCGGATGGTGGTGCCGGCCGTCGGCCGAGATGACGTAGTGGTGAGCGTGGACCCGTTCGAAGAAGTCCGCCTCGACACTGCGCCAGCTCCCGTGGTGCGGCAGCTTGAGCAGGTCCGTGACGTACCTCCCTCCCTCGGGGAGGAGGCCGAGATCGACCAGGCTGGACAGGATGTGGTCACCGCGGGCGTCGCCGGTGAGCAGGGCGGTGCGCCCGCCGTGCCCGACCTGCAGCACGATGCTCGAGAGGTTCGGCACCGAAGGGTCGGAGTACGACGCCGCTACGGGCTCGAGGTCGCCTCGACGACGGGCGGCCCGCCATGTGTCCGTCAGCCTGGTCAACGCTGCCTCGTCCGGGCCTAGCACCCGAACCGCCAGCCCATCGACCTCCGTCTCCTTGCCCGCGAGCACCGCACCGCCGAACGGCCGGTTGTCGCTGAGCCCGAGCGCACGGGCGTTGGCCCTGATCGCCCGGCCCTGCGTGAAGCTGGCAGCCACCGCCGTCGAGGAGTCGGTGAGCACGGGTGCGAGGGAGGCGGCCAGTCCCGGCACCCGGCCGTCGAGCAGCTCCTCGACGGAGTTGAACCAGAACCTCTCCACGGCGAAGGGGGCGGGCTCCTGGTCCCGGCAGGCTCGGCTCAGTTCGGCCAACAGCCGGTCGATGCCGGCCGCGTGGTCGTCGTCGACGTGCGAGAGGCAGACCACGTCGAGCACGCGCGTGCCGAGCTCGAGGAGGCGACCCCGGAGAGACGCGTTGTAGAGGCCGCGTGGTCCACCGTCGACGAGCATGGTCCGCGGCTCGTCGCCCCACTGCACGAGGAAGGCGTCGCCGTGCCCGGCATCAAAGAACCGGAACCTCAGCATCAGCTTCTCGTTACAGCGACTGCATGGCGCGCAGCACGTCGATCAGTCCGTGGCCCTGGAAGGCGCGCTGGCGCCCGAGGTCGGTGGCGGTCGAGCACAGTATCTGCTTGACCAGCTCGGTCCTGCCGAGCAACTCGCGGTGGCGCGCCATCAGCATCGCGGCCGCCCCGCTCACGTGGGCGGCAGCCTGGCTGGTGCCGTGCCGGGCTTCGATCGCGTTGCCGGGCACTGGGCCGTCGATGTCCTCGCCGGGCGCCAGCAGGTCGGGCTTCGCCCGCCCGTCGGCGGTCGGGCCGCGGCCCGAGAAGTAGCTGACCCCGTGCCGGTGGGGGTCACTGCGGTGCGTGGAGCCGACGGTGATCACGGCATCGGCGTTGCCGGGGTCGGAGATGCTGATGCCGTGGTAACCGGTGCCGATGGTGGAGAGTGCCCCGTAGTACCCGCTGTTCCCTGCGGCCGCCACGACGACGACGCCCGACCGGCTCAAGCGTTCGCACTCGATGCAGATGGGCGTCCAGCCGCACGAGAACGTCGCCACGTCGTGGGGCACCGACAGGCTGAGGTTGACCCCCGCGATGACCAGCTTGCCGGCCTGCTCGTTGAGGTGACGGATCGCCTGCAGGGCGCACACGATGGTGAATTCGTCCCCGTGTCCGGTGCGGTCGAGCACCCGGAAGTCGTAGAGCCGGATCGTGGGACACACGCCCTTGAAGTCCCGCGCCGGCCACCACCCACCGAGGATGCCGGCGACGTGTGTCCCGTGCTCGTTCACCGGCGGCGCGTACGCCCGCAGCCTGCCTGGCAGCCGCTTTCCGCCTTCCCACGCCCGGCCGGGGATCACCATCTCCAGGTAGGGCAGCGCTTCCTCCCAGTCGACGACACCGTCGTGGGAGGTGTCTCGGAAGAGGCGGTCCCGTACGCTGACCGCGTCACGGTGACCCAGGAAGTCGAAGGCGCGCACGACTCGCGACGGCGGCAGGGCGGGGGGGAGGGGCGACCCCGCCAGGGCTGGTGACCCGGGCGCGATCGGAGGCGTCGCCGGGGGTGACCAGTCAGCGAAGGCCGGGTGCCCGGCGTCGATGCCGCTGTCGACGACCGCCCAACCGATGGCCGAGCAGTCCACCGAGAACAGCTGCTCCGCGGCATCCGCCTTGATGGTGCGCCGCGAACGGGTGACCGCGGGGCTGGCGGTGCGATTCGTGGTGACGGAGAGAATGGGAAGGGGTCGCCGGCGGTCCCACTCCGGCGTCCGATCGTCCTTCGGCGGAGCCGCCGGGTCCTCCCACCGCGGGACGCGCCCGAGCAGCGCGCGCGCCTGCGCGAGGGCTTGGTCGCCGTCGGCCGAAGGGCGATAGGCAGCGCCCAGCATGACGTCGGTCAGCAGGAGGAGCAGCCACGTGCCGTAAGGCAGCAGCTCCTGGTTGTCGGCGTCGAGGATGGTTTCGCCGGCTGAAGGCGGCGGGTGGCCCGCTGCTGGCGGATGGTTCGCCGCGACGGACGCGCTGGGCGCCATCTCCGCGACTCGGGCGAGGTTCGTGAGCGGAACCGCCGCCAGCATCAGCTGCTCCAAGGTCAGCTGCGCGGAGACGAACCCGCCTGCCGCGATGGGCTGAAACGCCGCTTGAAGCGCCGTCTCCCGATCCGAGAGCCACTCGAGGACCCGTCGCGGCCCGTGCTCCTCGTTGACCGCGATAATCACCTCGACCCGGCGCGCCGGCCGGGGAGCACTCCCGTCGCGCGCGAACTCGTACCAGACGTCGAAGCGGATCGGGCAGTCGGTGGCCCAGACTGCGGGTCGCTCTCCGTCGCCGTAGAAGATCGCGGCCAGCTCCTCGCGCTCCATGAGCTGACCTCCCGATCGTCAGGGTCGCCTCGGCCCGAGAACGTTGGTGTCCGGTCTCGATCGTCTCGCCGTCGCCAAGCTTTAGCAACACCGAGGGCGTCGTCACTCGCAGGCGTCGGAGGCAGGGTAGTAGCCGTAGACCTGCACCCAGTCGACAAGCATCGGGGAGCCGGGAAGGGTGGCGGGCGCGGAGGCCGGCTGCTTGAGGAGCGCCTCCGTTTCCTCGTAGGTGTGGGATGCGGCTCGCGCGGCCAGGTTGGTCAGTTGGAGCCCTTCGGCGGGGGATGACCACCGACTCCAACTCGACCGGGACCAACCTTGCGACGGGCCGCCTTCGCGGCGCACCGCATAGCTCGCCAGCCTCGACGTCGTCCAGCGGGGCGCTCGGGTTCTGCGCGGGCTCGGGCGACGGTGATGGTCTTCACGAGACAGAGTGGCGCACGTGTCTACCTGGTTCCTCAGTCACGGCAGCGTCGGCACCGGCCCCACGACCGGGCTGCTGGGGAACACGCGCAGACCATCGACGCCGACGTGCATCGGCGGGGCGTTGACGGGATAGCAGCCGGCGTCGGGCGCTGGGCCGGCTGGCGGGTTGCCCTCCAGATCGCGCAGGTCCTGGTCCACGAGCGCCACGCCGCCATGCTCGGCTGACCCGCCCTCGAGGGGCCGGAGGTCCTCGACGAGCGGAAAGTGAGGCGGTCCCCAGAACCTGCGCAGCCGCGGGTTGTCGGTCGTGCCATCGACCTCGTACCCCGTGCCGTGCGCCAGCCGGGTGTTGTGGAAGTAGTTGCTGGCCAGGTAGGCCGCGCCGAGCGCGCCGAACGAGGCTTCCTCACCGGGTTGAGGGTCCCGGACATGCAGCAGTGTCCGGGGGACGCGATCTATCCCCCAGTAGCAGTTGCCGTCGGCCGCGGCGTTGTCGGCCGACCCCGGCAGGTAGGCCAGCGGACGGTCGGGGTGCCCGGTGTTGTCGATGCCGACGAAGATGTTGTTGAAGACACGCCGGCGCGACTGTCCGTCGTACTCCACGAAAAGGTTGTGGCGCACGCCCTGGGACTGCCTGATCACGATGGTGTTGTGCAGGACGGCCAGGTCCGGGTCTGACCCTCTGCCTTTGAAGAAGTTTCCGAGCCGTAGCACCGCGTCCTCGTCGACACCGCCGTCGGTCTGCCCGGGCTTCGGACGGCGACCGAGTGTCGGACGACGCAGATCGACCAGGTTGCGGTGGACGTAGACCGGCCCGGGATTCGTCGAGCTCTGGCTCGCCATGCTCACCACGTGGAGGCAGCGCTCGAAGACGTTGCCGGTGATCGTCAGCCGTTCCGCTGTCTTGCCGACGAAGACGCCGTCGTCGTTGAGGTTCGCCACCCAGTTGCCACGAAACACGCTGTCCGGCCCGTTGAGCTGGGCGTCGTGGCCGTTGACGAGCTCGCAGTTCGCGAACGTGGTCTCCTTGGACTTCGATTCGCAGTAGACCAGTGTCTTGAGGGTCTGCTCCGCTAATCCGTTGGGTCCAATGGGGTTGGCCCCACCGACGATGACGTAGCCGTCCTTGCGGTCGCTGCGGAAGGACCACGGCGGCAACCCTCCGTCGAACCGGCAGTGCGAGACCCGAGTGAGACCGGAGCCCTGGCCGACCTCCAGGCCGTATGGCCCGGCGAGCACGATGAGGTGGTCGAGCATGGTCTCCTGGGAGTTCTTGACCAGGATCGTCCGGCCGCCTCCGAAGCGGACCGTCAGCCGCGTTAGATGGAGCGTATGGCAGTCCTCGATCACAATCGTCGGCTCGGGGGCCGTCCAGATCGCCAGTGGCAGCGAAGTCGCGTCCTCCGAGCCGGAGTAGTCGCTCACGCCCTGCTGTGCGAGATGGGTACGGCGGAGCCTGAGGTGGACCGGTCCTCCACCGTTCGCCTGCCACAGGCCGGGCCCCATGTACACCCACGGCCGCCTGGGGAGATCCGTGTTGTCGACCGTAGGGCCCTCGCGGTCATCATCGTCGGCGATGGGGCCGAAGGCCTCGTTGTCTGCCTGCAGGTCCTCGAGCCGGCTGTAGGTCATCAGCCGGACGTGCCGGTCGGGCAGCACAAACGCCCCTCGGTTGGTCAGGTCCGCGAACGAGGTGCGACTGACCCACTCGCCCGGGACCGTCCCCTGGTCCCAGCGGTGCGCGTGATCGGTGCGGAACTCCTCAATCGCCCCGTCGATCACCGCGTGCTCGCCTGGCATGGAAGTGATCGTGACCCGCGTCTTGCCGGTGATCTTCACGCGTTCGGCGTAGACACCCTCGCGGATGAAGAGCGTGTCACCGCTGCCCAGCAGGCCGACAGCATGGGCGACGTGCCGGAGCGGCGCGTCCTGCGTCTGGCCCGAGTTGCCGTCGTCCCCGTCGAGTGCGACAAACCAACGCGTCATGGTGCCTCCCAGTTGGGAGAAGATCTTCCTCCGCAGAGACGGGGCGTGCCACCTCTGGCGACGCGTCAGCCAGCCACGAGGCCCCCGCCGCCGTGTCCTGCTCGCAAGCTGGCGAGCGCCATCAGCCGGCAGGGGTCCTGGCAGTACACGCTGTGGGTGTGAAGCGACATACCGTCCGATCTGCTCCGACCCCTGAAGCCCGTTGAGTCCCACGCCAACCCATGAAGCTGAAACTCGCTGTGAGCGGGGAGCCAACGCAGGCCCGGGAGCCACGGCGGCCGATCCAATGCTCGCACCCGGCGAAAGGGGCTACGGCCGGATCAGCCGTGCCGCCTCCAGCTTGGGGCCTACCGACCGGTCCGGGCGCAGCGGCATACGTTGGGGCAGCCCGCCCTCTCGAGGGGTGAGTGAGTGTGATCTGAGCGGGGGAGTGGTCTTGTTACCTCAAAGGGTCGAGACGAGTTCGAGCTCTACTCCAATATGTCGTAGAAGCGATGACCCCACCCCGCTGACCTGCGACAATGGCGTATTGGCGAGCTCGTGGGGTGCAGGCGGTACGCACTCCGAGTCACTCGGTGCGCTCGAGCCTCCGTGTTTCCGCCCTGCGCAGGTCTGGGCGGGGAGACGAGAGTCCGAGAGCTTCCCTCATGGGGATCCCCTGCGGGATACAGCACCGGACGGGGCTTGCGGGAAGCCGGTGGCCGGCCCCGGCAGGTGATCGGCGGCGTTGCCGTAGCGGGTTGGTTCACCGGGTACCTGTCGCCGGCCGGGTGTAGGGGTGACATGACGTTGCCGTAAGGATCAAAATTGCGGCGCCCGGGCAGGCTTGGAAGCATCTCTTGACTCCGGCACTTGCCGCTCATTCGGCACGCTTCTGCGGTGTGGGCTCGGTCAGGGTGTCGGCCTGCCGATGCACCAACTGTCGCGTGCCGGGTCTGATGGAGGCTCTGGTGTGTCCCGGGTTCCGACAAACTTCCAGTCGTCGTACTCCAAGCGGAAAATCATGACCACCCGCAGCGCCCCGGTGACTACTCCCTGTCCGTTCGTGAGTTCGGACTCGAAACGTTCGAGTTCGAAGATGTAGGCGATATTGGTTCCGGCTTCTGCAGTGATCTCCTCGAACGTGCAGCTGCTACCGCTGGCGAATCCACTCGCGGCCAGATTCAGCCCTGCTTCGACCTCGTGCCAGCCTCGTCTGAATCCGCCGGCCGGGTTGGCGAGGGTGATGTCATCGCGCCGCGACCACAGCGCCTTTTCCGGTTCCGGGTCGCCCCCGAGAAGGGCCGCCACTGCGTGTTGCGTCCGCACAACAGTGGCACTGAAGTCTGGTGTGGCCAGTTCTGCCATGACACTCCGATCAGCGAAGAAGGAGCCGCTCGTCGGCCCGCTCGCCACGCTCGACCCTGATCATCCGATCGACCCTCCCGTGTCGGCCTTCAGGATGGAGGTTGGACGGACGCTGGACGGACGCTGGACAAGCCCTCCCTTGCGGAGTTCCGAGACGGTCGCGGCGGGGGCCATGCAGCGTCGGAAGAGGCCATGCACCATGGGCCCTTCGGGTCATTGTGACCCCACGAGGAGCGGGCTATGGTGAAGGCAATGACCACCAGGACTCGGTGATCTGGTCGATGTCCAATATCGGGCTCTACCGCTTACTGACCCCATATTTCCTGGCGGGGGTCACCTTCCCCGACCAGGTCGACAAATACCTGTCCGAGCTCGGCGTCACGGACCTCTCCTCCACGTACGACGAGACCGCGACCATCTACACGGGCACGCTCCAGTTCGGTGACACGCCGCCGCTCAAGCACGAGACCAACCCCGGTGACGAGTGGTCCGCCGGGTTCGTGGCGGAGGAGGTCGCGGTCCGCTTCCGGCTGACCGTGCCGCGCGACGGAGCGACGCTCATCGACACGGCGATCAGCGCCGTCAGCGTCCCACAGCTCGCGCCGCTCAAGAGCCTGCTCGACCAGTTCCTCCCGGTGGAGGAGGGCGCCGCGCCGACGGAGTACCCGGGCATCCGCTTCCGGCTGGAGCTGATGCTCGACGAGGTCAACTTCTACCTCGGCACCACCTGGAAGCCCGGCAAGCTCGACTCCGAGCACCGCATCGTCGAGGACACCTCGATCAAAGAGCCGGTCCGGCTGGTCCTGCCCAAGCCGGTCTTCGTCTACGAGATGCTCGACGACAGCCTGTCCACGCCGCCGTCGTTCAGCCTCGCCTCGTGGGGCGGTGGCGGCTTCGACGCGCCGACCACGCTCGAGGCCGGCGAGGTCGTGCACATGGAGCCGCCGATCGCGATCTACCAGAGCGGCAAGGTCGGCTTCGGCCTCGGCTCAGTGGTCGTCGACCTCGACCCGGACAACACCCCGCCGGAGATCCTGCAGTTCTTCGGCACCGACGAGTCGTTCGAGGGGATCTACGTCCAGAGCGCGCGGGTCTACGTCAGCGACGTGGCCAAGGGCTACGGCTTCAACGTCGGTGTCCAGGACCTGCTGATCTCCTTCGACGGCGAGGTCAGCTTCGACGTCACGGCCGATGTGCTCGGCCCCGAGGTCGACCTGACCGCCAAGTTCGTGGTCACCGACCAGGGCAAGCAGGTCGATGTGGACGCCGGTAGCCGCACCAGCGCGTCGACGACCACCGCCACGGTGGTGGAGGGCGGGTCGTTCAAGGCCACCCAGGCCGCCGTCGTCCAGGTCGAGGTCACCGGAGGCCAGCCGCCGCATACCGTGACCGTTAACCCGGGCAACAGGTACGACACCCCGACCGGCACCGTGAAGATATCCGACCTCTCGGTGAGCGATCACACGCTCACCCTCGAGGTGCACGACAGCGCCGGCAAGAGCTACACCGAGTCCGTCATCGTGCACCTCAGCGCGGCCCCGTCCACGCCGACGGCGACCACGGCCGCGGGCTCGGCCGCCGACCGTCCGCAGCAGCCCGGCGACCTACCGGCGCTCGTCTCGACCGGGGGCAACGCCGCCCACCACGCGATCGTGCCGGTGGGCACCGTGTCGGCGACCCTGGAGCGGTTCCGGCTCACCGGTTCCGGGACCGCCACCGTGACCGCTGGCGGCAACCCCGTCCCCCTCTCCGATGGTTTCTTCGAGGTCAACGTGACGGAGGGGACCTCCGCACTCGCGATCGCCGCGACCTGGGCCGCCCTCTCGGGCCAACCTCAGACCTTCGAGCTCCGGTTTACGAAGTCGTGGCCCAAGATCGGCGACTGGCCCAACGTCAAGGCGAAGTACCTCGCCGACGACCCCACCTTGGGCGACCTTCGCTACCCGACCAGTGCGGCACCCGGCCAGTCCGAGACCGGTACGGCGGCCCTGCGGTCCTGGTTGACCGGCCTGGCCGCCAGCGGCGGCGGCACGCCGCAGGTCAGCATCGACGCGAGCGCCAGTTGGGAGAGCGACAACCGGCAGGACGAGGACCAGGCACTCTCCGAGCGGCGCCGGGACATCGCGGTCGAGGCGATAGGCGCGCTCGGCACCATCTCCGGAGAGACGGCGACCGGCTTCACCAACGCCCAGAGCAGCCACCGCAGCGACAACGACACCGACCGCCACGCGGTCATCACGGCCACCGTCAGCCAGCCCGCTGAGACAGCCACCCTCTCGGTGGCGCGCGGCATCCGGCCCGCGCCGACCCCCGACCCCAAGCCCGATCCGGAGCCCAAGGCCCCGCCCACCCCGCTGCCCAGCCAGCCGCCGGGTGTCTTCCGGCGGATCGGGGTCCGGGTCAAGGTGATCCGCAACGACCCGGTGCTGCTCGAGCTCAGCGGCCGGCTGGACTTCGAGACCGACCTCGAAGCCAAGATGCGCAATCCCAACGGTGCGCCGGCCATCAACGGCAGCCTCGGCATACAGCAGAAGCCCGGCGCAGTCGCCGTACCGCCGACCAACCCGCAGGACGGGGTCGTCGACTTCCGACTCACTGTCGTGCACGACCCGGCCACCCACTCCTGGACCGAGACGCTTGCGATCGGCGCGCACCCCGACGACGTCGACGGCCTCCTCCAGATCACCAACCCGCACACCGGGGCGCCCGGCGCCGACACCCGGATCAAGGACGCGCTCGGCTCGGTGATGATCCTGGCCCCGATCATCGGGCTGGCGGTCGGCGCCACGGATCCGAACTCCGCCGGCAGTTATGCGGTGCTCGGCGGCACCATCGTCGGCGCGGCCGCCATCGGGGCTGCCGGCTTCCTGGAGACCGAGAAGATCACGCTGTACGGCGGGGAGCTGCGCTTCCGCCAGTTCGTGCCGCCCGGCGACCCGGTGAGCTTCAGCGACGCCGGTGTGCTCTTCGACTACGCCGTCGAGTTCGGCGTGGACATCCCGTCCCTCGGCATCCAGACCACGAAGCCCCTCAAGGTGCGCTACCGCGCCATCGGCTTCAACATCAACTTCCAGGGCGGCGGCTACCAGCCGATCTTCGACACCTCGAAGGGCTATGAGCTCGACCTGAGCGACCCCGGGCTGTTCAAGCTCCCCGCCCCGATCGACAACGTGCTCAAGATCTTCGGCGCGCGGATCGCCAAGGTGAACCCGCTGACCGTCGAGCTCGACCTCGGCATGAAGGTCGACCTCGGCGTGGTCCGCATCGACAAGTTCAAGGTGAAGATCCCGGTCGACCCGTTCGGTGTGCCGACGATCCTGCCCAGCGGCATCAGCGTCGACATCTCCAACGTGCTCGTGGGCTCCGGCTTCGTCAACATCATCGAGCCGCCCGCTGCCCCGCCGGGCCAGGAGCAGCCCGGCTTCGGTGGCATCGAGGGCGCCTTCGACGTGAGCCTGGTGCCGATCAAGCTGCGGATCGCGGCGAGCTTCGGCGTCCGTCCCATCGAGGACACGGCCACCGGCCGCAAGGCGACGGCGGTCTTCCTCGGCCTCATCGTCGACCTCCCGGCGCCGATCCCGCTGGCCCAGTCGGGCATCGGCATCTACGGCTTCTCCGGGCTCTTCGCGATGCACTACAAGCGGCTCGAGAACGACCCCGACCCGACCGATGCCAAGGGGCCGGCCATCCTCTGGCTGCAAGCCGCCGGCGGCGAACCGGCCAAGCTGTTCAACAACGGCGTCGAGCTGTGGGGCCCCGAGCTCGACCGCTGGAGCTTCGGCGTCGGCATCATGCTCGGCACCACCGAGGGTGGCTTCCTGGTCAACCTCCGCGGGATGTTCGTCCTCGAGCTGCCCGGGCCGCGGATCCTCGTCTTCGTCAAGATCCTGATCGTCCAGGTGATGCCGGACCTCAAGCCGGGCAACGACCTGACCGTCGGCATCCTCGGCGTGATCGACCTCGACTTCCAGCGGAAGAGCTTCACCCTCGGGATCATCGTCGACCTGGAGATCAAGGAGATCGTCTCCGTCGTCGTGCCGGTCGAGCTCTTCACCAAGCTCGACGACCTCAAGAACTGGCACCTGTACGTCGGCACCTTCGGCGCCCCGGCGTCCGCGATGGTCCTCGACATCGTCCGCGGCTTCGGCTACATCATGATCGCCGGCCACGACATCGTCGGCTGGCCCGGCTACGGGACGCTCAAGACCATCCCGGGCATGGCCATGGCGGCTGGTATCGGGGCCTCGATCGTCTTCGGCGACGAGGGGATCGGCCTCTACCTCAAGGTCAGTGCCCGCGCCGACGTCGCGGTGAGCTTCTCGCCGCGGCTCTTCCTGGTCGGCCGGGTCCAGCTCGACGGTGAGCTCCGGCTCTTCATCGTGTCGGTGGGCGCGCACGGCAAGCTCGACGTCGAGGCACCCGACCCGACCCATCTGCACGGCGAGATCTGCGGCCACGTCGACTTCTTCTTCTTCTCGGTCGAGGGCTGCGTGACCGTCGACATCGGCCCGGCGCCACCTGCGCCCCCGCCGCCCGACATCGTCCGCAACGTCTGGCTGCAGAGCCATGCACCGGTGATCACCGCTGGCCAGGCCGGCGACCGCCCCATCGACGCCAGCCTGGGCGATGCCGTGCCCCTGGCCTCGGGCGCCGACCTGCCCGTCGTACCCATCGACTCGGTCCCCGTCATCCAATTCCTCACCGCGCCCACACTCGGGTCGGGGCTGGTCACGTTCACCCAGCCGCTCGTCACCGCACCGACACTTCCCCCGGGCGGCTGGGTCCAGCTCGGCGGCACCCGCCGCGTCACCTACGAGCTCACCAAGATCGCGCTCACAGGCGGGGCTCACCCGCCCGGCCCGGGCACCCCCAAGGCGACCTGGCGACCGGACCCGGCGACCTCCGCAGCGAGCGGGACCGCCGCGATCGACCTGGCGCTCTTCTCCAACGTGCCGCTGATGGGCGGCCGGGCCCTCGAGCGGTCGACCGACCTCACCGTGATCGTCGACGGCGTCTTCGGCGAGGTCTGTACTTCGGTCGCGCCGGCCACCGCCGTCCTGTGGACCTTCTGCAAGCAGCCGCTCGGCCCGTCCGGCGTCGGCTGGGAGCTGCACGGCGACGCCTGGCCCGACCCGCCCGGCACCGTGCGGACCACGCCGGTCGACGTGGACCTCCGCGTTGACGAGCCGGCGCCCGACCCGGTCACCTCCCAGATCGACGCCCTGCTCGGCCAGACCGCCGCCGGCGGGTCGCAGCCGGCCAAGGTGATCGGCCCGCTCGGCGTCGTCACCGGCGACCCCGGCGGTGATCCTGGTGATCCCGGCGATCCGAACGACGATCCTCGCCAGTCGTGTGTCGTGCTGGCCAAGGTGGTCAAGGACGGCGCGGCCAACCCCTTGCTGATCGGCCGACTCGTCCGAGTAAGCGTCCTCGACTCCCGGGGCGCACCGTTCCCGGCGCTCCGGTTCGGCGGCGTCGGCGCCCAGCGTGGCCTCGAGATCGGATGGCGCACCGAGCTGGAGCTCGCTCGGCCGTGCCGCTCAGTGAGCCTCACCCTGGTGACCTTCGCGAACGGCGCCCGTGTGGCCGGCCTTGACCGCACCGGCCGGGTCGTGGCCCGGAGCGCCACCACCGGCGGCCAGCGGGTCCCTGAGGTCGTGACCCTGGCCGGCCCGGGAATCACCAAGGTCGTGATCGACGCGCCGTCGGACGAGACCTACCTGCTGCGGATCTGCGTGGTGCCGACGCTCGCCCTGCCGCCCGACATCCTCGAGCACCCGCAGCTCGAGCTCCCGGTCGCCGTGCGCGACGTCGCCTCGCGGCTGGTCCTGCGCCCCCAGGTGCTGGCGGCTGCAGCAACGAACCTGCCGGTCAAGCCGGCCGACTGCATGCGCGCCCTCGCGCTGCCCGACCGGACCGACCCCATCGGGAAGGGCGAGATCGAGGTCGGCGAGCTCAAGGACTTGGTGGCCAAGCGGCCCGATGAGCGATGGGTCGACCTGGTGACCGGGCCGATCGACCACGCCGTGCTCTACCTGCTGGTCGACAAACGCAACCTCGGCTCCGATGGCGTGGTCATCCAGCAGCTCGACGGCTCGATGACGGTGATCGCGGAGGACTCCCTCAACGACCTCGGGGCGAGCCCGGTCGGCCCGCCGACCAGCGGGTTGCCTGCGACGTGGCTCGACCCGGCCGGGCCGTGGTGGGACGAGGTGGCTCCGGTGACGACGTTCCTCGCGGACGCGGAGTTCTCCGCCCACGCCCACCTCCTGGTGACCGTGAAGCCGAAGGAGGACACGCGGCGGCTGCGGATCCGGGTCCGGCCCGGCACGCACTCCTCGACCCATCCCGCATTGATCCTCGGCGTCGTCGAGACGCTGACGCTGGCCGAGGGGGAGCGCTACGACACCGAGGAGCAGATCCGCACCGGCCAGGTCGACACGCTCTACGGCTTCCTCGACGGCAGCGCCGTGGTGCCGCTGCTCGTCCCCGACACGACGTACACCCTGGCCCTCACCTACACGCCCAAGGCCGAGGACACCATGCCCGACGGCTCGGTGGTGCCGACCACGTTCCCGGCCGTCACAGAGTCGTTCCGCTTCAAGACCGACGACCAGCCGCCCGACCGGCTGGACGCCTACGTGCTCGCCACCGACCCTCTCCAGGAGGAGGAGTTCGTCTTCGCCGACGATCCCGTGACCGTGGTCTTCAACGACCTCCAGATCGTGCAGCTGTACGGCGAGTACGGGCGCACGCTGACCGCCGTGCTCCGTGGCGCGGACGGCATCGCGATCCCCAATCACCAGGTCGGCGGGCTCGACGAGGTGCCGGCGACGTTCACCTCGCCGCTCTACGAGGCGATCGACGAGCTGGTCAACGACGGCAAGCACGGCTGCGTGCCGCAGAGCTATCACACCGAGGGTCACGGCAGCTTCACGCTGCCGGTGCCGCTGCGGCCGTCAATGGCCTACACCTTCGACATCGAGGCCCAGCCGGTGCCGACGCCGCCCGCGAACAAGCCGGTCGTGCCGCTCTTCCGAAGGCACTTCAAGACCGGCCGGTTCACCTCGCTGCAGGCGCTCGTGGACGAGCTCAAGGCCAGGCCGCTGGAGCACAAGGTGCTGACTGGGCCGATCACCGGGCTGGCTGCTGGCGCGGCCACCGACCTCGAGATCGAGACAGCGCTGACCGCGGCCGGGCTGGCACCCCTCGGCGCTCCCGACAAGGGCAGCCGGATCGTGCTCTGGCGTCCGGGAGCCGGCGGCGGGTACGTCCCGCACGCGATCCTGCTGGACGCCGACGAGCCGCTGTGGCGGTTCCGCGACGCGCCGACCGAGGAGGTCGTGCCGGATCAGCCCGACCCGGCGTACAAGCGGATCGTGCCCGGCCAGGAGCCCTCGCTGAAGCTGACCGCGACCGGCCCGGTGTCCGGCTTCGTGAGGTCGACGTCCGGGACCCGGACCGTCGTGCTCCTCAACGACGCGAACTGGCCGACCACCGGATCGACCGTGACCGTCGACGCGGTGCGGCCGCCGAGCACCCTCTACTCCTTCGCGGGGGAGACGGTGCGGGTCACCACCATCCCTCTCGAGGGCCACGCTCCGTGGGACGGTGACGATGACTAGGACCGTGGTGCCCAGCTATGCCGTGCTCCGGCTCGGCCCTCTTCAAGCACCGGAGGGGGAGCAGCTCCAGCAGTTGGCCAAGCTGTTCGACAGCACGACCCACGGCGACGGTCCGGCGACCCATGACCTGACCAACGCCGACGCGGTGCCGGCGGTCCGCTCGTCGATGATGGTCGCGGCTGCAGCCTCGACGCGAGTAGCGCTGTGGGTCTCGCTGCGCTGGGCGCTCAACCCCGCGATCGGCTTCCCGCGCGCGCCGTTCAAGGTCTGGCGACGGGCCCGCAAGGAGGACCCGACCACGTCGGTGGCCGGGACCGCACCTCGGGTCGCGCCGTCCACGGTCGCGCTGTCGAGCCAGGTGATCGAGGTGCGATTCCACGCCGAGCCGACGCCCGGCCGGACGCTGATCGTCGAGGCGCTGGCGAGCAACGGCAAGGTGCTGCCCGGCCAGCACCTGAACTTCACGGCCAACGGCGACGGGCGGTTCCGGGCAGCCGGGATCGGCGCGCTGCGGTTGCGCGGCCAAGGCACGGTCACCCAGATCGGCGGCCTCCCGCAGACGGAGTACGCCAACAAGGCCGACTGGACCCTGATCGACGTCGTGGGCTTCCCCTACCAGAAGAGCGAGATCGGCTCGCCCGACTACGAACCCGGCCCGCAAGGTCGAGCCGCGCCGAGCCTCGATGGCGTCGACGCCGCGCTCTTCCGACTTCGGGGTGGCCAGCTGCTGCAGCGTGACCCGTCGCCGCCGGGGGGCGCGCTGGCCACTCCGAACTGGCCCTTCCCCGACCCCGAGCGCTTCCTCGAGCTGCTCCGGACGGAGCCGCTGGCCGATGTCACCGACTGCCTGGTGACCAGCCGGGACGACGACCCCCTCCGGATCCAGGCGCTGCACAAGCCGATCCGCACCCTGACCGGCATCCACCAGCCGGGCCTTTCGTCGCCGACCCAGGATGCCGACCTGTCGCTGCCGACGACGCAGTACATCGGGCTGGCCGTCAACGACAGCCCGGTCGCGCTCGGCATGGGCTTCGGCTCCTTCGACGTCGTCACGGCGCAGGCCTGGCCGATCAAGGAGCAGCTGCCGCCGGGGACCTTCCTCGCCAACGTCGACTACATGATGACTGCCGAGATCACGCTGGCGTTCGGCTTCAAGATCGACCTCGCCGCCATCGGGATCCTGCAGCCGCCGCCGGTCGCGCTCGCCGCGCTGCAGGCCGACCAGACCTTCGCCAACCGGCCCGACACCCGCGACACCGTGGGCTCGGCGGCCTTGCTGCTGAGCTGGGCGCCGCCGCGCGACCCGATCGGGGCGGCGATCCTGCTGCAGCGGGCCGGCTCCGACGCGATCGTCAACGTCAAGCGACCGAACGGGTCGGGCGGCTACCAGCCCTACCTGATGCCGTTCCAGATCGGGCCGGACGGCGAGCCCAGCGGTGACCGGCCCGGGGTGACGATGCCCGAGGAGCCGGCCCCGTTGTCGGGCAGCTCGGTGACGACGTACGCCGGCGCCGCGCTGGACTCGCACGGCCGTTGGGGACCGTGGGCGCTGACCAACCACGCGCTGGTCGCCGACCCGGTGCAGAAGCCCGTGCTGAACGACGTCCAGCTGGCCCTGCCCGCTGTCCTGCCGGCCACGGGTCCGGTGGTCCCGGACGCCGAGCTGGTCGTCGAAGTGTCGTGGGACTGGGCCGACCGGTCGCCGGACCGGATCGAGGTGCTGGGCCGCTTCGTGCCGCTCGGCCCGCCGCCGTCGTCGGTGACCGGCTTCCAGTCGAGCTCGACCGGGGCGGTCGGCTCGTTCTCGATGACCATCGGCTTCTCAGGGGCAGGAGCACCCTCGATCCGGGTGCCGGCCTCTCCCGCTGACGCCGTCACGGTCGCGCAAGCCGCCAAGGTGATCGAGGTCGCCGACCCCAACGGTGCCCCGGGCAGCGGTCCGCCACCGGGCTCGGCCAGCAGCCAGGTGCGCCGCTACCGGCTGACCGTGCCGGTGATGTCGCTGTCGTTCGCTTCGGCGAGCCAGCTCGCCTTCGCGGTCTCGGCGCAGGCCGCCGAGCAGGTCCGGCCCGCCGAGCTGAGTGCCGCCGTCGAGCCGCGGGCGACCGCGGTCTCGAACCCGTTCCCCGCCCCGCCGCCCACCATCCCCGCGGTGACCGTGCTCTGGACCGCCCAGCCCGACGCGGCCGGGCGCGCTCGCACGGTGCTCAGCTGGCCTGCCGTGCCGGGTGCCTCCGGCTACATCGTGTGGGAGGCGACCGAGACCGCGCTGTACGACGCGGTGGCCGGCATCTCGCCGCCCACCGGCCAGGCCATCCAGACCCGCGCCGCCGACCTGAAGGGCCGGATCATGGCCAACCAGGCGGCCAGCCTCGCGACGTTCTCCCGGCTCAACGAACGGCCGATGCAGGCGACCACGGTCGAGCTCGAGCTGCCCGGCAGCGCGGACACGCTCTTCGTCTACCGACTCTCCTCGATCACCTCCGCCAACGTGGAGTCGCAGCGCTCCACCGAGGTGGTCCTGGTCGGCGTACCCCACATCGAGCGGCCGGGCACCCCGCACCTCGAGGGGCGGTACGACGCGGCAACAAGCCAGGTCGTGCTGACCGTCGTACCCGGGTCGGGGCTCGCGCCGCACCGGCTGGCGCTGCATCGGGCGCGCTCGTCGTACCTCTCCGAGGTCGTCGACACCATGGGCCCCGCACTGTCGTCGTTCGATGTCTCAACCCTGACTCCGGTGGCGGTGCCGTCGCTGGGCGGCGCGCCGGCAGCCTCGGGCTTCGCCCTGACCGACACCGTCGCCGCAGGTTGGACGCCGTACTACTACCGCGTCGTCGCCCACGGCCGCGACCTGCCCGACGACGGCATCCGCTCCGGTGCCTCACCCGCGTCCGGGCCGGCCGTGGTCGTCGTACCACCACCATTGCCGCCGTCGCTCGGCGCCGTGACGGTCGCGCGCAACGGCTCGGCCACGCTGGTGATCTGCACGATCGACCTGCCGCACCGCGCGACGCCTGCCGGCACCGCGTCCTTGGTGGTCGCCTCCGTCGACCCGACGGGCACCCGGATGGTGCTGGCGACCTTTGACCCGGCTTCCATCCCGGTCGGGCCGGTGCTGACGCTGCCGGTCACGCTCGCGGCTCCGGAGGCGACGAGGAGGGCGCCGGTCAGCGGGGCCTTCGAGGTGACCGCGCTGGTGCCGCCGACCACCGGGGCGGTCGTGGTGACCGCCACCGACCCGCTCGGTCGCTCGACCGCGGTGGAAGGGGCTTGAGATGGCGCTGGCCGACACGCTGACCAACACGGGGGTCGCACTCTTCGGCGGCACGATGCCGGTGGTCGCGCCGTCGTGGACGAGCGGTGCGCCGACCGTGGCCACCGACGGGCTCTCGCTGATTCTGTCCTCGGGGAGCTGGCTGGCGCCCTGCCACGGCTATGTCCGGACGCCGGCCCAGGTGGCGGAGCGGTCCGGTGTCTTCCTGCGCGACGGCACGGGCGGCGCGGTCGCGGCGGCGGCGAGCGTGGTCTCGCTGCATCCTCAGCAGTACCTGCGGCTCGCTCGTCTTTACGCCCTGCTCCTCGAGGACCCCACGGAGGCGCGGCCGGGCCGGGCGCTGGGCCAGCCCGCGCGGCCGGTGCCGGCGCACATCGTGCTGGCGGCCGGGGGAGTGAGCGGGGCGATCGACGCCGGCGACACGCTGGTGAGCGGCACGCTGTCCCTCCACGACAACCTCGGCCAGCCCATCGACGCGCTGGCGGTGGCCTCGGCGTTTCTAGCAATCATGACCGCGCACAACCCCCTCCAGGAGCGGTCGATCTCCGATCCCTTCGACGCCAACCCGCCGCTCAAGGCGATGATCACCTCCCTCGCCACCGGCTCCGCGGAGATCCACGTCCGGCTCGTCGACGGTGCCGGGCAGCCCTTGTCGGCCGCGACCAACCTGACCAACCTGACGGCGGGGACCACCGGCCTGTTCAAGGTCGCCGACCTGACCACCGTGGTCGGCAAGGCGACCACCGGGCTCTCGGACGAGGCGCGCCGGACGCTGCTCCTGGGCCTGGCGACGACCGGCAAGCTGGGCGACTCGGTCTCGTTCCCGGCTCTGCCGTCCGGCCGCACCCTGCAGCGGGACTTCTTCACGCTCCGAGTGCTCGACGTCGCGCCGTACCTCCTCGGCACCCCCGCGGCGACCTGGGACGGCACCAAGATCGAACCCCGCCCCGCCGTACGCCGCGACGAGCCGCTCACCCTGCTGCCCGACGGCAATGACGTGCTCGGCGCCGCGACCGCCGCGCTGACCGGGACGCTGGCCGAGTCGCTGGCCGTGGGCCAGCGGATCGACGGCTCGTTCGCCTCTCCGGCCGCTGCTGGTACGGCGGCCCACTGGCCGGCCTTCCCGGCGCTCGGCGGCGTGACCGCAGCCGCCGCCGGCGCCATCCCGGTCGGGCTGAAGGACTCTGTCGTCGCGACCGCCGCCTTCGTGACGAGCACGGCGACCCCGCCGTCGCCCGATGTGGTGCTGATTCTCACCGGGCTTCCGGCTGGCGCCTCGGTCCGTGCGTTCAGCCGCCGCTTCTCGGCCGAGGCCGTCGAGTCCCGCGGTGACGGCGGCGGGTCGGTGGTCGACAGCGCGGGCAGCACCACGATCCTGCTGAGCGACCCGCTGGGGATCGTCGTCTACGGCGTGCCGCAGGCGCCGCTCCCCGCCAGCCCGGTGCTGCACGTCGATGTCGTCGTCGTGAAGCGGACGGGGGAGTCGCGGATCCTCGGCGACGTCTCGTGCCCGATCACCGGCAACGCCGCGGCGCCGGTGCTGGGGACGAACCCGTTCGGTACGGCGACCAGGCGGGGCATCTGCAGCGCCGGCATCCTCGCCTCCGGCGAACCGCGCACGGCGCCCGCGCCCGGTGTCAGCCTCGCCACCGCCGCGCTCTCGCTGTCCTTCAGCGGGACGCCGTTCGACACCCCACGGCTGCCGGGCATGGCGCGGCGCGAGCTCGTCGTCGCGGGGCTCGCAGGCACGACCTGGACGTCGGTGATCAGCGGCGGCCGGCTCGCCTCGGAGCTGCACAACGCCTCGCCCCGGCTGGGTGGCCTGGGCGGCCACGGCGGCCGCGAGACGCAGACCGTCGGGGCGTCGACCTCGGGCGGCCGGCTCGCCTTCGACCTGGCGCGCGCGGCGTTCCGGCGTACCACCAACATCGTCGAACGGCTCAGCCCGCTCGCAAGCTCGACCTGGGACGAACCGGCGGCCTCGACGACCGGCCCCTTCTCGGGTGCCGTGCTGCAGACGGTGGCCCTCGCCTCCGAGTCGCCCGAGCTCGCGCTGCTCCGCCTCCTCAACATCGTGGACCCGTCGTCCCCGACCCTGCCGCGCACCTTCGACGCGCTGGTCGACAAAGCCAAGGAGTGGCTCCAGCAGCTGGTCGGCAGCGCGGGCGTGCCGTCGGGGCAGGTGAGCAGCGCGAACTCGCTGATCAGCAAGCTCGACGACCTCAAGGACAACGCCCCCGCCGACGAGTCGACCGAGGAGCGGGTCTTCAACGAGATCCTCCGCGAGATCGCGGCGGCCGGCTGGGGCAGGCGGGACGCGCAGTGGGCACTGGCCGGTGCCTTCGCCCGCGCCGAACGGTTCATCTACGTCGAGACGCCCGGCGTCGGCCCGACCGCGGCGCCGGCTACCACTGATCCCTTCGCCCGCGACCTCTTCGAGGTCCTCGCGGCCCGGATGGCCGCCAACCCGGCCCTGCACGTGGTGATCTGCACCCCGGAGGCCCCGGACTTCCCGTTCGGCTTCAACCCGTTCAGCGACTACGAGCAGTCCGAACGCCGCAAGGCGATCCTCGGCCTCCCCACCGCCAACGTCGCCGACGCGGTGGGCAACCGCGTCGTCGCCTTCCACCCCGTCGGCTTCCCCGGCCGCCCCTCCCGGCTCGAGTCGACGACTGTCATCGTCGACGACGTCTGGGCCATGATCGGCTCCAGCACCCTCCGCCGCCGCGGCCTGACCTTCGACGGCGGCACCGACCTGGTCTTCACCGACCAGGAGCTGGTCGAGGGCCGCTCCGCCCGGATCGCAGGCCTGCGCCGGTCACTGCAAGCCGCGCGGCTGGGGCTGACCGCCCCTCCGGCCCCCGGCACCGGCGTACCGCCGCTGCCGTCGTCGTCGTTCATCCGCCTAGCCGACGGCGTCGAAGCCTTCCACGAGATCCGTGAGGTCCTCCGAGGTGGCGGCCTGGGCAAGATCACGCGGCTCTCACCCGAGGACCCCGTCGGCCGACCGCCCACCACGCCCACGCCTGACAGGGACGTCGTGAACCCCGACTCTGAGACCTACAACTTCGCTGAGACCCTGGTGACGCTGGCGTTCGCGAGTGGTGCAGCCCTGTGACACCGCAGCCGATGTGTCGCGTCGGTGACAGCCCACACCGTGCGTGCGAACCATTCATCGACTTGTGCGGGCGGCGATGAGAGGAGGCTCTGACAGTTGCTGGAGCAGTCGGGCCGTGGCTTCGCGTGGTGTGTTGGCGAGGTGTGACACAACCCCGTTCAGGTATGCCCGCGTCACCTGACGCGCGGCGCCGGGGTTGAGGCCGCGAAGGGACGCCTCGGTGCGAGCAGCACTTCCAGGCTGATGCCTGCAGGGTCGTTGGGAGACGCGCGGTCAAGTCCTCAGGCGTGGTGTACGACGGGTGATCCTTCGTCGTTGTTGTTTAGGCCGTGATGGCCTGCAGGGTCAGCTCGTCGGTCACCTCCGTGGTGGTGAGGTCGACGGCCTGTGCGCGGGCGAGGACGTCGAGTCCGAGGTAGCGGCGTCCTTCGGCCCATTCGTCGTGTTGTTCGGCCAGGACTGCGCCGACGAGCCGGATGATCGAGCTGTGGTCGGGGAAGATGCCGACGACGTCGGTGCGGCGGCGGATCTCGCGGTTGAGGCGTTCGTTGGGGTTGTTGGACCAGATCTGGCGCCAGACCTCTTTGGGGAACGCGGTGAAGGCGAGGATGTCGGCGCGGGCGGTCTCGAGGTGGTCGGGTACGGCGGGGAGCTTCTCGGCCAGGGCGTCGACGACGCGGTCGAACTGGGCGTGCACCGAGTCGGCGTCGGGCTGGTCGTAGATCGAGTGCAGCAGCGCTTTGACCCACCCCCACGACGACTTCGGGGTCACCGACATCAGGTTCGCGGCGTGGGTCCGGCAGCGTTGCCACCCGGCGCCGGCCAGCGTCGCGGTGATCGCAGCCACGAGCCCGGCGTGAGCATCGCTGGTGACGAGCCTGACACCACTGAGGCCACGGGCGACCAGGTCGCGGAAGAACGCCAACCAGCCGGCGCCGTCCTCGGCCGTGGTGACCTGTAGGCCGAGGATCTCCCGGTGCCCGTCAGCGTTGACCCCAGTAGCGACCAGCGCATGGACACCCACGACACGGCCACCTTCGCGGACCTTGAGCACCAAAGCGCCGGCGGCGACGACGACGAACGGGCCAGCGTCCTCCAGGCGGCGGGTGCGGAACTGTTCGACGTGGGCGTCGAGCTCCTTGGCCATCACCGAGACCTGCGACTTGCTCAACGTGGTGATCCCCAGGGATCGGACCAGCTTGTCCATCCGACGGGTGCTCACCCCGAGTAGGTAGCAGGTCGCCACCACGCTGGTCAGCGCCCGCTCGGCGCGCTTGCGTCGCTCCAGTAGCCATTCCGGGAAGTACGTCTCGCTCCGCAGCTTCGGAACCGCCAGGTCCAAGGGGCCGGCGCGGGTGTCGAACTCCCTGGTCCGGTACCCGTTGCCTCGGTTGACCCTGTCCGGGCTGACCTGGCCATAGGCGGCGCCGCAGACCGCGTCGGCCTCGGCAGACATCATCGTGTTGACGAACGTGGCTAGCAGCTCACGCAGCAGATCAGGCGACGCCTGGGCCAGCTGCTCCTCGAGCAGACGGGCAGGGTCGATACTGGGGTTGACGGTCATCGTGGTGTCCTTCTTCGAGTCGGTTTTCGCAGATCACTCGAAGGATCACCCGGTGGCCGTCGCTCACATCGGCAGCGACACGCTCACCGGATCCGTACACCACTCTGCTGGACGTCACTAGACGCGCCGTCCCTGTCCGTGCTGGATGGGCCGAGAAGCGCAACCGGCTTGGCACCTCGTGGGTGCCAAGCCGGTGCGACGTTGTGCGAATCTGTGCGAAGAACGAGCCTCCGGAGGCGGCCCGCCTTCGCGGTTGCGCAGGTCAGCGCCGGTGTCCGGCCCTCGAGGCCGGGATGTCAGATCTCGTAGTAGAGCTCGAACACCACAAGCGGTATTGGCAGGTCTTGATCAACTCGGAAAAACACGGTCTGACCTGCGCAAACGCTGAATTCGACCGTCGGTCGATGATGGCTGATTTCGGCCTCGAACGGATCTCCTGCGGAATCCCTGCGGAATTTCGCGGAGCCTTTCGGTCACGCGACGAGCCGCATCCCGAGAGCCCTGTACAGGCTGAACGGGTCGGTCCAAGAGACGCCGAACGCGTTGCAAGCGTCGGGGATCTTGATCTTCTTCTTGGAGTCGGGCGCGGGTTGTTCGCGGGTGACCACGGCTGCTCCGGTGGCCATCGCTTGAGCGATCAATCTCAGATCGGCGGAGCCAAGGAACTCATCGACGGCATCCTGTCGGAACAGGCGGGCTGGGTCGGCGGCCCAGGCGGCGAGTTCGGTCATTGCGGCAAGCGAACCTGCGCTGTCAGCAATCCAGAAGTTGCCTGGTAGAGCTCGCGCCCAGTCGACCAAGTCGCCGGTTCCGGCGGTGATCTCTTCCTTAACAGCGTCGATCGATGCGACCTGGCCAGCAAGGGCGGGGTCGCCGAGCCAGGTCCAGAACCCGGGAGCGATATCGAAGGCGTAGTAGAGGCGATTTGCCTCCATGAAGGCGTTGGCGTCGAGGAGATACATCAGGCGGCCCCGAGGCGACGAGTGTATTCGTTGAACGTGCTGAGGGACTTCATGGACATCAGGCGCATGGCCTCGTCGATGCTGGTTCGGCCTTCGAGGGCGTCTGCGATCAGCGCTCGGGATAGGCGCTCGCCGACGCGGAAGGGCTGGTTGTTGTAG
>JBBQRV010000027.1:0-23557 GCA_038214475.1 Propionibacteriales bacterium | reverse complement strand
ATGCCGGGGTGCGCTACCCGGTGACCAAGGTTCGGGTCCGCGTCGTCTCCTGACGCTGACCTGTCGCAGATGTACATGTACATCTGCGACAGGTCAGGGGCAGAACGCGTGCAGTACGCCGGGATCGCCGTCGGAGCACGCGCGGGGGCCGGGCCGGTCCAGCAGTGGTGCGTGTCGATCAGCTCCCGCACCGGATCGGCCGAGGGGGTGGTCCGGTCCGACTCGGTGACGCCGGCCGTGACACCGGCCGGCGGGCCTGCGGCCTGCCCGACGACCAGTCCCAGCGCGCCGGCGGCGCACCACTCCAGGGCCCGGCCCAGGGCCCCCGGAGTGCCCGGCGCACCCCCGCTCTCATGCAGCGCCCGGGCCCGACGACGCCGGGTCCGGAGACGTCGAGCCGGCCGGCGCGCAGGCCGCCCGGCGGTCGCGGATCCGCTCCGCGACCTGCTGCACCCGGTCGCCGTACCCGCCGGCGAGGGCGCGGTCGCGGACCTCGGCCAGAGCGGCGGCACGCTCCTCCGCCGGCAACGCGCGCGCGGCCCGGAGGTCGTCGCGGAGCTCGTCGGGCAGCCGGGACAGCACCCGCTCCACCCGCTCGTCGCGGTGCTGGGCGAACTGCTGCACCCGTTCGCCGTACGCCCCGGTGCGGGCCTCGCGGCGGATCTCGCGCACTGCCTGCGGGCGCTCGGCCGACGGCAGTGCCTTGAGGTCGTCCAGGTCGTTGCGGAGCTCGGCCGGCAGCCGGTCCCAGACCGCGCCACAGGGCACGGACACCTTGCCGGTGCCTGGATCGGTGCCGGTGTCGTCGCCGGTGGCAACGACCCCGAACAGGGTGCCGGCGGACAGGATCCCGGTCCCGAGCAGTGCGGCGGTGTGGAGCAGGGGCATGACGAGTCCTCCTCGATCGGTGCCGGACCACTCCGGCGACACCTCCGACGTTGGCGGTGCGAGGTGTCCCCCGGGTCAAGTCCGTGTTCGGACTCGGTAAGGAAGCCCGCATCCGGCCTCCGCGGGCGTCGCCCACCACTAGCGTTGACCCGTGCACGGAGCCGAGGGACGCGGACTGGTGCTCGTCGTCGAGGACGAGCCGCACATCGCCGACCTCCAGCGGCGCTACCTGGCCCAGGACGGTTTCGGTGTGCACGTCGAGACCTCGGGCGAGTCGGCACTGGCCGCGGTGGCCCGGCTCCGGCCGGTGGCGATCGTGCTCGACGTGGGCCTGCCCGGCACTGACGGGGTGAGCGTGTGCCGGGCGCTGCGCGACGCAGGCGACTGGACCCCGGTGCTGTTCGTGACGGCCCGCGACGACGAGGTCGACCGGGTGCTGGGGCTGGAGATCGGCGCCGACGACTACCTCACCAAGCCGTTCTCCCCGCGCGAGCTGGTCGCCCGGGTGCGCGCCGTCGTACGACGCAGCGCCGCGCCGGCTGGCCCACGCCCGGTGCAGGTCGGGGCGCTGCGGCTCGACCCGGCGAGCCGCCGAGTGAGCGTGGCAGGCGAGGAGCTGTCCCTGACCGTGACCGAGTTCAACCTGCTCGAGGTGCTCGTGTCGGCACCGGGGCGGGTGTTCAGCCGGGCCGAGCTGCTGGCCCAGGCCTGGGGACAGGCCGACTACGGCACCAGCCGCACCGTCGATGTCCATGTCGCGCAGCTGCGCGCCAAGCTCTCCGGCACCTCGGGACCCGACGGGGCCTGGGCGATCGAGACGGTGCGCGGCGTCGGCTACCGGGTGGACCGGACGTGAGCGGCCCGGCGTCCGGGTGGTCGCTCACCGCCCGGCTGGCCGTGGCGATGGCGGCGGTCGCGGTGCTCTCCGCGGTGCTCGCCGGCCTGCTCATCGCCCCGCTGCTCAGAGGGGCCGGCGAACGGGCCGTCCGCGAACCCCTCGCCCGCCAGGCGCAGCTGCTGGCGCGGCTGCCGGAGCGGGCGTTGCTCTCCGCGCGCGTCGACCGGCTGGCCGAGGGCCAGGGCCTGGCGCTCGGCGTCGTCAGCTCGTCGGGGACCGTGTCGGGTGCGGCCGAGGCGCTGGACGCCGAGCAGCGCCGGGTGCTGCTCGACGGCGGGCCGGTCTCGGCGTCCGGAGTGCTCGACGGCGAACCCGTGCTGGTCGAGGCCCAACCGATCCGCCCGGGTGGCGCGGTGGTGCTGGCGGCGAGCACGAGCGACGTCGGCACCACGGTGGCCCGGATGCGGCACCGGGTGCTGCTGGCGCTCGGCCTCGGGCTGCTGGCCGCCCTGGTGGCCGCGACGGTCGTCGCCCGGCGGATCGGGCGCCCGCTCACCCAGACCGCAGCCGCCGGCCGCCTGCTCGCCGAGGGACACCGGGGCGTGCCGCTGCCGGTCGCCGGCACCCGCGAGGTCGCGGACGTGACCGAGGCGCTGGGCCATCTCGACGCCGCCCTGCGCACCAGCGAGGACCGACAGCGCCGCTTCCTGCTCTCGGTCTCCCACGAGCTGCGCACCCCGCTGACCGCGATCCGGGGGTACGCCGAGGCGCTCGTGGACGGCGCCGTGGCCCCGGAGGAGACCACCGAGGTCGGCCGGACCCTGGTCGGGGAGTCGCTGCGCCTGCAGCGCTACGTCGACGACCTGCTGGCGCTGGCCCGGCTGGAGTCCGACGACTTCCGGCTCGACCCGGAGCCCTCCGACCTGGTGGTCCTGGTGCGGGCCGCGGCGGCCGCGTGGCAGGACCGGTGCGACCGCGCCGGCCTGACGCTGCGCAGCGTCGTACCGGCGGGGGAGGTGGTGGTGCACACCGATCCGGGCCGGGTGCGCCAGGTGCTCGACGCCCTGGTCGACAACGCCGTACGCGTGTGTCCGGGCGGTGCGAGCGTCGTGCTGGCCCTGTCGGAGTCGGAGGGCGCCGCCCGGCTCGAGGTGCGCGACTCCGGCCCGGGCCTCACCCCCGAGGACCTGGGCGTCGCCTTCGAACCCGGTGCCCTGCACGACCGCTACGCCGGGAGCAGGCCGGTCGGCCACGGGCTGGGCCTGGCCATCGTGCACGGCCTGGTCGCCCGCCTGGGTGGCACCGTCGAGGTCGGCTCGGCCCCCGAGGGCGGCGCCGCATTCTCGATCACCCTCCCGCGCTGACCTGTCGCAGATGTACACCCGAAATGCGCTGACCCGTCGCAGATGTACATGTACATCTGCGACGGGTCGGCGGGTCAGGCCTTGAGCTCCACGCTGGCCGGCTCGTCGCCGAGCGCCACCTCGCGCTGCTTGGAGATGTACACCGCGACCACGATGATCGCCACGGCGACCAGCGCGATGACGATCCGCAGGGCGTCGTGCTGGTCCTTGCCTACGCTCATCGACACGACGGCCGAGGCGATCAGCAGCGAGACCAGGTTCATCACCTTGATCAGCGGGTTGATCGCCGGACCGGCGGTGTCCTTGAACGGGTCGCCCACGGTGTCACCGATGATGGTGGCCTCGTGCGCCGGCGAGCCCTTGCCGCCGTGGTGACCGTCCTCGACCAGCTTCTTGGCGTTGTCCCACGCGCCACCCGCGTTGGCCAGGAAGACCGCCATCAGGGTGCCGGTGCCGATCGCGCCGGCCAGGAAGCCGGCCAGGGCGGTCACGCCGAGGCCGAAGCCCACCGCGACCGGTGCCAGGACGGCGAGCAGACCCGGCGTCACCAGCTCGCGCAGCGAGTCCTTGGTGACGATGTCGACGACCTTGCCGTACTCCGGACGGCCGGTGCCCTCCATGATCCCGGGGATCTCCCGGAACTGGCGACGCACCTCGTAGACCACCGCGCCGGCAGCCCGGGCCACGGCGTTGATGGCCAGGCCCGAGAAGAGGAACACCACCGAGGCACCCAGCAGCACACCCACCAGGACGGCGGGGTTGAAGACGTAGAAGTCACTCGGCAGGAACTCGTCGGCGCCGGGGTTGGCCGTGGCGAGCGCCTCGAACACCGACGTCGAGTACGAGCCGAACAGGGCGGTCGCGGCAAGCACGGCCGTCGCGATCGCGATGCCCTTGGTGATCGCCTTGGTGGTGTTGCCGACGGCGTCCAGCTCGGTCAGGATCTGGGCGCCCTCCGGGCTGACGTCGCCGGACATCTCTGCGATGCCCTGGGCGTTGTCGGAGACCGGGCCGAAGGTGTCCATCGCGACGATCACGCCGACGGTGGTCAGCAGGCCACAGCCGGCAAGCGCCACCGCGAACAGCGACACCGTGAGCGTGGCGCCACCGAGCAGGAAGGCGCCGAAGACGGCCGCCCCGATCACGAACGTCGTGTAGACGGCCGACTCGAAGCCCACCGAGAGGCCGGACAGGATGACGGTGGCCGCGCCGGTGAGCGAGGTCTTGCCGACGTCCTTGACCGGGCGGTGCTCGGTGCCGGTGTAGTAGCCGGTCAGCGCGAGGATGCCCGACGCCATCACGATGCCGATCACCACCGCCGCGGAGGCGATGACGCGGGGGTCGCCGGTGGCGGCTCCCATGTCGGTGCCGGTCATGTTCACGAAGCCGCTGAAGCTGTTCGGCAGGTAGATGAACGACAGCACGACCGAGCCCAGCGCACCCACGGCCGCCGAGATGTAGAACGCCCGGTTGATCGTGGTCAGGCCGTTCTCGCCCGGACGCGGCTTGCACAGGTAGACGCCCAGTACGGCGGTCAACGCACCGATCGCGGGGATCAGCAGCGGGTAGACCAGGCCCTTGTCGCCGAAGGCCTGCGAGCCGAGGATCAGCGCCGCGACCAGGGTGACGGCGTACGACTCGAACAGGTCGGCCGCCATGCCGGCGCAGTCGCCCACGTTGTCGCCGACGTTGTCGGCGATGGTCGCCGCGTTGCGCGGGTCGTCCTCGGGGATGTTCTGCTCGACCTTGCCCACCAGGTCGGCGCCGACGTCGGCCGCCTTGGTGAAGATGCCGCCGCCGACCCGCATGAACATGGCGAGCAGCGCGGCACCGAAGCCGAAGCCCTCGAGCACGTGGGGGGCGTGGTCCTTGAACAGCATCACCACGATGCTGGCACCGAGCAGGCCGAGGCCCACGGTGAGCATGCCGACCATGGCGCCGGTGCGGAACCCGATCTTCATGGCGGGGTCGCGGCCGACCTCGTTGGCCGCCGCTGCCACCCGCAGGTTGGCCCGGACGGCGAGGGACATGCCCAGGTAGCCCACGGTGGCCGAGAAGCCGGCACCGACGAGGAAGAAGACCGAGCGGCCGATCCTCACCGCTGTGTCGTCCGCGGGCAGGGGCAGGAGCAGGAAGAACGCCACGGCGGCGAAGATCCCGAGAGTGCGGAACTGGCGGGCGAGGTAGGCGTTGGCGCCTTCCTGCACGGCGCGAGCGATTTCCTTCATGTTGTCGGTGCCTTCACCGGCGGCCATGACCTCCTGGCGGAACATCGCAGCCATACCGAGCGCGAGCAGCGCGATCACGGCGACGACGACGACCAGGACGAAATTGCCCCCGGAGACGTCAACGACAGCGGGGGTGAGCCCCATGCGTCTTCCTCCAAGTGTTGGTGATGCAGGTAACACGATCGCGCCGGAGTCTACGCAGGTCAGGGGGTATGGCGAGAGGGGGATGTGACGTGTTGCACACCGAGCGGGTGCCGCGCAGGCGAGCGGGCTGCTCCGTCGGGTGGATGCGGGCCGTCAGTCGGCGAGCGCGGCCTCGGTCGAGGCGTGGATCGTGAAGACCTTGGCGAGGCCGGTGATCCGGAAGATCTTGAGCAGCCGCTCCTGGGTGCAGATCAGCTGCAGCGAGCCGTCGTGGGCCCGGACCTTCTTCAGCCCACCCACGAGGACGCCGAGCCCGGTGGAGTCGAGGAACTCGACGCCCTCCATGTCGATGACCAGGTGGTAGACGCCGTCACTGACAAGCTCGGTGATCATGTCGCGCAGCCGGGGGGCGGTGTAGACGTCGATCTCACCGCCGACCGCGACGATGGTCGCGCCCGCGACCTCGTGGGTCGTCAGAGTCAGGTCCACGGTCTCTCCCCGAATAGGTCGGCGGGCCGAGCGACGAACCCGGCCGTGCAGTATCAAACCACGCGGGTACCCAGTGTGCACCCGAAGTCCGGCCGGACGGCCGCGCTGTCCACAGCGTTTGCGACACTGCGCGGGTGGAGCAACCGAGGGGCACCGGCGAGCTCGCCGTACGCCGGCTCGTCGACCGGCTCGCGGCGGCGCCCGGTCGCGCCGACCGGCTGCTCCACCTCGAGGTGCTCCCCGCCCGGGAGGCAGTCGGAGCCGACTGGCCCGACTGGGTCGCGGTCGACGTCCAGGCCGCGTTCGCGACCGCGGGGGTGGTCCGGCCCTGGCGGCACCAGGCCGCGGCGGCCGACCTGGCCCACGCCGGCCGGCACGTGGTGCTCTCGACCGGCACCGCCTCGGGCAAGTCCGTGGCCTTCCAGCTCCCCGCCCTCACCGCGACGCTGTCGACGAGGGGGCTGCGTGGCCAACGTGGCGCGACCGCGCTGTACGTCTCGCCCACCAAGGCGCTCGCCCAGGACCAGCTCACCCGGCTGCTCGCCCTGGGCCTGGACGTCCGGGCGGCGACGCACGACGGCGACTGCACCCGCGAGGAGCGCGACTGGGCCCGCGACCACGGCGAGTACCTGCTCACCAACCCCGACATGCTGCACCGCTCGATGCTGCCGGGCCATGCCCGGTGGGCGGGGTTCCTGGGGTCGTTGCAGTACGTGGTGATCGACGAGTGCCACCACTACCGGGGGGTCTTCGGCGCGCACGTCTCGGCGGTGCTGCGCCGGCTGCGCCGGATCTGCGCCCTGTACGGCGCCCACCCGACGTTCGTGCTCGCCTCGGCCACGGTGGCCGACCCCGCGGTCGCCGCCTCCCGCCTCACCGGGCTGGACGTGGAGGCGATCACCCGCGACGACTCACCTCACGGCCAGGTGGCGATCGCACTGTGGGAGCCGCCGTTCACCTCCTGGGCCGGAGAGAACGGTGCCCCCGTGCGCCGGGCGGCCTCCTCCGAGGTGGCCGACCTGCTGGCCGACCTCGTGGTCGAAGGAGTGCGCACGCTCGCGTTCGTGCGGTCGCGTCGCGGCGTCGAGGCGGTGGCGGTGACGGCGGCCGCGCTGCTGGCCGAGGTGTCGCCCGAGCTGGCCGGGCAGGTGGCGGCCTACCGTGGCGGTTACCTCCCCGAGGAGCGCCGGGCCCTGGAGCAGGCACTGCGCTCGGGCGCCCTCACCGGGCTGGCGGCCACGAACGCCCTCGAGCTGGGCATCGACATCTCCGGGCTCGACGCCGTGCTGCTGGCCGGCTTCCCCGGCACCCGCGCGGCGATGTGGCAGCAGCTGGGGCGGGCCGGACGTGAGGGCCAGGCGGCGCTGGGCGTGCTGGTGGCCCGCGACGACCCGCTCGACACCTACCTGGTGACCCATCCCGAGGCCCTGCTCGGGGCCCCGGTGGAGGCCACCGTGTTCGACCCCTCGAACCGCTACGTGCTCGACCCGCACCTGTGCGCGGCGGCCGCGGAGTCGCCGCTCACCGACGAGGACCTCACGCTCTTCGGGCCGACGGCGCCGGCCGCGGTGGCAGGGCTCACCGACGCGGGGCTGCTGCGACGCCGGGCCCGAGGGTGGTTCTGGACCGATCGTCGCCGGCCCTCCGACCTGACCGACATCCGCTCCAGCGGTGGCCGGCCCGTCCAGCTGGTGGAGGCCGGGACCGGACGCGTGGTCGGCACGGTGGACGCGTCGGCCTCGCACGGCACCGCCCACGCGGGTGCGGTCTACCTGCACATGGGCGAGACCTGGCTGGTGGAGTCGCTGGACCTCGACGAACACGTCGCCGTGATCGCGCGCGCCGAACCGAACTACTCCACCTCGGCGCGCGAGCTCACCGACATCCGCATCGTGGAGGAGCTCAGGCACCGCGACTGGGGCCAGTGTCGGCTCTCCTTCGGCCTGGTCGAGGTCGCGCACCAGGTCGTGTCGTTCCTCAAGCGGCGTACGCCCGGCGGTGAGGTGATCGCCGAGGAACCGCTGGACCTCCCGCAACGCACGCTGAGCACCGCCGCCGTCTGGTGGACCGTGCCGGACGACGTGCTGGAGGAGGCCGGGCTCGCCACAGCCGACCTGCCGGGCTCGGCACACGCCGCCGAACACTGCTCGATCGGGCTGCTGCCCCTCTTCGCCACCTGCGACCGTTGGGACATCGGCGGTGTCTCCACCGCCGTCCATCCCGACACCGGCCGGCTGACCGTCTTCGTGTACGACGGGCACCCTGGTGGCGCCGGGTTCGCCGAACGGGGATTCGAGGCAGCCCGGGACTGGCTGGGCGCCACCCGGGAGGCGATCTCTGCCTGTCCGTGCCTGGAGGGGTGCCCGTCCTGCATCCAGTCACCCAAGTGCGGCAACCAGAACAACCCGCTCGACAAGCCCGGGGCAGTGGCGTTGCTCGATGTGCTCCTCGGCGGGTGACGAGTAACCTTCCGCCATGGTGATCCTGGGCATTCTCCTCCTCGGCGTCGGCGCGATCGCGATCCTGGCGGCGATCTTCGTGAGCGACGGCAGCGCACAGCTGCTCGGCATGGACCTCTCCGCGCTCACGATCTTCCTGGTGGGCGTCGCCGCCGGAGCGTTCGTGCTGTGGGGCTTCACGATCCTCAAGTACGGCACCAAGCGTGAGCTGCGCCTGCGCAAGGAGCACCGCGAGCTGTCCAAGCTGTCCGAGAAGCTGGACCGGGTCGAGGCGGACCGGTCCGAGCGCGCCGACGAAGACTGACACCACTGCCTGACCGGGCCGGGGTCGTCACGGGCCGGGGCCTGCGTGGGCGCGCCCGGTGACGTCGGGCGCGAGACCACCCAGCGACACCGACACCACCCGCACGGTGACCCAGACGTCACGCCCCGCCGCCCGGCAGTCCGCGAGCGTGGCCCCGTTGGCCTGAGCCACCTCGGCCGCTGCCGCGCAGGGCGGCTTGGCGTGCTGCAGCGCCCCGGCGCCGGCGAGAGCCGCGAGGTCGGCCGCGGACTGCGCAGCGCGATGGTCGGACACCAGCCCGATCACCCAGCCCACCGCCGACGTCACCAGGACCAGCACCGAGGCGAGCGACACCGCCACCACGGTGGCGGTCCCGCGCTCGTCGGTCATGACGACTCCAGCACGGCCACCGCGCTGGCCTGCACCTCGACCGAAGGCAGGGCAGACAACAGCCCGGCGAGCCCGGACGCCGTCACCGTGACCGTGACGACCACCCTGTCCCCGTCGTGGGTGACGCCGATCCGGGCGCCGTCGGGGGCTGCCCGCGCGCCCAGCTCGCGAGCCAGCGCCTCGCTGTCGTCCCGGGCGAGTGCGCGGGCGGTCTCCCGCGCCGCGTCGACCGCGCGCACCTGGGCCAGCCCCAGACTGAGCATCCAGACCAGGGCCACCGTGAGGACGACGAGCAGGGGCAGGACCATCGCAGTCTCGGCGGTGACCGCGCCACGCTGGTCGCGCCGACCGACCGGCGCGGATCGGCCGGTCCGCACGGCCCCGGCGCCCGCGCGCATCAGCCGATCCCGAGCAGACCCAGCACGTGGTCGAACAGGGTGTTGAGCAGCCGGGTGCCGAACCCGCCGGTGAGCATCGTGTAGAGCAACCCGGCGAACCCGGCGCCGGCGGCGGTGCCCACGGCGTATTCAGCGGTGGTGATCCCGTGCTCGTCACGGCTGGGTGTGGTGCAGCGGTTGGACATCTGGTCCTCCTCCTCGACCGCGGTCCGTCCACGGTCACGAGTCGACCATCCCCCGGCCCGACGGCCGCGACCACGGGTCGTGGCCGCGGTGTGGAGGGGTCTGCGCGGGGGCCCGGGTGTGGAGGGCAGGGGGCTCACCAGTGCAGGGCGGAGACCGCTCCGGCGACGAGCGGGACGATGCCGAGCAGGAGGAACGCGGGCAACAGGCAGAGCCCCAGCGGGAGCGCAGCTCGCACTCCGACCGCGCGAGCCCGGTCCTCCGCGTCGAGGCGGGTCGTTTCTGCCAGGTCGTCGGCCAGCCGACGGACCGCCTCGACCACCGGCGCGCCGGACTCCTGCGAGCGCGCCAGTGTGCGACCGAGCGGCGCCAGGGCAGGGTGCTCGGCCAGCTCGCGCCACACCTCCCCCGGAGCCACCCCCAGGCCGAGTGCCGCACGGGCGCCGCGCAGCTCGTCGGCGGCGGGACCCGGCAGGGCGGCGCAGGCCGCCGAGAGCGCCTCCTCGGGGGCGGCCCCCGAGGCGAGCGAGGCGGCCAGCAGCTCGACCAGGTGCGGAAGCTGGCGGGCGGCCTGCGCGCGGCGACGCCGTGCCTCGGGGGGCTCGGCCCGGTCGACGAGGACCCACACGGTGAGCGCGGCAGCCACCCCGACCACGGGCGCCCACCGCCCCGGACCGAACACCAGGCCGGCCACGAACGCCGAGCCGGCCCACCACCAGCGACCACGGACGACGAGACCGGCGCCGGCCGCGGAACTGGCCCGCGCAGCGGGCACCCGGGGCAGCGCACCGCTCACCCGGCACGGGGGAAGCAGCAGCCACGCGGCAGCCGCCGCCGCGAGCACGGCCAGGACGGTCACGTGCTGCCCACGTCGTCGGCGATCGCCTCGATCCACCACAGGCCGAGGAACTCCAGGAGCAGCCCGCCGGCCAGGAAGGCGTTTCCCCACCCGGTCGTGAGCAGGAAGCCCAGCGGATCGCCCCCGATCCCACCCCCCATCAGCAGCGCCAGCACCGGCAGCACCGCCATCAGCCGAGCCGTGGCCCGGGCGCTCGCCAGCTCGGCGCGTACGACGCGGCGGGTGGCCTGCGTCGCCCGCAGCGACCCGGCGACCCGGTGCAGGGCCACACCGAGACCTCCCCCCGCCTGGTGCGCGACCTGCCATGCCGCGGCCGCCAGCTCCAGATCTCCTCGACCTCGACGGCCGGCCACGGCCCGCAGCGCCCCGGGCACGTCGCCCGCCAGCCGGAAGGCGGCGGCCACGGGCGCGAGCTCGGGCCATTCCTCGGCGCCGCGCTCCAGCGCCCGCCCCGGGGGGCAGCCCCGCGGCCAGCTCACCGGCCAGCAGGTCACAGAAGTCGAGCACCCGGGCCTGGGCGGCCTCCACCTCCCGCCGACACGCACGCCGGCGCGCCAGCGCGGCGACGGCCGCGACGCTGAGCAGCACGGTCAGCGCCAGCAGCAACCGGGTCGCAGGCTGGTCGAGCGGGGCGAGGCCGAGTACCGCGAAGGTGCCCGCGGCCACCACCACCGCCACCCACGACGTGGAAGCGCGCTCCCGCGACGCGCCGGGGCGCACCGCCGACGGAGGTACGAGGAGGGCTGCGCAGGCCGCCGCGGCCCCCACCGCGACCAGCTGAGCCGGTCCGCTGCCGGCGATCACACCACGGCCTCCTCCAGCGACCCGGCCAGCCGATCCGCTCCCGGCCCGGGCTCGGCGACCCCGGAGGTCGTGAAGCGCACGCCGGTCGCCATCTCGACCAGGCCGTCGCGGCCGCGCACCGGCACCGCGACCTCCACCAGCCGGCGACGACCGTCGGCCTGCCGAGTCAGGTGGACCACTGCGTCGATGGCAGAGGCGAACTGGCTGTGCACGGCGTCGCGCCCGAGGCCGGCGGCCAGGGCGAGCCCCTCGACCCGGGCCGGGACGTCGGCGGCCGAGTTGGCATGGATGGTGCCGCAGCCGCCCTCGTGCCCGGTGTTCAGCGCCGCCAGGAGATCGACGACCTCGCCCCCGCGCACCTCACCCACGACCAGCCGGTCGGGCCGCATCCGCAACGCTTGCCGGACCAGGTCGCGGACGGTGACCAGGCCGTGCCCTTCCAGGTTGGCCGGGCGCGCCTCGAGGCCCACCACGTGGGGGTGCACGGGGCGCAGCTCACTGGCGTCCTCGACCAGCAGCAGCCGGTGCGTCGGGTCGACCAGCGAGAGCAGCGTGGCCAGCAGGGTGGTCTTGCCCGAGCCGGTGCCACCGCTGACCAGGAAGGCCAGCCGCCGCGCCACGACGAGGGAGAGCAGCCGGGCACCGGCGGGCGACATCGTGTCCGCGGCGACCAGCTCGTCCAGCGCGAAGCCGCGGGTGCGGGGCACCCGGAGTGACAGCGCCGTACCCGGCCTGGCCAGCGGCGCCAGGACCGCGTGGAAGCGGGTGCCGTCGGCCAGCCTCAGGTCGACGCACGGGGCCGCGTCGTCGAGTCGACGCCCACCGCGCGCAGCCAGCCGCTGGGCCAGCCGGCGTACGGCGTCGTCGTCGCGGAACCGGACCTCCGTGGGCTCGAGTCCCCGACCGCGGTCGACCAGGACCTGTCCCGGGCCGTTGACCAGCACGTCGGTCACGCCGGGAAGCCGTAGCAGGGGCTCCAGAGGCCCGGCCCCGAGCACCTCTCGGCTGATCGCCTCGTGCACCGCGAGCACGGTGGCGTCGCCGACCGGGCGCCCCTCGGCCCGCAGCGCGTCGGCCACCCGCTGCGGCGTGACGGCACCGGGCTCCCGCGCCAGCCGGTCGCGTACGGCGCCCGCAAGCGCCTCGGTGTCCGACCCGGCACCGAGCGGCCCGGTCACGCCGGGACCCGCGCCACAAGGCCACCGCGGGCTCGACGAAGTGACTGCGACGCGACCCGTCCCAGGGGTCCCCGGCGGGCACGGACCGGCCCCGCCCCGAGGTCTATCGCCTCGGCCAGCCCACGCTGGTCAGCCAGCTCCACGGCGTCCGGCACACCCACGATCCGGGCCACCTCGCCCGCATCGATCGCGCCCCGGCGCACGACCAGGGTGACCACCCGGTCACCTCCGAGCCGGGCGCAGGTGCGGGCCGCCGAGGCGATCCCCACGACACTCGGCTGGACCAGCACGAACAGGTGGTCGCACCTCGACACCACCTCGTCGAGCAGCGGGTCGAGCCGGCGCGGCAGGTCGACGACCACCAGGTCGTGCCCGCGCTGGGCCGCGGCCAGCGCCTCCCGTACGGCGAACGCCTGGAGGACCCCCGGCCGACCGGGCGACCAGGTCAGCACCCCGAGCCCCTGCCTCGCCGGCAGGGCGTCACGCAGCGCCCGGCCGCTGAGTCGACCGGTGGTCTGCTGCAGCGACTCCCAGCGCACCCCGTCGAGGCGCTCGAAGCCGAGGACCCGGTCGACCCCGGGCCCGAGCGGGTCGGCGTCGATGACCACCGCCGGGCCCGTGCGCGCAGCCACCTGGCCCAGCGCGCACGCGAACGTGGTGGCCCCGGCGCCGCCGCTGCCACCGATCACCCCGACCGTGAGGCCCAGGCCGTCGCCCTCGAGGTCGGACAGCACCTCGACGACCCAGGCCTCGGAGAGCGGGAGCTCGACGACGTTCTCGGCCCCCAGCCGCAGCGCGGTGCGGAACAGGTCGTCGGCGACCCTGCCCTCCGAGACGACGTGCACCCGGCCGCGTCGCGCCGGCGCCAACCGCGCCAGCGCACCGGCCAGGTCGGCCCCGACGAGGACCACGGGCGGAGCCGCCCACGACCGCAGCCCGGCATCGGCGTCGTGTGCGACGTCGGGCACCACCCCGGCCGCCGCGCTGAGCCGCAGCAGCTGATCGAGCAGGCTCTCGTCGGCGGTGACGATCAGTGGCGGCGACGGACCCGTGGGCGGAGCAGTCGAGGGGGCCGACGACGGGCGCATCGGCGGGCCGGAGGACGCGGGTCTCATGGGGTCAGCGTGTCCGAGCCCGGGGACGCGGACCCGGCCGAGGCGCGGCCTGTGGAGAGGCGTCCGCCGCGGGGCGAGTGTGCAGGACTCGCGGCCGGCGGCCGCGTACCGGCCTATGCTGAGCCAATGCGCCAAGCGGCCTTCTTCGACCTCGACAAGACGATCATCGCCAAGTCGAGCACCCTGGCGTTCAGCAAGCCCTTCCAGGCCGGCGGCCTGATCTCGCGGCGCGCGGTGCTGCGCTCGACGTACGCGCAGTTCGTCTACCTCGTCGGCGGCGCCGACCACGACCAGATGGAGCGGATGCGGCAGTTCATGTCGCAGCTGTGCACCGGCTGGGACGTCGACACCGTCAAGGAGATCGTGTCCGACACCCTGCACAACGTCGTCGACCCGATCGTGTACGACGAGGCAGTCGGGCTGATCCAGGAGCACACCCTGGCCGGCCGCGACGTCATCATCGTCTCCACGTCCGGCTCCGAGGTGGTCGAGCCGATCGGGGAGATGCTCGGCGCCGACCGGGTGATCGCGACCCGGATGGAGGTGGCCGACGGCAAGTACACCGGCGGCATCGACTACTACGCCTACGCCGAGGAGAAGGCGCGCGCGATCCGGGAGCTCGCCGACGAGCGCGGCTACGACCTGGCGGAGTCCTACGCCTACAGCGACTCGATCACCGACGTCCCGATGCTCGAGGCCGTGGGCCACCCGTTCGCGGTCAACCCCGACAAGGAGCTGCGCAAGGTGGCCACCGCCCGGGACTGGCCGATCCTGGTGTTCGTGCGCCCCGTCGCGCTGCGCAGCCGGATGCTCCCCCCGGTCAAGCCCACGCTCGCGGTGCTCGCCGTCAGCGGCGCGATCGCGATGGGCGGAGCGGTCTGGGCCAGCAACCGGCGACGACGCACCGGCGCCTGAGGTCTCCCGCCCGCCCACTCGACAGCCCCAAAGTCAAGCCTTGAACACCGGGCCCGGTCGGCGTAGACATGGCATCACAACTCCACAAGCCCGCACGTGAACCAGGTACCCACGCGGCGATCTACCCTTTGTTCAGGGTGCCGGTCACCCGGAATACTTCCGGGGCCGCAGTTAGATGATGCACGCCTGGTAGCCAGGTTTCACGTGTCAGCGGCGGCGCCCGACGTCCTCACGGATGGTGGGCGCCGCTCGCATGTCAGCGGCCCTCGACGGGTCGCCCGTCCCGCACCGTTCGCTCAGTCCCGCACCGGACTCAGCTCGGCCGACTTCGCCGCGGCCTCGGCGGCGTACAGCAGCCAGGCGTGCACCCCGCTGGTGCCCTCGGCACCGGCGTACGCCCGCAGGTTCGACTCGTACGCCGCCCGCAGCTCCAGATGGCCTGCCTCGGGCACCAGCAAGGACTTCTCGTCGACTCCTCGGGCCACCAGCACCAGCCGTTCGGCGGCCCTGGCGACCAGCCCGTTGTGGGTGGCGAACGGCGCGGCGGTGACCAGCTCGGCGTGCACGATCGCGGCCACCACGAGCGCGGGGGCCGAGGTGGGCGCGAGCAGCCGCCGCGCCAGCACCTGCAGCCGTTGCGCGGCCTCGGCATCGCGGGGGCGGCCCAGCTCCCCGGGGTCGGGGGCACCGCTGCCGGCGACCGCGTGCAGCCTCGCCAGCGCCTGCAGGGGCGAGGTGCGCAGGGTCGGGACCAGCCCGAGCAGCTCGGTGGAGAGCCGCAGCGAGGCGGCAGCCACCAGGTCGCCCGCCCCCGCACGCATCTGCTCCGCCTCCGACGTCGACCCGTCGAGGACCGCCGACGCGATCGCGCCGCGCAGCAGCGACTCGGCGGTGAGCGCGGACCCGGTGCGGCGGAGCCCGCGATCCCGGAGCACGGCGTCGATGCCGTCGCGGGCCGCGGCGAAGGCCGAGGGCACGCCCTCGAGGGCGCCGAGCTCGGCGAACGGGTCGGGCGAGGAGTCCATGGCACGGAACGCTAGACGTCCCCGACCGGCGGCTCCGGGACGGGTAGCCTCAGGCCCGATGCAGACTCCCGCGCACGCGGGGCCGACCGCCGCGGGCGGAATTGCCCCCCAGGACCGCACCGCTTTCCCGGCCGAGGCCGTGGAATGGCTGGTCGGTGCTGCCCCGCGCACGGTCGTGGCGCTGGCCCACCGCGACCTGGCCACGGCGCTCGCAGCGTCGGGTCACGACGTGGCGGCGGTGCCCTCGCGCGACGTCCTGCCGTTCCCGAGCCAGCTGATCGACGTCGTGGTGGCCGCCGAGGAGCTGCCCGGCGACCTGGACGCGTTGGCCGACCTGCTCCGACCCGGGGGCAGGCTGACGCTGGTGTGCAACCAGCGTGACCACCGGGTGCCGTGGGCGCGCCGCCTGGACACCCTGCTCGGAGCCAGCGCGCGCTCGGCGGCTGCGGAGCACCTGGCCGCCTCGGACCGGTTCGGCGCCGTCGAGGAGCGCTCGTTCCGCTACTGGCAGGTCGTCGATCCCGAGTCCCTGGCCGCCCTGGTGCGTTCCGAGCTCGCCGCCCTCGACGCCGACGAGCGGGAGCAGCGGGTCCGCTCCGCCCTCGAGCTGTACGCCGACTACGGTCGCGGTCGCGACGGGATGCAGCTGCCGTGGGTGAGCAGGTGCTTCCGGGCCACGGTGGGCGACCCGCTCGGGGCGTCCCGCGACCAGCGGCCTGCCCGGCGCACCGAGGGCTCGACCGAGCCCGCCGAGGGCGTCCTGCTGATCGACTTCCGGTGACCCGGTGCGACTGCGCAGGCGCCGGCCGCATCTCGGCACCGAGTCCGACCGGGCCACCTTCCGCACGCTGCACACCGCCTCGCTGGCGTCGCCGGCGCTCCGGGCGGGACTGACCGGGGGCAGCGCGGAGCGCAGCATCAAGCACCTGCGGGCGCTGCTCGGCACCCCGGCCGTGGCGCTGACCGACACCGTCAGCCTGCTGGCCTGGGACGGCGCCGCGCACCACCACGCAGAGCAGACCGCCTCGCTGGCCAGCCGCACCGTCGCACAGGGCACCACCCGGGTCGCCGACCGCAGCGAGGTCAGCTGCGGCCTGCCCAGCTGCGCGATCCGGGCCGGGATAGTGAGCCCGCTGGTGGTCGAGGACCGGATCATCGGCACCCTCCAGGTGTTCACGGGCTCCCCCACCGCCGGGCTGGTGAGCGCGTCGGACGAGGTCGCGCGGTGGGTGTCCAGCCAGCTCGAGCTGGCCGAGCTCGACGCCTCGCGCACCCGGCTGATGGAGGCCGAGGTGCGCGCCCTGCGCGCCCAGATCAGCCCGCACTTCATCTACAACTCGCTCGGCGCGATCGCGTCGTTCGTGCGCACCGACCCCGACCGGGCCCGCGAGCTGCTGCTGGAGTTCGCCGACTTCACCCGCTACTCGTTCCGGCGCCACGGCGAGTTCACGACGCTGGCCGAGGAGCTGCACAGCGTCGAGCGCTACCTGCTGCTCGAGCAGGCGCGGTTCGGTGACCGGCTGCAGGTGACCCTCCGGATCGCCCCCGAGGTGCTACCGGTCGCCGTACCGTTCCTGTGCATCCAGCCGCTGGTCGAGAACGCCGTACGGCACGGGATGACCGGTGAGAGCGGGCACATCAGCATCGTGGCCCGCGACCACGACCAGGAGGCGATCATCGAGGTGGAGGACGACGGCGTGGGCGAGGATCCCGAGAAGGTACGCCGCGCGCTGGCCGGTGACACCGCCCTCGACTCGGTCGGTCTCGGCAACGTCGACGCCCGGCTGCGCACCACCTTCGGAGACGACTACGGCCTGGTCGTGGAGACCGCTCCGGGTGCCGGCACGAAGGTGATCGTGCGGGTGCCGAAGTTCGCCGCAGGGGTGCACGCGTGAGCGCCGCCGACGAGGGCCTCAAGGTACTGGTGATCGACGACGAGCGGCCCGCGCTCGACGAGCTGGCGTTCCTGCTCGGCGAGGATCCCCGGATCCGTGGCGTGCTCACCACCGACAACGCCACCGAGGCGCTGCGGATCCTGCAGGACCTCGAGGTCGACGCAGTGTTCCTCGACATCCAGATGCCGGGCCTCACCGGGCTCGAGCTCGCGCAGGTGCTGAGCCGTTTCAAGTCGCCGCCCCCGATCGTGTTCGTGACCGCGCACGAGGAGCACGCGGTCGACGCATTCGAGCTGCGCGCGGTCGACTACGTGCTCAAGCCGGTGCGCGCCGAGCGCCTGGCCGAGGCGATCCGCCGGATCGTCGAGGGCGGGGCCGGGCCGGCACCCAGCGGGGACGAGCAGATCCCGGTCGAGCGCGGCGGCGTCACCCGCTTCGTCAACCGGACCGCGATCACCCACGTGGAGGCGCACGGCGACTACGCGCGGCTGCACACCGCCGAGGGCAGCCACCTGATCCGGATCCCGCTGTCGACCCTCGAGGAGCAGTGGCGTCCGGCCGGCTTCGTGCGGATCCACCGCAGCCTGCTGGTGGCCCTCGGCCACGTCGACGAGGTGCGCGTGCAGGGCGGCAAGTGCACCGTCCTGGTCGCCGGGCAGGAGCTGCTGGTGAGCCGCCGGCACACCCGCGACCTGCGCGAGCTGCTGACCCGGAGACGCACGTGAGCGAGCCGCGGCCCACCCGGGTCCGGGTCACCGGGCCGCCACGCCTGGCTAAGCGCGCCCGGGCCCGGACCCGCGAGATCGACGAGGAGACCGAGCTCGGCGCGGTGCTGATGGGCTCGCTGCTGCGTGCCCAGCTCCGGCTGGCGGTGCTCACGCTGGCCCCCCTGGTCACCCTCGCCGTCGGCGTCCCGCTGCTCTTCCACCTGGCACCCGCACTGGCCGACGTACGCCTCCTCGGGATGCCGGTGACGTGGCTGCTCCTCGGCGGCCTCGCCTACCCGCTGCTGTTCGCCCTCGGCTGGTTCTACGTACGCCGCGCCGAACGCCACGAGGCGGAGTTCACCGACCTCGTCGACACCGTCGAGCGCACGTGACCGCCTGGCTGAGCGTGGCCGCGAGCCCGGTGACCTCGGTGCCGGGCATCGTGGCGGTGTCCCTGGTGGCCGTGGCCACGCTGGTCATCGGGTCGCTCGGGCTGCGCTTCTCGCGCACCACCAGCGACTTCTTCGTCGCCTCCCGCAGCGTCCGGCCGGCGCTGAACGCGAGCGCGATCGGCGGCGAGTACCTCTCCGCCGCGTCCTTCCTGGGGGTCGCCGGGCTGGTGCTCGCCTTCGGCGCCGACATGCTCTGGTACCCGGTGGGCTGGACGGCCGGCTACCTGGTGCTGCTGGTCCTGGTGGCCGCGCCACTGCGGCGCTCGGGCGCCTACACGCTCCCCGACTTCGCCGAGGCACGGCTCGGCTCGTCGCGGGTGCGCGCGGTGTCGTCGGCGCTGGTGGTGGCCATCGGCTGGCTCTACCTGCTGCCCCAGTTCCAGGGGGCCGGGCTGACCCTGGCCACGGCGATCGGGGCCCCCCGCTGGCTGGGCGCGGTCGTGGTCGCCACCGTGGTGCTGGCCAACGTGCTCAGCGGCGGGATGAAGAGCATCACCTTCGTGCAGGCCTTCCAGTACTGGCTCAAGCTCACCGCGCTGCTGCTGCCCGCGATCGTGCTGCTGATGATCTGGATCGGCGACGGCGCCCCGAACCCGGCCGACGCCGGCGGTGACGCGGCCGCCTGGTCACTGCCGATCGGCGCGGGCGGCACCCAGGGCCTCTACCTGACCTGGTCGCTGATCATCGCCACCTTCCTCGGCACCATGGGGCTGCCGCACGTGGTGGTGCGCTTCTACACCAACCCCGACGGCCGGGCCGCACGTCGTACGACGCTCGTGGTGCTGGCGCTGCTGGGCGCGTTCTACCTCCTGCCCCCGATCTACGCCGCCCTCGGCCGGGTGTACGGCGACGCGGGCCGGTCCGACGTGCTGGTCCTGGAGCTGCCCCGGCAGATGGTGCCGGGGATGGGTGGAGAGCTGCTCTCCGCGCTGGTGACCGCGGGCGCGTTCGCGGCCTTCCTCTCGACCTCGTCGGGGCTGTCGATCGCGGTCGGCGGGGTGATCGGCCAGGACCTCGGCGGCCGGCTCCGGATCCCAGGCGTCGCCGCGTTCCGGCTCGGCGCGTGCATCGCGGTGCTGGTGCCGTGCGCGGTGGCCCTCGGCACCGAGAACGTCGGCCTCGCCCGCGCGGTCGGGCTGGCCTTCGCGGTCGCCGCCTCGACGTTCTGCCCCCTGCTGGTGCTGGGCATCTGGTGGCGCGGGCTCACCGACACCGGCGCCCTGGCCGGGATGGCGGTCGGCTTCACCGGCTCGGGGGCCGGCGTGGCCTACACGCTCACCTCGGCGTCGACCCAGGGCTGGGCGGCGGTGCTGCTGAGCCAGCCGGCCGCCTGGTCGGTGCCGTTGGCCTTCGCCACCATGATCGGGGTGTCCCGGCTGACCCCGCACCGGGTGCCCGCCCATGCCGGCCGGTTCCTGGTGCGCCTGCACACCCCCGAGGCCGTCGACCTCGCCCGCTGAGGCGGGGAGCGACCGTTCGTCGCACGCAGGGGACCGCTCAGCGACACCTGTTCCCCGCTGGGCGATGCAGCCGGTCCCACCTCTCCCCGCCGCACCGACCGGCTCCCTAGCGTGAGCCCGGTCACACGACCCCCGAGGGAGTTCACATGTCAGAGAAACAGCCCGTGCACCAGACCTCGCAACATCCGGTCTACGAGGAGCTCTACCACAGCGACGACTTCCGCGAGCTGCGCAAGCGCTACGGCGCTTTCGCCTTCCCGTGGACCATCGCCTTCCTGGCCTGGTACCTGCTGTACGTCCTGATGTCGAACTGGGCCACCGGCTTCATGAACACCAAGATCGTCGGCCACATCAACGTGGCCCTGGTGTTCGGGCTGCTCCAGTTCGTGACCACGTTCGCGATCGCCTGGCTCTACGCGCGCCACGCCCGCACCCACCTGGACCCGCTGGCCGCCAAGCTCAAGGCCCGCTACGACGAGGAGATCGCCAAATGAGCTCGCAGACCCTCACCACGGTGATGTTCCTGCTGGTCGTCGCGCTGACCGTGGGCATCACGTTCTGGGCGAGCCGGCAGGGCTCGGGCACCACCGACTACTACTCCGGCGGTCGCTCGTTCAGCGGCTTCCAGAACGGCATGGCGATCTCGGGCGACTACATGTCGGCGGCGTCGTTCCTGGGCATCTCGGGAGCCATCGCGCTCTACGGCTACGACGGCTTCCTCTACTCGATCGGCTTCCTGGTCGCCTGGCTGATCGCACTGCTGCTGGTCGCCGAGCTGCTGCGCAACTCGGGCCGCTACACGATGGCCGACCAGCTCGCCTACCGGATGCGCCAGCGACCGGTGCGTACCGCGGCCGCCACCTCCACCGTGATCGTCTCGATCTTCTACCTGCTCGCGCAGATGGTCGGTGCCGGCTCCCTGGTCGCGCTGCTCCTGGGCGTGAGCAGTGAGTCGCTGAAGAACCTCACCATCGTGGGCGTCGGCCTGCTGATGATCTTCTACGTCACCGTCGGCGGCATGCGCGGCACCACCTGGGTGCAGATCGTCAAGGCGGTGCTGCTGATGGCCGGCACCGTGCTGATCACGATCCTGGTGCTCGCGAAGTTCGGCTTCAACATCTCCGACCTGCTCGGGGCCGCGGCCGACAACACGGGCAAGGGCGAGGCGTTCCTCCAGCCGGGCCTGAAGTACGGCGTGAGCGGCACCTCCAAGCTCGACTTCGTGAGCCTCGCGCTCGCGCTGGTCCTGGGTACGGCGGGCCTGCCGCACATCCTGATCCGGTTCTACACGGTGCCGACGGCCAAGGACGCCCGCACCTCGGTGCTGTGGGCCATCGGCCTGATCGGCGCGTTCTACCTGATGACCCTCGCGCTGGGCTTCGGCGCTGCTGCGCTGCTCGACACCAGCGAGGGCTCGAAGGTGCAGGCCAGTGGCGGCAACCTCGCCTCACCACTGCTCGCCCAGGCGGTCGGCGGCGGTGAGGGGTCCACAGGTGGCGCCCTGTTGCTGGCGATCATCTCGGCGGTCGCCTTCGCCACCATCCTGGCAGTGGTCGCGGGTCTCACCCTGACCTCGGCCTCCTCGGTGGCGCACGACCTGTACGCCAACGTGATCAAGAAGGGCACCGCGTCGGAGAAGGACGAGGTCAAGGTCGCCCGCATCTCGGCGTTCCTCATCGGTGGTGTGGCGATCGCCCTGGCGATCCCCGCCCAGAAGCTCAACATCGCCTTCCTGGTGGCCCTGGCCTTCGCTGTCGCTGCCTCGGCGAACCTGCCGTCGCTGGTGTTCAACCTGTTCTGGAGGCGCTTCAACACCCGGGGAGCCACCTGGGCCATCTACGGCGGCCTGATCGCCTCCGTGGGCCTGGTGTTCTTCTCACCGGTCGTCTCCGGTGGCCCGACCTCGCTCTTCGTCAACCACGACTGGTCGTGGTTCCCGCTGAGCAACCCGGGCATCGTCTCGATCCCGGCCGGCTTCCTGCTCGGCATCCTGGGCACGCTCACCTCGAAGGAGCCGGAAGCCGAGGCGGCCCACGACGAGCTCGTGGTCCGTGCCCTCACCGGCGCCGGTGCGGAGGCAGCGACCAGTCACTGAGCCGAGGTGGCCCCCCGCACACCGGGTGGCCACCACCGGTCCAGCAGCACACCCGGCGGCGAGGCCGTGACGATCGTCACATCAGGCCTCGTCGCCGGGTGGTTCCACCCCTAGGCTGGCGGTGACGACCGACATCCGTCCCCGCCCACCACTAGCCGTGTCACCACAAGCGAACGGGCCGAGCGAACGGCCGACGAGGAGAGATCGTGAGCGACCAGAACGAGACGCTGTCCAACCTGATGAACGAGGAACGACGCTTCGAGCCGCCCGCGGCCCTGGCCGCGGACGCCAACCTCAAGGCGGAGGCCTACCAGCGCGCGACCGACGACCGGTTGGCCTTCTGGGGTGAGCAGGCCGAGCGGCTCGACTGGGCTCAGAAGTGGGACCGGGTCCTCGACTGGGACGACCCGCCCTTCGCCAAGTGGTACGTCGGCGGCAAGCTCAACGCGGCCTACAACTGCGTCGACCGGCACGTCGAGGCGGGCCGCGGCGACAAGGTGGCGCTGCACTTCGTGGGCGAGCCCGTGGGCGACACCCGCACGATCACCTACGCCCAGCTCAAGGACGAGGTGTCGAGGGCCGCCAACGCGCTCACCGACCTGGGCGTGCAGGCAGGCGACCGGGTCGCGATCTACATGCCGATGATCCCCGAGGCGGTCACCGCGATGCTGGCGTGCGCGCGCATCGGGGCCCCCCACACGGTGGTCTTCGGCGGCTTCTCCGCCGACGCGCTGGCCTCACGGCTCGAGGACTGCCAGGCCAAGGTGGTGATCACCGCCGACGGCGGCTACCGCCGCGGCGCGCCCTCGGCGCTCAAGCCGGCCGTCGACGAGGCCCGCGCCAAGACGGCCAGCAACGGGTTCGACGTCGAGCACGTGCTCGTGGTGCGTCGTACCGGGCAGGACGTCGCGTGGGAGGACGGCGTGGACGTCTGGTGGCACGACGCGGTCGACTCCGCGTCCGCAGAGCACACGCCCGAGGCGTTCGACTCCGAGCACCCGCTCTACGTGATGTACACCTCCGGCACCACGGGCAAGCCCAAGGGCATCCTGCACACCACCGGCGGCTACCTCACCGGCTCGGCCTACACGCACTGGGCGGTCTTCGACCTCAAGCCCGAGACCGACGTCTACTGGTGCACCGCCGACATCGGCTGGGTCACCGGGCACTCCTACATCGTCTACGGCCCGCTCGCCAACGGCGCCACCCAGGTGATGTACGAAGGCACGCCCGACTCCCCGCACAAGGGCCGGTGGTGGGAGATCGTCCAGGACTACAAGGTGACGATCCTCTACACCGCTCCGACCGCGATCCGCACGTGCATGAAGTGGGGAGAGTCGATCCCGGCGAAGTTCGACCTGTCGTCGCTACGCGTCCTCGGCTCGGTG
>JBBQRV010000026.1:0-24229 GCA_038214475.1 Propionibacteriales bacterium | reverse complement strand
GGCGCTGACCTACCGCAACGAGCTGGCCTGGCGCGAGTTCTACGCCGACGTGCTGTTCGCGGAGCCGCGCAGCGCCCGCGAGTACCACCGCAAGGAGCTCGCCCAGATGGAGTACGACGAGCCGGCCGGCGACCTGCTGGCCTGGCAGGAGGGCCGCACGGGGTTCCCCGTCGTGGACGCCGGGATGCGGCAGCTCCGGGCCACCGGGTGGATGCACAACCGGGTCCGGATGATCGTGGCCAGCTTCCTGGTCAAGGACCTGCACCTGGAGTGGCAGCACGGGGCCCGGCACTTCATGCGGTGGCTCGTCGACGCAGACCTGGCCTCCAACCAGCACGGCTGGCAGTGGACGGCCGGCTGCGGCACCGACGCGGCGCCGTACTTCCGGGTCTTCAACCCGACCTCGCAGGGCCGCAGGTTCGACCCGGACGGCACCTACATCCGGCGGTGGGTCCCCGAGCTGGCCGACGCGGACGCCGTGCCCGACCCGCACGAGCCCGGCCCGGTCGACGGCTACCCGGCGCCCATGGTCGACCACCGCCACGAGCGCCAGGAGGCGCTGGACCGCTGGCAGGAGATCCGCTGACAGAGGCGCCTGGGCGGTGCCGACCGGGCTCCCGGCTCGACGCGACGGCGTGCGGCGTGCCAGCGTGGTGACCGTGACCGACCTCATCGTGCCCGCCCGCTTCTGCGGACCGCCCTCCTCCGGCAACGGTGGCTGGACGGCCGGAGCGCTGGCGCACTGCCTGCCTGCCGGCCCCGACGCCGAGTCCGCACCGTGGCCGCCGATCGAGGTGACGCTGCGCAAGCCGCCCCCGCTCGACGTGGAGCTCGCGGTGACCACGACCGACCACACCGCGCAGTGCGAGGTGGCCTCGGCGCGGGTCGTGGAGCGCGAGCTGCCCGTCGTCGAGCCGGCCTCCCCCGACGAGGCCCGGGCCGCCGAGGCGACGTACCCCGGCCTGGCGTCACACCCGTTCCCCTCCTGCTTCGCGTGCGGCACCGGCCGGGCCGAGGGCGACGGCCTGCGGATCTTCCCGGGCCGGATCGCCGACGCCACCGGGTCCGGCGACCAGCGGGTGGCGGCGACCTGGACCCCGCACCCGAGCGTCGGCGAGGACTTCCACGAGTACGTCGACGAGACCCCGCGCGCCTCGCTGCCGGTGACCTGGGCGGCGCTCGACTGCGTGGGCGGCTGGGCCGGCGACCTCACCGACCGGCTGATGGTGCTGGGCCGGATGACAGCGCAGGTCGACGCCCTTCCGGTGATCGGGGAGACGCACGTGCTCACCGGGCAGCGGCTGGGTGCCGAGGGCCGCAAGACCTTCACCGCGGCTACCCTGTACGACGCCGACGGCCGTGTCGTCGCGCGCGCCGAGCACACCTGGATCGCCGTCGATCCTGCCGACTTCGCCTGAGGGGATCCCCGCGTGAGCCAGCCGTGGTGGAAGCACGCCGTCTGCTACCAGATCTACGTCCGCTCGTTCGCCGACGCCGACGGCGACGGCCTGGGCGACCTGCCCGGCATCACCAGCCAGCTGCCCTACCTGGCCGACCTGGGCGTCGACGCGCTGTGGATCACGCCGTTCTACACCTCACCCCAGCACGACCACGGCTACGACGTCGCCGACTACCGCGACGTGGACCCGCGCTTCGGGACCCTTGCCGACTTCGACGCGCTGCTGGCCGACGCCCACGAGCACGGCATCCGGGTGATCGTCGACCTGGTGCCCAACCACACCTCCGACGAGCACGCGTGGTTCCGCGCCGCGCTCGCGTCGGCACCGGGCAGCGCCGAACGGGCCCGCTACCTGTTCCGAGACGGCCGGGGCACCGACGGCGCCGAGCCGCCGAACAACTGGGAGTCGGTCTTCGGCGGCCCGGCCTGGACCCGGGTGCCCGACGGGCAGTGGTACCTGCACCTCTTCGACACCTCCCAGCCCGACCTCGACTGGCGCAACCCCGAGGTCGGGGACATGTTCGAGGACGTGCTGCGCTTCTGGCTGGACCGCGGCGTCGACGGGTTCCGGGTCGACGTCGCGCACGGGATGTACAAGGAGGCCTCGCTGCGCGACCAGGTGGTGGCCCCCGACGAGCACCCCGGCTCGGGTGCGAGCACCTCGATGGTCGAGCGCGACCTGCGCGACGAGCCGATGTGGGACCAGCCCGAGGTGCACGACGTCTACCGGCGCTGGCGCAGGGTGCTCGACTCCTACACCGGCGACCGGATGGCGGTGGCCGAGGCCTGGACCCAGACCTCGGACTCGATGGCCCGCTTCGTGCGACCCGACGAGCTGCCGCAGGCGTTCAACTTCCACTGGCTGCTGGCCCCGTGGTCGGCCTCCGCGTTCGCCGAGGTGGTGACCGCCACGTTCGACGCCGTCGGTTCGGTGGGGGCGTCGCCGACGTGGGTGCTGAGCAACCACGACGTGGTCCGGCACGTGACGCGGTACGGCGGAGGCACCGTCGGCCTGGCCCGGGCCCGGGCCGCGACCCTGACCATGCTGGCGCTGCCCGGGTCGGCGTACCTCTACCAGGGCGAGGAGCTCGGCCTCGAGGAGGTCGAGGTGCCGCCCGCACAGCGGCAGGACCCGTCCTACCTGCGCACCGGCGAGAGCCGGGACGGCTGCCGGGTGCCAATCCCGTGGTCGGGTGACACCCCGCCGTACGGCTTCGGGCCGGGCACCGGCCAGCCCTGGCTGCCACAACCCGCCGACTGGGCGTCCGTGACGGTCGCCGCGGAGCAGGCAGACCCGGCCTCGACGCTGGCGTTCTACCGCGACGCGCTGAGGGTCCGGCGTGCGGAGGCACGCGACGCCGGCGACGACGTGCAGATCGTGTCGAGCGACGACGACGTGCTGGTGCTGCGCCGCGGACACCTGACCGTGCACCTCAACTGCGGCGCACAGCCGGTCGCGGTGCCCGACGGCGAGGTGCTGCTGTGCAGCGGCCCGACTCCCGGCGCGCCGGACACCGCCACCTGGCTGCGCTGAGCCGGGTCCGACCTTGGGCCGGCGTCAGGCCGGCGTCAGGCCGGCGTCAGGCCGGCGTCAGGACAGGGCCCGGTTGTAGCGGGCCAGCGTGGTCACGAAGGAGTCCAGCTCGGACTCGTCCCAGTCCGCCAGCCGGGCAGCGAGCCGGTCCCGGCGCTCTGCCGCGACGCCGGCCAGCCGGTCGAGCGCCGCGGAGGTGGCGTTGAGCAGGACGGCGCGGCCGTCTTCGGGGTCGGGCTGACGGGCGACCAGGCCGAGCTCCTCGAGGTGCTGCACCTGACGGCTGACCGCACCCTTGTCGATGTCCAAGGCCTCGACCACGTCAGCCGCGCGGGCCGGGCCCTCGTCGGCGAGGAAACCGAGCACCAGGTACCCGGCCGCCTGCAGGTCAGGGTCGACCGCGCGCGCCCGCTCCGCGATCACCCGGCGGACCCGGCGCACCACGGAGCCCATCTCCTGCTCGAGGGCGCGCAACAGCACGTCGGCGGCCTGGCTCATCGCGCAGCCGTCTCCAGCTCGGCGGCCACCTCGGGAGCCAGCTCGTCATCCTTGAGCAGGGTGGTGCGCAGCGGCACCTCCTTGATGAACAGCACGCAGACCAGGGCGACCAGCGCGAACGGCGCCGCCACCAGGAAGAGGTGGCCGGTGGCGTTGCCGAAGGCGTCCTCGAACACCGCGCGCACCGGGCCCGGAAGGCTGGACAGGTCGGGGATCGAGTGGCTGCTGGTGCCGTTCGAGCTGACCCCCAGTGCGGAGAGGCCCGAGGCCACCTGGGCCGCGACCTGGTGGCTGAGCAGGGCACCCAGCGCCGAGACGCCGATCGAGCCGCCCATCGAGCGGAAGAACGCGACCACCGAGCTGGCCGCGCCCATGTCGGCCTGGGCAGCGTTGTTCTGCACCGCGAGCACGAGGTTCTGCATGGTGGCACCCAGGCCCAGGCCGAGCACCGCCATGAACGAGCCGACGACCACCAGCGGGGTGTGCGCGTCGATCGTCGACAGCAGGCCCAGCCCCACGATGACCAGCACCATGCCGCCGACCAGGAAGCGCTTCCAGCGCCCCGTCTCCGAGATGATCCGGCCGCTCATGATGCTGGAGACCAGCAGCCCGCCCACCATCGCGATCGACATCAGGCCGGCGTGGGTGGGGCTCATCCCCCGGGCGAGCTGGAAGTACTGGCTCAGGTAGACGGTCGAGCCGAACATGGCGACGCCGATCAGCACCGAGGCCGCGGTGGCCAGGCTCGTCGTACGGTCGCGGAACAGGCGCAGCGGGATGATCGGCTCGCGGGCGACCCTGCCCTCGACGTAGACGGCCGAGGCGAGCAGGGCCACGCCGAGCCCGACCAGCAGCGCACTGGTGGCGGAGACCCAGCCGAAGTCGTTGCCGGCCAGGGAGACCCACGCCAGCAGCAGCGAGACGCCCGACATCAGCAGCACCGCGCCGAGGTAGTCGATGTGCACCTCGCGATTGACCACGGGCAGGTGCAGCGTCTTCTGCAGCACCGCGAAGGCCAGGGCGGCGACGGGGATGCCCACGAAGAAGCACCAGCGCCAGCCGAGGCCGGGGGTGTCGACGATGACGCCACCGATCAGCGGGCCGCTCACGGTCGCGAGCGCGAACACCGCACCCAGGTAGCCGGAGTAGCGGCCTCGCTCACGCGGCGTGACAATGCTCGCGATCACCACCTGGACGAGGGCGGTGAGGCCGCCGACGCCCAGGCCCTGGACGGCGCGGGCGCCGATCAGCACTCCCATGCTGGGCGCGAAGCCGGCGATCAGCGAGCCGATCACGTAGATGACCAGCGCCGTCTGCACGAGCAGCTTCTTGGAGAACAGGTCGGCCAGCTTGCCCCAGATGGGGGTGGTGGCCGTCATCGTCAGCAGGGTCGCGACGACCACCCAGGTGTAGCCGGTCTGGCTGCCCTGGAGGTCGGTCACGATGCTCGGCAGCGCGTTGGAGACCACCGTGCTCGACAGCATCGCCACGAACATCGCGATCAGCAGCCCGGAGAGGGCCTCGAGGATCTCGCGATGCGTCATCGGCGCCGCTGCGTCGGCGACGGGAGTGGGCGGGGGTGCTACCTGGCCGGTCAAGGAGGCTCGCTTCACGAAGAGGATAAGGTTGCTCTGCGCAACTATATTCCTTCTTCGTTGGAACGTGCAATCAATGCGGTGTGGGTCCGGTCACTCCGGGCGCGGCGCGCTCGGAGCCGTCGGCTCACCGGGCCCAGCCGTGCCCCCCGTGCCGCCCGTGCCCCCTGTGCTCCCCAGGGCCCGGGTCAGGTCGGCCACCACCTCGTCGGCGGGCGAGGCGGCCTGCCGGTTGCTCTGCTCGAGCTGCACCAGCAGCTCGGCACGGTGCACCTTCAGCGACCTCGGGGCGTCGATACCCACCCGCACCACGTCGCCGCGCACCTCGAGGATCGTGATGGTGATGTCCTCGCCGAGGACCACGCTCTCGCCTGCCCGACGACTCAGAACCAGCATGCCTCCACGCTACCGGTCGCGTCCGTCCCGCGCGGAGTCACCCGAGCAGCGGCGCGGCGACCGGCAGTCCCGGCTCGTCGAGCACGATCTGGCCGGCCCGCCGGGTGCCGGCGTTGACCAGCACCGGGGCGGCGAGGTTGGCGGTCGTCGCGGCCAACGAGCCGCCCGCGGTGAGCACGACCAGCAGCAGCACCTCGGAGTCGCCGTCGAGCTCGAGGTCGGCCACCACGTCGTCGTCGACCTCGGGCGCGTAGTCGGGGAAGAACCGGTCCGGCGGCACCACCAGGAAGCGGAGCCCCGGTTCGTCGAGCGAGGTGAGGCTGCACAGCAGGCCCTCGTCGTCGAGCCGCACCAGCGTGAAGCGGCGGTGGTCCGGGAACCCGGGCATCGGGCGGACCATCTCGAGCACCGGCAGGTCCGCGGTCACGAGCTCGGCGGTGGCAGCGGCGGTCATCGCAGGAAGTCCAGCAGGCTCGGCTGCATCACCCGCGACGTCGCGGCCAGGGCGGCCTGGTAGGCCACCTCCTGCATCTGCAGCTCCACCGTCGCCTTCGGCAGGTCGGTGCTCTCGATCTCCGACAGCGACGCCGTCAGCGACAGCTCGGCGTCCTGGGCCGCGGTGCGGGCCCGCTCCAGCCGCGACGTGCGGGTGCCGACGTCGGCCTGGGTGCCGATGATCCGGTCGCCGTCGACGCCGAGGTCGTCGATCGCGGTGGAGATCGCCGCGGCGTCGCCGGCCCGCAACGCGGTGGAGAGGGCGGCGAGGTGGTCGAACACCGAGTCGCCGGCCGGGCCGAGCACGGTCGGCCCCTCGACGTCGACGCGGACCCGGACCCCGTCGGCCACGGTGCGGTTGACCGCACCCGGTACGCCGACGTACGTGCCGGTCGCGTCGTACGCCGTCCCGCCGGACGTGATGCCGCCGAAGATCGGGCGCCCGAGGTAGGTCGCGTTGGCGTCGCCGATCAGGCCCTGGCGGATCTGGTCGACCTCGGTGGCGAGCGCAGCGCGGGCCAGCGGCCCGAGTGAGCCGCTGTTGGCGCCCTGGAGGGCCAGCTCGCGGGCCCGGCGCACCTGACCGGTCATCGACGACAGCGTGCTGTCGGCGTGGTCGAGCCAGCCGATCCCGTCGTCGGCGTTGCGGGCGTACTGCTGCTGCGCCGTGACCGAGGCACGCAGCCGCATCGCCGACGTCGACCCGGTGGGGTCGTCGGACGGACGGTTGATGATCCGCCCGGTCGAGAGCTGCTCCTGCACCTTGGCCAGCCTTCCCAGTCCGTTCTGGAGCCCGCTGAGCGCTTGTCGGCTCAGCATGTTCTGGGTGATCCGCGACGTGGTCATCAGCGCACCAGCCCAGTCCGGTTGATCAGCGTGTCGAGCACCGAGTCCATGGTGGTCATCACCCGGGCCGCGGCCTCGTAGGCGTGCTGTGCGGTCAGCATGTTCACCGTCTCCTCGTCGAGGTTGACCCCGGCGAGCTGCTCGCGCGAGGTGTCGACCTGGGTGGTCAGGGTGCGTTGGGCGCCGGCCTGGCGCTGCACCGAGGCCACCTCGGTGCCCAGCCCGTTGACCAGGCGCTGGTAGTCGCCGTCGACCGTGAGGGAGCCGGCCAGCAGGTCGGCGTTGCCGGCGTCGAGCACGCCCCCCGGCAGCCCCGACGCGGCCACCGCGGCCGGGTCGGTGATCACCACCGCCAGGCTGCCCGCGACGTCTGCCGGGTCGTAGCCGAACAGCGGCCCGCCCGGGTTGCCGGCCGCGTCGTAGCCGGCGGCGTGCTGGGCGTTGACCGCGTCGGCGAGGCGCTGGGCGATGTCGGACAGACCCGCGGCGTACGCCGGCAGGGTGTGGTCGAGCAGGTCGGTGACCGCTCCCAGCATTCCCTCGGGAACTCCCGGCACCGGGGTGCCGGCCGGGTCGACCACGAAGCTGACCGGGAGCCCGTCGGCGGCGCCGGACGCCGTCACCCCCGAGGCGATCCTCAGCGTGGCGGCCTGCTGGCCGGTGACCAGGGCGACCCCGTTGAGGTCGACGTCGACCCCGCCGTCGGGGCGCACCGTGGCGTGCCCGCCGGTCAGCTCGGCCAGTCTCAGCGCCAGCCGGTCCCGGGTGTCGGTGAGCGTCGAGGAGTCGCTGTCGCTGAGCTTGGCGACAGCCACGGCACGGTTGGTGGCGGCCAGGTCGGCGGCCACCGTGTTCACCTCGGCGACGCCGGCCAGCAGCTGGGCACGCTGGCCGGTCGCCTCCTCGGCGACGTTGCGGGCCTGCAGCCGGACCGTGTCGGCCACACCCGAGGCGGCCGCCAGCACCTGGCTCCGGGCGGCCGCACTGGCCGGGGCGTTGGCCAGGTCGTGCAGCGACGAACGGAACCGGGTCAGCGCGGCCGCGACGCCGGTGTCACCCGGCTCACCGACGCCGCTCTCGAGACGCGAGAGCGCCGCCGACCGGGTGTCGAGCCGGGACTGCCGGGCGTGCTCGCTGCGAGCCCGGGCCTCCAGGAACGAGTCGACCATCCGCTCGACGCCGGTGGCGCGCACGCCGTTCCCGACGTCGGTGGAACGCGACCACAGCGCCGGCACCGAGCCGGCGCCGAGGGTCTCACCGACGACCCGGCGGCGGACGTAGCCCTCCGTCGAGGAGTTGGCGACGTTGGTGCTCGCGATGTCGAGCGCGACCTGCTGGTAGCGCAGCGCACTCAGTGCGGTGTTGAGCGACGAGAAGGTGCCGGTCACCTCACAGGCTCCGATCCACCCGCACGCCACTGGTGGCGTCGAGCACGGCGGTGCCGGTGGGCGAGTAGGTGTGCATCCCGCCACCCAGGCCCAGCAGGGTCTCCTGGACCGCGCGCAGGCCGGTCGAGATCAGCGAGCGGTTGGTGTCGGCCAGGTCCAGGATCGCGGCGCTCAGGCTCGCGAAGGCATCGCGGTGGTCGGCCAGGATCGAGGACCACGGCTCGTCGACCGTCGCGATCAACGAGCTCAGGCTCGGGTTGGGGTCGAGCCCCAGCTCCGCGGCGGCGGCATCGGCCGCGACGGCGCGCAACAGCTCGGTCTGACGTACGGCGTCGAGCGCCTGCTCGACCTCCTTGGCGGCCCGGCCCAGGAAGCTGGTGCGGCCTGCGGCCATCACCATCTGCTCGACCCCCAGCCGGAACTCCAGCGTTTCGAGCAACTCACGTTCGCGCCACAGGATCAGTGACAGCTTCTCCATGATTGCGTTCTCCTCTCTCACCCCCCCGGGTGTGTCCCTGACTGGATCGGCAGTCCGCCAAGGTTACTGAGAGGTTTCGGGAACGCGGCCCAGACCGGAGTTTTGGTTGGATCTTGAAAATTCTCTCGCCAACCTTGGAAATCGCCAGACACCAAGCATTCGCGGATGAACAATTCCGTCCCGTGACCCCCCACCACACCGACGTCTCTCCCCCCGAGGAGGCGTTGATCCTGAAGCACATGGCTCTGGTCGGACACATCGTCCGCGAAACCATCGCCAAAGTGCCTGCCCATGTCGACCGCGACGACCTGAGCTCAGCCGGCTTCGCCGCGCTGGTCCAGGCGGCCCGCGTGTACGACGCCACGCGCGGCGTCCCGTTCGCCGGCTACGCCGCGACCCGGATCCGCGGAGCCATCGTCGACGAGCTGCGCAGCATCGACTGGGCCTCGCGTTCCGTACGGCGCCGCGCCCGCGAGGTGGACACCACCCGCAACAGCCTGGCCACCGCCCTGGGCCGTCCGCCGTCGAACACCGAGGTCGCCAGCGCCACCGGGCTCAGCGTCGAGGAGATCAGCGCCAACGCCGACGACGTCGCCCGCGCGCAGGTGTTCTCCCTGCAGGCCTCGGAGGACGGCGGGCTGGCCGAGTCGCTGGCCAGCACCCTGCCCAGCCCGGAGGGCGAGCTCATCCGCGCCGAGCGACTGACCTACCTGACCGAGGCGGTGGCCGAGCTCCCCGAGCGGTTGCGACTGGTGGTCGAGCAGTACTTCCTCAACGAGCGGCCGATGGCCGAGATCGCCGCCACCCTGGGCGTGAGCGAGTCCCGGGTGTCGCAGATCCGTGCCGAGGCCCTGGTGCTGCTGCGCGACGCGCTGCACCGCGAGCTCGAGCCCGAGCTGGCCTCCGTGCCGGACCGGCCGCAGGGGTGCGCCGCGACGCGCAGGGAGGCCTACTTCGCCGCGGTGGCCGACCGGCACGCTGCCGGCCTGCGCCGACCGGCACCGGTGGGGCTGAGAACTATTTCACCGAATCCCCTCAGCCGGGGCGGGTCCCGGCCGATCGATCTGGCACGGAGCCCACGGACGGGCTCCGGCACCTGACTCGACATCCAGGAGGGATTCCACCATGAGTCTTCGCATCAACCAGAACATCGACGCCTTCAACTCCTACCGCAACCTGTCCGTCACGCAGGGCCAGATGTCGAAGTCGCTGGAGAAGCTGTCCAGCGGTTTCCGCATCAACCGCGCTGCCGACGACGCCGCCGGCCTCTCCATCTCCGAGGGTCTGCGCTCGCAGGTCGGGGGCCTCAAGGTCGCCGGTCGCAACGCCCAGGACGGCGTGTCCGTCGTGCAGACCGCGGAAGGCGCGCTCACCGAGGTGCACTCGATGCTCCAGCGGATGAACGAGCTCTCGGTCCAGTACAACAACGGCACCCAGAACACCGAGTCGAAGGCTGCGCTGCAGTCCGAGTTCGATGCCCTGGGCACCGAGATCGGTCGGATCCAGGACAACACCAAGTTCAACGGTGTCGACCTGTTCCCGTCGACCGCGGCGACGCTGTCCTTCCAGGTCGGCTACGCCAGCTCGGACAAGATCGACGTGGCCGTCTCCAAGGTCGACGTGTCGGCAGCCGACATCACCGACAGCGACACCGTGCAGGCCGCCATCACGGCCGTGTCCACGGCCCGGTCCGACCTCGGTGCCCTGCAGAACCGCTTCGAGCACACCATCAACAACCTCAGTGTCGAGGTCGAGAACCTCTCCGCGTCGGAGAGCCGGATCCGCGACACCGACATGGCCAGCGAGATGATGAACTTCACCCGTTCGCAGATCCTGTCCCAGGCCGGTACGGCGATGCTCGCCCAGGCCAACCAGGCGCCCCAGGGCGTCCTGCAGCTGCTGCGCGGCTGATCCCGGTCGGCTCCGCCACCCTCGGTGCGCGGACCACCTCACCCGACCGCCGGGAGGACAGGACCTGTCCTCCCGGCCGGTCCGGGGCCGGGCACCCGGCCCCCGTCGTACGCACCCTGAGGAGGGACGATGGCACCGAGCAGCATCACCGGGCTCGCGAGCGGCCTCGACACCGCCGGCATCGTCAACCAGCTCATGCAGCTGGAGGCCGCGCCGCAGACCCGGTTGCGCGCCCAGCAGAGCACGCAGAAGTCGGCCCTCACCGCACTGCAGTCGCTCAACAAGGACCTTGCCGCACTGGCCACCCGCGCCAAGGCGCTGGCCAGCCCGGCGGCCTGGCAGACGGTCGCCGGCTCGGCCTCCACCACCGACGTGACCGTCTCGACGACCGGCGCCGCGTCGCCCTCGTCGTTCTCGGTGACCATCGACCAGCTCGCGGTCAACCACCAGCTCGGCTTCGCCGACGCGCACGCCCTCGGCGACGTGGTCGTGGGCGCCGCCGGACTCCGGATCACCGGTCACGACGGCACCGTGCACGACCTCGCGACCGGCGGGGGGACCCTGCAGGAGCTGGTCACCGCGATCAACTCGGCCACCGCCGACACCGGCGTGACCGCCACTGCGATCCGGGTCGCCGACGGCAGCTACCGGCTGCTGGCCCAGTCGACCAGCACCGGCGCCGGCTCCGACTTCCAGCTCGGCCAGGCCGACGGCAGCCCCCTGCTGGGTGGCGCCACGGTGCGGCCCGGCGCAGACGCGCGGATCAGCCTCGGCCTGGGCATCGTGGCCACCTCGTCCAGCAACACCTTCACCGACCTCGCACCGGGGGTCAGCCTCACCCTGTCCGCGGCGGCCACCCTGGGCCGCAGCACCGAGGTCACCCTGGCCCGGGACCCCCAGACGATCACCGCCGACGTGCAGGCGCTGGTCGACCAGGTCAACAGCCTGCTGAGCTCGCTCGACACCCAGACCGCCACCTCCACGTCGACGAGCGCCGCCGGCGTGCTGAGCGGTGACACCGCCGCCCGGGGTCTGCGCAACGCGCTGGTCGACTCCGTGTTCGGGCCGGGCGGCACGCTCGCCTCCGTCGGCATCCAGACCGACCGCTACGGCAAGCTCGTGTTCGACGCGGACACCTTTCGGGCGTCGTACGCCGCGGACCCGGTCGCCACGGCCGCCTCGTTCACCAAGGCGGCCGGCACCGGGGGCCCGGACGGATGGGCGGGCCGGCTCACCGCACTCGCCACCGCGGCCAGCGACCCGGTCACCGGGACCCTCACCACGGCCATCACCGGCCGCACCTCGGCCATCGCCAGTCTCGACGACGGGATCGAGGCGTGGGACCGGCGCCTGGAGCTGCACCGGTCCTCGCTCACCCGTCAGTACACCGCCCTGGAGACCGCCCTGTCGGCCCTCCAGAGCCAGGGCAGCTGGCTCTCCAACCAGCTCGCCTCCCTGTCCTCCTCGTCCTCGGCGTGATCCCGCAGTCCCCACGGAAGGAACCCCGATGCAGAACCCCCGTGACGCCTACCTGGCCTCGTCGGTGCTCACCGCGAGCCCGGCCCGGCTGCTGGTGATGCTCTACGACCGGCTGGTGCTCGACCTGCAGCGCGCCTCGGAGGGCTTGGGCTCGGGAAACCCCGCCGCCGCGCACGAACCGCTGATGCACGCGCAGGAGATCATCCTGGAGCTGCGCGCCAGCCTGTCCCCCGAGCAGTGGGCTGGCGGACCCGGCCTGGCCGCCCTCTACGAGTACCTGCACGCCCAGCTGGTCCGCGCCAACGTGTCGAAGGACCGGACGATCACGGACTTCTGCCTCGAGACCGTGAGCGGGCTGCGCGACGCCTGGCGTGTGGCAGCCGGCGAGCTCGTGTCGGTCAGCGCATGACCACACCCTCGGACGAGGAGGTCTGGGCGCAGGCCCTCGACCGGCTGGAGCAGGACGTGCTCCGGGCCGAGCGGCTGGTCGCCGAGGCCGAGGTCGGGCCGGAGCCGAGCGCCACGGACGCCGCCACGGACGCCGCCACGGACGCCGACCCGGGCGACGTGTGGTCCGCGCTGTGGGCGGAGCCCTGGTCGGGCCCGTGGGCCGGTCCCTGGCCGGGTGGGCCGATGCCCAGCGTGCTGGTGCAGCGGGCGCTGGCGGTGCGCGCCCGCCAGGAGTCGGCCGAGGTGGGGCTGCGCGAGCGGCTCGGCGACCTGCTCCGGCGACGCAGCTTCACCGCTCGGGTGACCCGCGCGACCACGCACGTGGACCCACCGGCCTACCTCGACGTCAGCGCCTGAGCGCCAGCACGACCCCACCGGAGAACTTGGGTAGCAGCAGTCTCCGAAAACTCCTCAGGTCCTTCGGGGAGAAGCCGAATGGTCCACCGAGCACGGATCGCTCGCCCCCCTGCCGAAGGATCGGCGCCACCTTCGTATCCCCACCGGAGGCCAGGCGTGTCCCCTGCCCTTTCCGACGCCGTCGGCGCTGTGCTGAACTCCGCACTCGACGGGGTCGCCCTGCGCCAGCGGGTGATCGCCGACAACATCGCCAACGTCGACACCCCCGGCTACCGCGCCTCGAGCGTGGACTTCGAGAGCAGCCTGCGGGCCGCGATCGCCTCCGGCGGACTCGACGGCTCCGTCACCCCGGTCGCGCTGGCCACCGGCACGCCCGTCGGCGCCAACGGCAACAACGTCGACCTGCGCAAGGAGACCCTTGCCGCGGTCCAGTCCCAGTTCCAGTACCAGGTGCTCACCCGCGCCACCAGCGACCGCTTCGACCTGATCCGCACCGCGGCGGGTGGTCAGTGATGGGCGCCTTCGACACCCTGCGGATCGCGGGCTCGGCGCTGGGCATGCACCAGACCTGGCTCGACGCGTTGGCCAACAACATCGCCAACGTCAACACCGTCACCAGCACCAGCCAGAACGCCTTCCAGGCCCAGATGCCGATCGCCCGCTCGCTCGGAGGTGGCGGCGTCGAGGTCGCCGGCATCGCCCTGGGCGACCCGGAGGGCCGGCTCGTCCAGGACCCGGACAACCCGCTCGCGGACGCCGACGGCTACGTACGGCTCCCCGACCTCGACCTGGCCAGCCAGATGACCCAGCTGGTGATGGCCCAGCGTGGCTTCCAGGCCTCCGTGCAGGTCACCAAGGACGCCCAGGACACCTACTCCAGCGCCCTGCAGATCGGACGTGGCTGATGAGTGTCCCCGGGATCGCCGGCGTCGGCTTCACGCCGTACGTCGCACCGCAGCTGACCGACCCGCTGAGCGCCGGGTCCGGCGTCGCCCGGGCCGCGGAGACGGCCGGCAACACCGGCACGTCGCCGAGCGGCGAGGCCTTCGGCAGCATGCTGCTCGACGGCATCGACCGGCTCGAGGCGGTGCAGGACCGCAGTGACACGCTGGCCGTCAAGGCCGCGACCGGCAACCTCGACAACATCCACGACTACACGATCGCCGCCACCGAGGCGTCGGTGACCACCCAGCTCACCGTCGCCGTGCGCAACCGGGCCCTGGAGTCGTTCAACGAGATCATGCGGATGCCGGTCGGATGAGGCAGAACGTCACTCTCGCCCTGCACCGGGTCCGCGACACGTTCCTCGCGTTCACCACCGGCCAGAAGGTGGTCGCCGTGGTCGGCACCGCCGCCGTGCTGCTCGCCGGCGTGATGATCTTCCGCTGGGTCTCCACCCCCGACTACGCCCCGCTCTACAGCGGACTGTCCTCCAGCGACGCGTCCGCCGTCATCGACGAGCTGAACGCCGAGGGCGTCGCCTACGAGCTGTCCGGCGGCGGCGACACGATCATGGTGCCGCGCAACGAGGTGTACTCGGCCCGGATCGCCCTCAGCGGGCAGGGCCTGCCCGGCAACAGCGGCGACGGCGGCTACTCCCTGCTCGACAACCAGGACCTCTCGACGTCGCAGTTCCAGGAGCAGACCGACTTCAAGCGGGCCATGGAGGGCGAGCTGGCTCGCACCGTCGAGGCCATCGACGGCGTCCAGACCGCCGTCGTGCACCTGGCCCTGCCGCCGGCCAAGGTCTTCGCCGACCAGCAGGACCCGCCGACCGCCTCGGTCCTGGTCGACACCACCTCGGGCACCACGTTCTCCCCGGAGAAGGTGCAGGCCGTGGTCAACCTGGTCGCCTCCAGCATCGACGGGCTCACCCCCGAGAACGTCACCGTGGCCGACTCCGAGGGCCGGGTGCTCTCCACCGGCGACGGCATCGGCGGTCTCGGCGCGAGCACCCGCGACCAGCAGGTCGCCGACTTCCAGCTGCAGACCAGCCAGCGGGTCCAGACCATGCTCGACCGGGTCCTCGGCCCGGGCAACTCGACGGTCCAGGTGACCGCGGACCTCGACTTCGACAAGTCCGTGTCCGAGTCGACGAACTACACCACCGACCCGAAGCAGCCCGCGCTGTCCTCCTCCAGCAACACCGAGAAGTACAGCGGCCCGGCCGGTGGGACCGGCAGCACCGGCGTCGTCGGACCGGACGGTCAGATGGACAGCTCGGGAAGCACCGGTGGGGCGGACTCCAGCTACGTGAAGAAGTCGCTGACCCAGGACAACGCCGTCGGCACCACGGTCGAGCACCGGGAGACGGCGCCGGGCAGCCTGAACTCCCTCCACGTCGGCGTCGTCATGGACGCCTCCGCCACCTCGGTGAACGCCGCCGAGGTGCGCAAGCTGATCGCGGCCACCGTCGGCATCGACCCCACCCGCGGCGACACCGTGCAGGTCTCGGCACTCCCCTTCGACCGGACCGCCGACGAGGCGGCCGCCGCCGACCTCGCGGCCGCGGACGCGGCCGCCAAGAAGGCCGGCACCATGACCATGATCCGCAACGTCGGGCTCGGCCTGGCCGTGCTGCTGGTGCTGGTCGTGGCCTGGTTCCGAGGCAGGCGCCGGGCCCGGGCCCGCGACGAGGCCACGTCGTACGTCGTGGAGCAGCTGCGCCGCGAGGCCGAGCTGCGTGGCGCGCCCACACCGCTCGAGCAGGCACCGGCCCTGGCCGCCTTGGAGCGCTCCGAGGCCACCGCCGCCGACCAGATGCGCCAGGAGCTGGCCGACCTCGTCGAGCGGCAGCCCGAGGACGTGGCCGAGCTGCTGCGCGGCTGGCTGGTGGAGCGGGCATGATGACCTCCGCCACCTCGACCACCGGCGTCCGCAAGGCGGCGGTGATGCTGATCCAGCTCGGCCGGGAGCGCGCCGCGTCGGTGCTCAACCACCTGGGCGAGGCCGAGGTGGAGGCGATCTCCGCCGAGATCGCCCGCCTCGACTCGATCGGTGCCGAGGAGACCGAGGCGGTGCTCACCGAGTTCACGCAGATGGCCACCGCCCGCTCCCACATCGCCCGCGGCGGGCTCGCCTTCGCGCAGAACCTGCTCGAGCAGTCGCTCGGGCACGACCGGGCCGCGGAGATCATGGAGCGGCTGCACGCCGCCGCGGTGCAGCTGCCGTTCCAGTTCCTCCAGCGCGCCGACCCCGCCCAGCTGCGCACCTTCATCGCCGACGAGCACCCCCAGGTGATCGCCCTGGTGCTCGCCCACCTGGCCCCTGACAAGGCGTCGCTGGTCCTCTCCGGGCTGCCGTCCGACCTGCAGGCCGAGATCGCGCACCGGATCGCGGTGATGGACCGGACCTCGCCGGAGATGGTGCGGCTGGTGGAGAGCAACCTCGAGCGCACCCTGTCGTCGGTCCTGCAGCCCACCGACGTCTCCCGGGTCGGCGGACTCGACCCGCTGGTCAGCATCATCAACCGCTCCGACCGGGTCACCGAGCGCCAGATCGTCGAAGGGCTCGAGGCTCTCGACGCCGAGCTGGCCGACGTGGTCCGCAGCCGGATGTTCATGTTCGAGGACATCGTCGACCTCGAGGACCGCTCGGTGCAGCTGGTCGTCCGGCAGGTCGACACCGCGGAGCTGGCCCTCGCCCTGAAGGGCGTCAGCGACGCGGTCCGCACCAAGATCACGAGCAACCTCTCCGAGCGCGCCGCGGAGGCGCTGCTCGAGGAGGTGGACCTGCTCGGCCCGGTCCGGCTGGCCCAGGCCGAGGAGGCCCAGCAGTCCGTGATCCGCACCATCCGCCAGCTCGAGGAGCAGGGCCAGATCATGGTCCGCCGAGGGAGCGACGATGAGCTCGTCTCCTGAGGGCGTCGTACGCCGGACCGACGTCGTGCGGGTGGCGGCCCGGCCGGACCTGCGCAGCGGCGTCTGGACCCGGCTCGGCGACGGGTCCGTGCTCGGCGACGACGTCACCGAGGCCGCCCTGGGTGCGCTCGCCGAGCGCACCAGCGACGCCGCCCGCGCCCAGGGCTACGCCGTCGGCTGGGCCGAGGGGCGACGCGCGGCGATGGCGGCCGCCGCCGAGCTCGCGGAGCAGGCCGAGCAACGCGCGCACGCGGTCGCCGTCCGGCGTGAGGCCGAGCACGGCGCGGCCGTCGACGCCCTCCTGAGTGCGGCAGAGGCGCTCCGTGCCGCCACCGCGCAGGTGTGCGCCCAGGTGGCCGATGCGGCCACCGACCTCGCCTTCGAGGTGACCCGGGAGCTGGTCGGCCACGAGCTCGCGGTGAGCGCCGATCCCGGTGCCGACGTCGTCCGACGCGTGCTGGCCGTGCTCCCGACCGCCGGCCCGGCGCAGGTGCGCCTGCACCCGAGCGTCGTGGCCGCCACCTCGGAGCTCGCTGCGCACGGGGTCGCGGTGGTGGCCGACCCGACCCTCGCGCCCGCCGACGCGGTCGTCGAGACCGACAGCGCGGCGATCGACCTGCGGGTGGTCACCGCCCTGCAGCGGCTGCGCGAGGCTCTGCGATGAGCGCGCTCACCGCGGCCCACCGCGAGCGCGCCATGGCTGCGGTCCGGGCCCCGCAGCTGGGCCTGGTCGCCGAGCTGCGCGGGCTGCACCTCACGGTCACCGGACTCAGCGCAGCCGTCGGCGACCTGCTCGAGGTGAGCGGCCCGGGCGGCGAGGTGCCGGTCGAGGTCGTCGCCAGCAGCCGCGGCAGCCTCACCTGCCTCCCGCTGGCCGCCACCACCGGGCTCCGCGGCGGCGACCACGTGCGGGCCACCGGCGGCGGGCTGCACATCGGCGTCGGCGAGGCACTGCGTGGACGGGTCCTCGACGGCCTGGGCCGACCGCTCGACGGGGGCCCGGCACCCGAGGGCCTCACCGACGTGGCGGTGGAGCACCCCGCACCGCTGGCGCTCAGCCGACCCCGGATCGCCCAGCAGCTCGGACTCGGGGTGCGTGCCCTCGACGCACTCACCCCCTGCGGTCGCGGGCAGCGGCTGGGCATCATGGCCGGCTCGGGCGTCGGCAAGTCGAGCCTGCTCTCGATGATCGCCCGGGGCACCGATGCCGAGATCTCGGTGATCGCGCTGATCGGCGAGCGCGGCCGGGAGGTGCGCGAGTTCCTGGAGAACGACCTCGGGCCGGCCGGGCTGCGCCGCTCGGTCGTGGTGGTCGCCACCTCCGACGAGCCGCCCGTCGTACGCCTGCGGGCTGCGTTCGTGGCCACCCGGATCGCGGAGTGGTTCCGCGACAGCGGCCGGCACGTGGTCCTGATGATGGACAGCCTGACCCGGGTCGCCCACGCCCAGCGCGAGATCGGCCTGTCCGCCGGCGAGCCGCCCGCCACCCGCGGCTACCCGCCGAGCGTGTTCGCCCTGCTGCCCCGGCTGCTCGAGCGGGCCGGCACCTCGCCGGCCGGCAGCATCACCGGCCTCTACACGGTGCTCGTCGAGGGCGACGACCTCCAGGACCCGGTGGGCGACACCGCCCGGTCGATCCTCGACGGGCACGTCGTGCTGTCGCGGCGGTTGGCCACCTCGGGACACTTCCCGAGCATCGACGTGCTCGAGTCGATCTCGCGAGTCGCTCCGGCGGTGACCGGAACCACCCAGCGTGCCGACGCCCAGCGGCTGCGCCGGCTGCTGGCCGCGCACCGCTCGGTGCGCGAGCTCGTCGAGATCGGGGCGTACGTCGCCGGCACCGACCCGGACGCCGACGCCGCCCTGGCCCTGATGCCACGCATCGAGGACTTCCTGCGCCAGGGCATGGACGACGCGGCTGACGCGACCCACACCTGGGCCGCGCTGCACGAGCTGGTGACGACATGACCGCGCACGACCGGGGCCTGCACGCGGTGGCCCGGGTCCGCGGTGTCCGCGAGCGCGACAGCCGGATCGGGCTGGGCGAGGCGCTCGACGAGGAGCGCCAGGCGCGCACCAGGGCCGAGGCCCTGGAACGCCGGCTGGCGTCGCTGCCGCCCCACACGGTCGGCGACCTCACCGCGTTCACGACCCACCAGCACACCGCGAGGGCGATCGGCGACGCGGCCGGCGCGGCGCGGGAGAGCTCACGCTCCGCCTCCGTGATCGCCCAGGCCGCCCGCGACGCGTGGGCTGCCGACCGCAGCAGGCTCGCGGCCGCCGAGTCGCTGCTCGAGCGCCGGGCCGAGGAACGCCGGGCCGAGGAGCAGCGGCTCGAGGACCGACGCCTCGACGCCGTTGCCGAGGAGCTGTGGCTCCGGGCCCGCGCGAACGGGGGCCGGCCGTGAGCGTCGTCGACGTCACCTCGCGGATCGCCCAGATCCAGGGCCAGCTGGCCCTGATGGCCCCACCCGCGACGTCCGCCTCGTCGACGGTCGACTTCTCGAGCGCGCTGCGCGCCACGACCGGTTCGCTGGACCCGGGGCTCGGTGTCCCGACCGGATCGACCGGCGTGTCCGGGGCCGACGTCGTCGCGGAGGCGAAGAAGTACCTGGGCGTGCCCTATGTCTGGGGCGGCACCGACCCGAAGACCGGACTGGACTGCTCGGGGCTGGTCCAGCACGTCTACGGCGAGCTCGGCTTCGACCTGCCCCGGGTGTCGACCCAGCAGGCCGAGGCCGGCCGAGCGGTCACCGGCGGGCTCGACCAGGCTCGCCCCGGCGACGTCCTCGCCTTCGGCTCCCCCGTGCACCACGTGGGCATCTACCTCGGCGACGGCCAGATGATCGAGGCGCCGCGCCCCGGGCTCGCGGTCCGGATCGGGCCCGTCTACGAGACCCCCACCGCGATCCGCCGGATCATCCCGGAGACCGGGTCGGCGCCGGCCGTGTCGGGCGACGCACCCGTGGGCTCGCCGTACGCCGGCCTCTTCGACACCGCCGGGCGCCGGTACGACGTGAGCCCCGCGCTGCTCTCCGCGGTGGCCCGCCAGGAGTCCGGCTTCAACCCCGGCGCGGTCAGCCCCGCGGGCGCCCAGGGCCTGATGCAGCTGATGCCGGGGACCGCCAGCGGACTCGGGGTCACCAACCCGTTCGACCCGGTGCAGGCCATCGGCGGCGCCGCCCGGCTGCTGCACGACCTGCTCGACCGGTTCGGCTCGACCCAGCTCGCCCTGGCCGCGTACAACGCCGGCCCCGGCGCGGTGCTGCGCTACGGCGGGGTCCCGCCGTACCCCGAGACCCAGCACTACGTCCAGGCCGTGATGGCCACCCTGGAGGCACGATGACCCCGCCCGACCCGCTCGGCGCCCTGCTCCCCGCGCCGGTCGCGACCCCACCCGGCGGCGCCCACGCACCGGACACCGGCGACGCCGAGGGCGCAGCCGCCTTCCTCACCCTCGTCCAGCAGCTCATGCACAAGTCCCCCCGCGCCCAGCAGGGCCCGGTGGGGTCCGACACCCCGACGGGTCCGGCCACCGACGGTCCCGACTCCGCCGACGTCGCCGAGCCCACCGAGCAGGACGACCCGGAGGGTGAGCCCGCACCCGTTGGCTGCGGCGTGCCCCTGCCGATCCTGCAGGCGCTGACGGCCGCCGCCGCGGGCGTCACACCGGGCACCACCACAGGCACCACCACAGGCACCACCTCAGGCACCACCTCAGGGACCGAGGCCACCGCCGCCCGCCGGCCGGCCCCCGCCAGCGGGGCGGACGACGCGGGCACTTCGGGGACGTCGGCGTTCCCCGGCCCGGAGCCCCACGAGGGACCAGTCGCGCCAGCTGCACCAGCTGCACCAGCTGCACCAGGGACACCGAGCGCCCTCGCCGACCCCGGTGCGGCGCCGTCGACCGCTTCCACGAATGCCAGCCAGACCACCAGCCAGACCGCGGCCACCACGGCACCCGGCAGCGGCGCCGGCGCGGTGGCCGGGACCGCCACCGTCGTACCGCTCGCGGCACCGGCCGGCGTGACCGACGCGCCCGGCCCCGCGGCCGCGGTGACCCGGCAGGTCTTCCCCGAGGTCATCCGGATGGCGGGCAGCGGGACCGGCCCCAAGCGGGTCACCCTGCGTCTCCAGCCCGAGTTCCTCGGCGAGGTGCGGGTGGTGCTGAGCACCCGGCGCGGCGAGCTGCACGTGACCCTCGCCGCGAGCGGGGACGCCCGTCGCGCCCTGCAGACCGGCACTCCCGAGCTGAGGCGGCTGCTGGAGGCGGTGGGCAGCCCCGACGCCCGGGTCCTGGTGCGCGACCTCCCGACCGGGCACGGCGACGCCGCGTCCTCACGGCCGGACGCGCCGCCACCGACGGACCGTCCCGGCCGGCTCGACCTGACCGGCGGCGCACCCGACTCCGGCACCCGGAACACCGGGAGTGACACCTCCGGGGACACCCCCGGCGAGGCGCGCAGACCCACCCGCAGCACCGCCACGGACGGCACCCCCGACGCGACGGACCCGTCGCGCCACACCGAGACGGTCACGCGAGCCCGCGCAGCGGGTCTCGACGTGACCATGTGAGGAGCACGCATGTCGATCCAGGCCACCGAGCCGGTCGCGGCGGGCATGTACCTGCCGCCGAGCCAGGCCGCAGGAGGCGGTGCCGACAAGGAGATGTTCCTGCAGCTCCTGGTCGCACAGCTGCGCTACCAGGACCCGATGAACCCGGCCGACTCCAGCGAGTTCCTCTCGCAGTCGGCGCAGTTCACCAGCCTGGAGAAGATGCAGGACCTCGCCGACCAGACCGCCGCGCTGCTGGCCAGCCAGGTGTCCTTCGGGGCCAGCGGGCTGGTGGGCAAGCAGGTGACCTACCTCGACGCGGACGGCGCCTCGATCTCGGGGATGGTCTCGTCGGTCACCTACGACGCCACCGGACCGACGCTGGTCGTGGACGGGGCCAGGGTGACGCTGGGCCATGTCACCTCGGTCGACGTCCCCGGATCGACCCCGCCCGCACCGGTCGACCCGCCCGCCAGTGACGGCAGCACGTCCCCCACCAGGGCCTTCGCGCCCCCCCGCTAGTCCCCCCACCCGAGAGGAACCCCCATGCTTCGCTCACTCTTCGCCGGCATCAGCGGCCTGCGCGTCAACCAGGTGATGCTCGATGTCACCGGCAACCACCTCGCCAACGCCAACCCCATCGGCTTCAAGTCCAGCACCACGGTCTTCCAGGACACCCTGAGCCAGATGCTCACCGGCGCCTCCGGGGCCGGGGCCGGCCGGGCCGGCACCAACCCGATCCAGGTCGGCCTCGGCGTCCAGATCGCCGCGACCAGCACCAACTTCGGCCAGGGTTCGGCCCAGATGACCGGGCGGGCCACCGACCTGATGATCCAGGGCGACGGGATGTTCGTGCTCCGTCAGGGCACCGAGCAGCTCTACAGCCGCGCCGGCGCGTTCACGTTCGACGAGAACGGCACCCTGGCCAGCCCGGACGGCGCCCGGGTGCAGGGCTACGCCCTGGACGCCTCCGGCGCCCCGACCGGTGGTCTCACCGACGTGGTGCTGCCCACCAGCATCCCGGCGGCCCCGCCCGCGACCGGGACGGTCGACCTCACGTCGTACACGGTGGGCTCCGACGGCAAGGTGCGCGGAGTGTTCTCCGACGGCTCCCAGCAGGACATCGCACAGCTGGCGCTCGCCGACTTCGCCAACCCGATGGGCCTGGAGAAGGTGGGCGACACCAACTACCGCGAGTCGGCCAACTCCGGTGGCGCGCAGCTGGGCGTCAGCGGCCAGGGCCGCCGGGGCTCGCTGATGGGCGGCGCCCTGGAGATGTCGAACGTCGACCTGGCCGCCGAGTTCACCAACCTGATCCTGGCCCAGCGTGGCTTCCAGGCCAGCTCGAGGGTGATCACCACCTCCGACCAGGTGCTCGAGGACCTGGTCAACATCAAGCGCTGAGCCCGGCCGCACCGCACTCCGGACCCGCCCTCCCGCTCGGGAGGGCGGGTCCTGCCATGTCGGGGACAGGACTCCTCAGGTCGGGCCCGGACCGGCCGATCAGGTCCTCGAGCAGCCACGGACGGCGCTCGCGTACGGCACAAGGACGGTGCACCCATGATCATGCTCAACCGGCTCTCCGGCTCGGCCTTCGCCCTGAACGCCGACCTGATCGAGCGAATCGACACCACCCCGGACACGGTCATCACCCTGGTCGACGGCAAGAAGTACCTCGTCACCGACTCGGTGGCCGAGGTGGTCGCCGCCGTACGACGCCACCGCGCCGAGGTGATCGCGCTCAGCACGCTCCTCGAGGTCACCGTCGAGCCCGAGCCGGCGCCCTCGCACGGTGGCGACCAGCCGCCGGCGACCGTCACCCCGATCGTCAGGGCGGTGGACTGATGGATCCGGCTACCCTGATCGGCGTCGTCGGCGCACTGATCATCATCGTCGTCTCCAACGTCATGGAGGGCGGCGACCCGATGAGCCTGGTGCTCGTCGCGCCGATGCTGCTGGTCTTCGGCGCCACCGGACTGATCTCGTTCGCAGGCGGCACGATCGGCGACGCCAAGCTGGCGCTGCGCGGACTCAAGGACGCCTTCCTCGGCGCGGCACCCGCCCCCGCCGACCTGGTCCCGTCCATCGTCTCGCTGGCCGAGCAGGCCCGGCGCGAGGGCCTGCTGTCGCTGGAGGACTCGCTGAAGAAGATCGACGACCCGTTCCTGGTGCGCGCGGTGACCTTCGCGATCGACGGCACCGACCCCGAGGAGCTGCGCGAGATCCTCGAGTCCGAGGTGCATGCCCAGGCCACCGAGGCCAAGCAGGCCGCGAAGTTCTTCACCGCGGCCGGCGGGTACGCGCCCACGATCGGCATCGTGGGCACCGTGATGGGCCTGGTGCACGTGCTGGAGAACCTGGCCCGACCCGAGGAGCTCGGGCACCTGATCGCCGGGGCGTTCGTGGCGACCCTGTGGGGCGTGCTCACCGCCAACGTGGTGTTCCTGCCGATCGCGGCCCGCCTCAAGCGGGTCGGCGAGCTCGAGGTGGCCCGGATGGAGCTGGTCATCGAGGGGGTGGCCGCGCTGCAGGCAGGCGCGACGCCCCGGCTGGTGGCCCAGAAGCTGCGCTCGCTGCTGCCGGCCGAGCAGCGTGACGCCCAGGCGGCCTGACCATGGCGCGCCGCAGGGCTCACGAGGAGGAGGAGCACGAGAGCCACGAGCGCTGGCTGGTGACCTACGCAGACATGCTCACCCTGCTGATGGTGCTGTTCATCGTGATGTTCGCGATGAGCAGTGTCGACGAGAAGAAGTACAACGCCCTGCGCTCGGGACTCGCCGACGGCTTCGGCCAGCAGTCGTCGTTCATGAAGGGCTCCGACGCCCTCCTCGACGGGGACGGCACCGCGGTCGCCGACGAGCTGGTCTCCGAGCAGCAGTTCCAGAGCATGCCCTCGGCACAGCAGGCGATGGTGCGCGCCGCCGTGGAC
>JBBQRV010000025.1:0-24778 GCA_038214475.1 Propionibacteriales bacterium | reverse complement strand
ATCAGCAGCACGACGACGAGGAACTTGAGCACCCCTCCAATGTAGAGCGCTGGACCAACCGAACTACCCTGAAGCCGTGAAGGAGTTCGTGATCTACACCGTCCTGCGGTTCCTGCTCTTCGGTGCGTCCTTGGCCGTGGTGATCGGGATCTGGCTCGCCATCGGTGATTCGGTGCCGATCGCGATCGCGCTGCTGCTCGCCCTGATCATGTCCGGCATCGGGTCGTACTTCCTGCTCAACGCGCAGCGCGAGCGGTTCGCCCAGGTGGTGCAGCGGCGCGCCGAGCAGGCCACCGCGGCGTTCGAGGAGCGCAAAGCCCGTGAGGACGCGGAGTGACCCGGTCGCTCACCGGACCGGGGGGCGTCAGCGCTTGCCGCGGTTGAGCCGGCGCTCGATGCGCGACTCCGGCTGGCCGAGCACCTTGGCCAGGATCTGCACCCGGAACTTGTAGGCGACGAACGCGGCGGCAACGACGACCAGCAGGATGAGGAACCACATGCCGCCAGCGTACGCCGCCGGTCAGGCGGCCAGGGAAGCTCGTCAGGTCAGCTCAGGCCGACTCAGGCCAGGAACAGCGGTACGCCGACCCCGGCCGCCCACACCAGCTGGGCCACCCCGGTCTGCTGGAGCACCGGGATCAGCGCCGGCCCGGCGGCGCCGGACAGCACGGTGCGCACCGCGCCGCCGATCCGGCCCAGGAACAGCAGCCCGGCCAGCGCCCACCAGGTCGTGCTCACCGCGACCGCGACGACCGCCAGGGTCGCGGCGAGGGTGAGCAGCGCGTAGAGGCCGCGGGTGCGTTCCGCGCCGAGTACGACGGCCAGGGTGCGCTTGCCGACCACCTCGTCGGTGGGGATGTCGCGCAGGTTGTTGGCCACCAGGATCGCGCAGGCCAGGGCCCCGACCCCGACCCCGGCGTAGAGCGCCGGCCACTCGAACGACTCGGTCTGCACGTAGGTCGTGCCGAGCACCGCGACCAGCCCGAAGAACACGAAGACCATCACCTCGCCCAGCCCGAGGTAGCCGTAGGGCCGTGAACCGCCGGTGTAGAACCAGGCCGCCAGGATGCACAGCACCCCCACCGCCACCAGCCACCACGACGTGGTCACCGCGAGCACCAGCCCGGCCGCCGCGGCCGTCCCGAAGCTCAGGAAGGCCGCGCGCTTCACGGCCCGGGGCGTCGCCGCACCCGACCCCACGAGTCGCATCGGGCCGACCCGCTCGGCATCGGTGCCGCGGATGCCGTCGGAGTAGTCGTTGGCGTAGTTGACCCCCACCTGGAGCGCCAGCGAGACGACCAGGGCGAGCAGCGCCTTCCACCAGACGCCCGAGCCGACGAACGCGGCGACGGCGGTGCCGGCGAGCACCGGCGCCACGGCAGCGGGCAGGGTGCGGGGGCGGGCTCCGGCGAGCCAGTCAGCGGGGGTGGCCATCGCAGGATTCAAGCAGGCCGGTGGGCCATGTCGATGTGCGGGATGCCGTCCTCGTCGTACGGCTCGCTCACCGGCACGAAACCCGCCCTGCCGTAGAACTCCTGCAGGTGCGCCTGCGCGGCGAGGCCGACCGGGGCGTCCGGCCAGTGCCCCAGGCAGGACGCCAGCGCCCGGGTGAGCAGCTCCTGACCGAGTCGTTGGCCGCGCCGATCGCTGGACACGATCACCCGGCCGATGCGGGCGGCGTCGTGGTCGAAGTCGGGGCCCAGCAGCCGGGCGTAGGCGACGGGCTCGCTGCCGGGGAGCGCGGCGGGCACCGCGTACAGGTGCCGGGTGTCCTGGGCCAGGTCGAGGCCGTCGACGTCGAGGTAGGCGCAGTCCTGCTCCACCACGAAGACGCGGTTGCGCAGGGCCAGGATCTCGTAGAGCGCGGGGGCGGTCAGCTCGCGGTGGTGCACGTCGTGCCAGGCGAGCTCGGTCGGGGTGGTCATCGTGGGCCAGTCTTCCACTCAGGGATAGCGTTCGTCAGGTGACCCATCTCCGTCTGGACGGCCCGCCCGCCGAGGTGGTCGAGGCGCTGCGGTCCTGGCTGGCGGCCGACGCACCGCCCCGGCTGCTGATCGAGACCTCCGGCTCGACCGGGGCACCCAAGCGGGTACTGCTCTCGCGCGCCGCCGTGCTGGCCTCGGCCGCGGCCACCCACGAGCGCCTGGGCGGCCCGGGCCGCTGGGTGCTCGCGCTGCCCCCCACGTACGTCGCCGGGGTGCAGGTGCTGGTCCGCTCCCTGGTGGCCGGCCTCGAGCCGATCCTGTCCCCCGACGACGTGGACACGACCGCACCCGACGACGGCGTGCCGGTCTACACGTCGCTGGTGCCCACCCAGCTGCACCGGCTGCTCGACGACGACCCGGCGCGGCTGCGCCGCTACGACACCGTGCTGCTCGGCGGCGGACCCATCGACCCCGAGCTGCGCCGGCGCGCCCGCGAGGCCGGCGTGCGGGTGGTGACGACCTACGGCTCCAGCGAGACCGCCGGCGGCTGCGTGTACGACGGCGTCCCGTTGGCCGGCGTGGAGCTGCGGATCGGCGACCGGGGCCGGGTCGCGGTCCGCGGGCCGGTGCTCTTCGACGGGTACGACGGCGACCCCGACCTGACCGCCGAGACCCTGGTCGACGGCTGGTTCCTCACCGCCGACACGGGGGAGCTCGTCGACGGCACGCTCCGGGTGCTCGGCCGCCTCGACGACGTGGTCATCTCCGGCGGGGTCAACGTGCCCACCTCCGCCGTGGCGGCGCGGCTGCGTGAGCACCCCGACATCGACGACGCCGCGGTCGTGGGCGTGCCCGACGACGAGTGGGGCCACCGGATCGTGGCCTGGGTGGTCGGCGACGTGTCCCTCGCCGACGTGCGCGACTGGGTCGGTGCCACCCAGCCGCGCAGCTGGGCACCACGCGAGCTGCGGCACGTGGCGAGGCTCCCCCTGCTCGCCAACGGCAAGCACGACCGGGTCAGGATGCGGTCGTGACCACCGTCTGGTCGATCCCGATGCGCACCCGGTTCCGCGGCATCACGGTGCGCGAGGGACTGCTGCTGCGCGGCGACGCCGGCTGGGGCGAGTGGAGCCCGTTCCTGGAGTACGACGCCGCCGAGGCCGAGCCCTGGTTGCGCTGCGCCGAGGAGGCGGCCGCCGGGGACTGGCCCGGGGCCGTCCGTGACCGGATCCCCGTCAACGTGACGGTCCCGGCCGTCGACCCCGGCCGCGCACACGCGACCGTGCTCGCGGGTGGCTGCAGCACCGCCAAGGTCAAGGTCGCCGAGCCGGGCCAGACCCTCGCCGACGACCTGGCCCGGGTCGAGGCGGTCAGGGACGCTCTCGGCCCCTCCGGCCGGATCCGGGTGGACACCAACGGGGGCTGGGACGTCGACACCGCCGTGGCCGCCATCCGGGCGCTCGACCGGGCCGCGCACGGCCTGGAGTACGTCGAGCAGCCGTGCGCCGGCGTGGAGGACCTCGCGGCGGTGCGCCGCGCGGTCGACGTACCGATCGCGGCCGACGAGTCGATCCGGCGCGCCGAGGACCCCTACCGGGTGCGCGACCTGGCCGCGGCCGACGTGGCGGTGCTGAAGGTGCAGCCGCTCGGGGGCGTGCGGGCCTGCTTGCGGATCGCCGAGGACATCGGCCTGCCGGTCGTGGTGTCGAGCGCCCTGGAGACCTCCGTGGGGATCGCCGCCGGGGTCGCCCTGGCCGCGGCACTGCCCGAGCTGCCCTACGCCTGCGGGCTGGCCACCGTCCAGCTGCTCACCGCCGACGTGGTCGTCGACTCGCTGCTGCCGGTCGACGGCGTGCTGCGCTCGGGGGTGCCACCCGTCGACGAGGCGGCGTTGGCGGAGGTGGCCGCCGACCCGGCCCGGGTCGCGCACTGGGAGCGCCGGTTGGCCGAGGTGCGAGGGCTGCGGCAGGATCGGCGGTCATGACCAACCCGTCGACGCTGCTGGCCCGCGAGGTCGTCTCCGCCCTGCTGGCCGCCGGCGTGCGCGATGTGGTGCTGTCGCCGGGCTCGCGCAACGCCCCCCTGGGCTTCGCGGCGTACGACGCGGCGGTGGCTGGCGCGCTGCGGCTGCACACCCGCATCGACGAGCGCAGTGCTGGCTTCGTGGCCCTCGGGCTGTCGAAGACCGGGCCTCCGGCAGCCGTCGTGTGCACGTCGGGCACCGCGGTGGCCAACCTGCACCCGGCAGTGCTGGAGGCCGCCCATGCCGGCGTCCGGCTCTTCGTGGTCACCGCCGACCGGCCGGCCCGGCTGCGCGGCACGAACGCCAACCAGACCACCGACCAGGTCGCGGTCTTCGGTGCCGCGGCCGACTGGCAGGACCTGGCTGCCGGCAGCCCGGTGCGGCTGCCGGCCGGGCCGGGGCCGGTGCACCTCAACGTGCAGTTCGACGACCCGCTGCTCCCTGACGACCGCTGGACCCCCGCCAACGCCGGCGCGAGCGCCGACTGGAGCCCCGGCCGGAGCGGCGGCGAGCCGGTGCTGCTCCCCTTCCGTCCCCGCACGGTGGTGGTGGCCGGCGACGACGCCGGGCCCCCGGCCCGGACCCTGGCCGAGCGGGCCGGCTGGCCGCTGCTCGCCGAGCCCTCCAGCGGCTCACGCACCGGCGACCACGCGATCCGCACCTACCGGCTGCTCCTCGACGGCGAGCTCGGAGCCGAGGTCGAGCGCGCCGTCGTCTTCGGGCACCCGACCCTGTCGCGACCGGTGCTCCGGCTGCTGGGCCGCAACGACGTGGAGGTCTGGTCGGCGCCGGCCCGTGGCACCTGGTCGGCCCGGCCCTTCCCCGTGGACCGGGAGTTCGCCCGAGCCTCGGTCGAGGGCGTCGACGAGCCCACCTGGCTGGAGCGATGGCGGCAGGCCGACCGCGACACCGGGCGCCGGCTCGACGCGCTGCTGGCGGCGGAGGGTCGGCTGACCCCGCACCAGGTGGCCGGCGCGGTCGCCCGTGCCCTGCCCCCCGGTGGGCTGCTGGTGGTGGGGGCGTCCAGCCCGATCCGCGACCTCGACCTGATGGTGCCGCGCTACGACGTGGGGGCCCGCCGCAAGGTGATCGCCAACCGCGGGCTGGCCGGCATCGACGGCACCGTGTCGTCGGCGATCGGCGCCGCGCTGGGGCGTGCCGAGAGCACCCGCAGCCTGGCCCTGATGGGCGACGTGACCTTCCTTCACGACCAGAACGGTCTGCTCCTTGGCCCCTACGAGCCCCGCCCCGACCTCACCCTCGTGGTGGTCAACGACGACGGCGGCGCGATCTTCGCGATGCTCGAGCAGGGCGCCGAGGCGTACGCCGACCGCTACGACCGGCTCTTCGGGACCCCGCACGGCGCCGACCTGGCCGCGGTCTGTGCCGCCAGCCGCACGCCGCACTGGCGCGTCGAGTCGCTGCCCGAGCTCGAGCACGCACTCGCCAGCCCCGCCGGGGGGATCGAGGTGGTCGAGGTCGCCGTACGACGAGACGACCGGCGCGACCTCGACGCCCGGATCCGGGCCCTGGGAGCAGGAGGGGGATGATCACGCCATGAGCGACCCGATGGGGGAGTACCTCGAGGACCTGGCCCGACGGCAGGCGCACGCCCACCAGCCCCACCCGCCGGAGGCGGGCGCCGGCCCGTCACCGCAGCAGTCGCCCAGCACCATCCCCTACGTCGAGGCCCATGCCGGCCCGCGCCGGCTGCTGGTGCTGACCCTCGCGCGCAGCAGCAGCATGCTCACCGGCAAGGTGCCCCCGGTCGTCGGCATCGACGGCCGGCAGTACGTCGTGGTGTGGGGCACCGTCTCCTTCGAGATCCCGGCCGACCGGGCGGTGCACGTGAGCGTGCACGTGCCGGGGGAGCGGATGACCCAGGCGGCGTCGGCGCTGCTGCCGCCCGGCGACTCGCTCAGCCTGGGCTACACCACCGACTACGGCTCGGGCATGGGCCGGCTCGGCTGAGCGCAAGCGTGATCAAGGACGACGCCGGGCCACGCCTCAGGATGGGGGCATGAGCGTCGCCAGCGACACCTTCACCGACTTCGTCGACCTGCTCACCGAGGCGCGGGGGGAGCCGGTCGCCGAGGCCGACGGTGACCTGGCGGGCTCCGGCCTTGCCGCCCGGATGCACTTCTCCCGGTTCCACTTCGACCGGATGATCCGCTCCGTGGCCGGCGAGCCCCCGGCGGCGTTCCGTCGCCGGATCCTGCTGGAGCGGGCGGCGTACCGCCTGATCAGCACGCGCGCACCGCTGATCGACGTCGCCACCGACGCCGGCTACGGCTCGCACGAGGCGTTCACCCGCGCCTTCGCCAAGGCGTACGGCGTGCCGCCCAGCAGCTGGCGGGCCCGGCCCGGCCGGCTCCAGCTCGACGCCCCCAGCGGCGTCCACTTCCATCCGCCGGCGGGGCTGCGGCTGCCGGCCCGAGACAAGGTGAGTGCCATGCAGCTGATGACGAAGATGGTCGAGCACCACGTGTGGCTGACCGGCGAGATGGTCCGGGTCGCGTCCCGGCTCACCGACGCCCAGCTCGACCAGCCGATCGTGCTCGACGTCGACGACGACCAGCAGACGATCCGGTCGCTGCTGTCGCGCCTCGTCGGCCAGATGGGCATGTGGAACGCCGCGATGGCCGGGCGTGACTACGACTGGTCGGTCGAGGAGCACGAGTCGCTGACCGGCCTGCGCCGGCGGCTGGCGGCCGAGGCCCCGGTCTACCTCGGGCACGTGCACGAGGTGGTCGAGCAGGACCGGCTCGACGACACGTTCGTCGACGCCCTGTGCGACCCGCCCGAGGTGTTCAGCTACGGCGGGATGATCGCCCACGTGCTCACCTTCGCGGCGCACCGGCGGACCCTGGTGGCCCTCGCCCTGGGCCGACACGGGGTCGACGACCTGGGGTGGGGCGACCCGATGCGATGGGTGGCCCAACCGGACAGCCAGCCCGGCTGACGAGCGGCCGGCCCTGCGGGGTGGCGCGACCCGCCACAATGGCGGGGTGGAGATCGCCCTGCTGCTCGTCGCCCTGGCCGTGGCCGTGCTCACCGTCACCGCGCTGGCCACCCGCCTGGACCTGCCCGCGCCGCTGCTCCTGATCGTCGCGGGGGTGGGCGGGTCCTACCTGCCCTTCGTGCCGGTGATCCACCTCGAGTCCGAGGTGGTGCTGCTGGGCCTGCTGCCGCCGCTGCTCTACGCGACCGCGATCCAGACCTCGCTGGTCGACTTCAACGCCAACCGGCGCCCGATCCTGCTGCTCTCGGTGGGCCTGGTGGTCTTCACCACCTTCGGTGTCGGGGCGGTCGTGCACGCCCTGCTGCCCGGCGTGTCCTGGGCGGTGGCGCTGGCGATCGGGGCCGTGGTGGCACCGCCCGACGCGGTGGCGGCCACCGCGATCGCCCGTCGCATCGGCCTGCCCCGCCGGATCGTGACCATCCTCGAGGGCGAGTCGCTGCTCAACGACGCGACCGCGCTGGTGTCGCTGCGTACCGCGATCGCGGCCAGTCTGGGCACCTTCGAGCTGTGGCGGATCGGCGTCGACTTCGTGGTCGCGGCCGGGGGCGGTGTCGCCGTCGGGGTGTTCGGCTTCCTGTTGGTGGCCCGGCTGCGCAAGCGGATCACCGACCCACTGCTCGACACCGCGATCTCGCTGGTGGTGCCGTTCGCGGCGTACCTGCTCGCCGAGGAGCTGAACGCCTCCGGGGTGATCGCGGTGGTGATCAGCGGCCTGCTGCTCGGCCACAAGGCCCCGGTGCTGCAGACCGCGCAGTCGCGGATCTCGGAGCGGATGAACTGGCGCACCATCGCCTACGTCCTGGAGAACACCGTCTTCCTGCTGATCGGCCTCCAGGCCAACTGGATCCTCTCCGACGTGGCCGCCAGCGAGCTGTCGTTCGGCCGGATCGCGGCGGTCTGCCTCGGTGCCCTGCTCGCGGTGATCGTGCTGCGCCTGGTGTGGGTGTTCCCGGTGCGCTACCTGATCGTGCGGCCCCGGCCCGACCGCGGCTCGAGCCGACGGCCTCCGGTCAGCTACACCTTCATCGTCGGCTGGGCGGGCATGCGGGGCGTGGTCACGCTGGCCGCCGCGTTCGTCATCCCCGAGGACACCCCGCACCGCGAGATCCTGCTGCTGGTCGCGTTCACGGTGGTGGCCGGCACCCTGTTCCTGCAGGGCCTGACCCTGCCGCTGCTGGCCCGCTGGCTGAAGGTGCCCGCACCCGACCCCGCCGACGACGCGCTGGCGCGGGCCACCCTGCTCCAGCAGGCCACCAAGGCCAGCCTGAAGCACCTCGACTCCCTGGAGCGCGACGACCCGTACGGCGTCGACGAGCTGATCCGCCAGCGCATCGACCAGCGCAACTTCGCGGCCTGGGAGCGGCTCGCCACGGTCTCCGACCAGCAGTCACCCAGCGACCGCTACTCCGAGACCCGGCTGGAGATGATCGCGATCGAACGGGCGCGGGTGCTGGAGATCCGGTCCAGCGGCTCGGTCGCCTCGGAGGTGGTGGCCGACGTGCTGGGCATGCTCGACATCGAGGAGTCGATGCTCGACGTGGCCGAGGAGGAGCGCGCCGACCTGCGCACCTCCGCGCAGGCCCGCGTCGTCGGCGACCAGTGCGACCATCTGGCGGAGGCTCCCGCGGTCGAGACCGAGGCCGAGCGCTGTGCGGCGTGCGTGGCCGAGGGCCTGCACTGGGTGGCGCTGCGGCAGTGCCTGACCTGCGGCAACCAGGCCTGCTGCGACAGCTCGGTCGGCCAGCACGCCACCGAGCACTTCCACGAGACCGGCCACCCGGTGATGCAGTCGGCCGAACCGGGCGAGGACTGGCGCTGGTGCTACGTGCACCACCTCACTGGTTGAGCAGCACCTGCTCCAGGGTGCGCGCCGGCCGCCCGGTCACCCGGCGCACGTCGTCGCTGACGGCAGCCACCGAGCCGTCGCGGATCGCGGTGTAGGTGCTCACCCAGGCGTCCAGCTGCCAGCGGGCGGCGCCGTACTGCTCGGCGCGCCAGGCGTAGGCGTCCTCGACGCTCTCGTCCGCGAACCGCAGGGCCCGGCCGGTGACCGCCCCGGCCCGCTGCGCGATCTCGGCCAGGGTGAGCGCCTCGGGGCCGGTGAGCGTGTACGTCGCTCCCGCGTGCGCCGCTGGGTCGCGGAGCACCACGGCGGCCACCGCTGCGACGTCGGCACGGCCGACGGCGGCCACCCGGCCCTCGCCGGCCGGTCCCCTGATCACGCCGTCGGCGTCGGCGAAGAGCGGGAGCAGGTCGGCGTAGAAGTTGTCGCGCAGGAACGTCCAGGCCATGCCACTGTCGCGGATCGCGTCCTCGGCCGCGGCGTGGTCGCGGCCCAGCGTGAAGGTGGCCTCGGGGGATGCCCCGGCGAAGGACGTGTAGACGAGGTGGCGCACCCCGGCGTCGGCTGCCGCCTCGATGAAGGTGCGGTGCTGGTCACGACGGTCCTCGGCCTCGGCGGCCGACACCATGAAGAGGGTGTGCACCCCGGCCAGGGCCGCCCGCGAGGCGTCCGCGTCGGCGTAGGTCACCGTGCGCACCTCGGCGCCGGGCAGCTCGGGCGCGCGGGTGACGTCACGGACCAGCAGCCGGGGCCGGAGGTCGGCCAGGGTGGGGGCGACCAGCCCGCCGAGCGCGCCGGTGCTCCCGGTGAGTGCCAGCAGGGTCGGGGGCAGCGTCATGGGGTCGTCCTCTCGTGGCGGACCATCCGGACATGGCGGCCCTCGGGTTCGTCCAGAGCACTTCCGTCCGGGGCGAAGCCGTGCTCCTCGTAGAACGCCATCGCCCGGTCGTTGCCCTCCAGCACCCAGAGGTAACAGGCCAGCCCGCCCACCGATTCCGTCAGCAGCCGGTGCCCCACTCCGGTACCCCAGTGCGCGGCGCGCACGTAGAGCGCCTTCACCTCGAGGTCCAGGTCGAGGTCCTCATCGCGACCCCTGCCCGCATTCACGAAGCCCACCAGCCAGCCGTCGTGGTCGGCCACCAGGGTGTCGGCCGAGCGGTCCAGCGACGCCCGTCGGCGGGCGATCTGGGCCGGCAGGTCCTCGCGTCGGGCCGCCAGGACCTCCGGCGGCATCAGGCCGGCGTACGCCTCGTCCCAGCAGTCGATGTGCAGCGCGGTCAACGCCTCGGCGTCGTCCGGTACGGCGCGCCGCACGCGCACGTCGGGAGTGCTCAGGGGGGTGCCCACGGAGGTGATTCTGCACCCTCCCGGGCGAATCGGGACCCCTCGATCATTGCGGCGGGGCCACTAGGCTGGCGGACATGAGGCTCACCAAGTTCGGCCACGCCTGCGTACGGATCGAGCACGACGGGCACACCCTGGTGCTCGACCCGGGGATGTTCACCGACGCGGAGGCGGTCGACGGCGCCGACGCGGTGCTGATCACCCACGAGCACTACGACCACTGGGACGCCGAGCTGCTGCGCCGCACCGCCGCGCCGATCCACACCATCGCCGCGGTCCGCGACCAGATCGCCGCGGAGGCACCCGACGTGCTGGAGCGGGTCAGCGTGATCCCTGTCGGTGGTGCCGTCGACGTCGGCCTGCCGGTGCAGGCGGTCGGCGAGATGCATGCCGTGATCCACCCGGAGTTCGTGCGGGTGCACAACTCGGGATACCTCATCACGGTCGGCGACCAGGTCGTCTTCCACCCCGGCGACGCCCTGGAGCTGCCCGGCGTCGCGATCGACGTGCTGTGTGCCCCCGCGAGCGCCCCGTGGCTGAAGGCCTCCGAGGCGGTCGACTTCGTGCGCGCGGTCAAGGCGCCGGTCAACGTCGCCATCCACGACCGGATCTACACCGAGGCCGCCCACGACATCCTCGAGCACCACATGCACCACTTCCTCGACCAGACCGGGCAGTCCTGGCTGCGGCTCGCCGACGGCGAGGACCTCTAGCCGGTGTCGCACGCCTACGAGCTGCCGGCCGCGCTGGGTGCGTTCGCCGCACTGCTGCTCGCCACCGCCGCCGTGGCGCTCCGGCCGGCGCTGCTCACCCGGGTCGGGTGGGTGCTGGCCGCCGCCGCGTGGTGGGTGCTCAACGCCGCCCTGGAGGGCCCGGTGCTGCTCACGGTGACCCCGGACAACGGGCTGACCGTGGCCGACCTGCTCCCGGGCGTCTGCCTGGTCGCGGTGGCGCTGGTGCGGCGGCGCGCGGCCCGCCCCCGCTGAGGGCCGTCAGACGGTGCCGCGGGCCAGGCCGATCAGCCGGTCGAGCACCCGGTCGCCATCGCTGCGCAGGCCGTTGTGGAGGTACTCGTCGGTGAGCCAGGGGCGCATCCCCGGCAGCAGCGCCGCCGTCTCCTCCGAGAAGACCCGGTCGACGAACGGGTCGCCGGCGTAGATCGTCGCCGCGCACGGCACGTCGACGGAGGCCAGCACGTCGGCGTCGTAGAGCCGGGGCCAGTCGTGCTCCGCGACCAGCCCCGCCACCGCTGCGTACGGCGCCAGGTCGGCGGCGTCCTCGAAGTGCCACGGGAACAGGTGCTCGCCGGTGAGCAGCAGTGAGCCGTCGCGGAAGTCGTCGGGGCAGGTCCGCTGGGCGGACCAGCCGGTGCGCAGCCCGTCGGCGTAGCTGGACTCGTGGATGACCGCGTAGAGCGGGTTGCGGCCACCGAAGGGGAGCATCGCGGCGAGGTCGGGCCCGAAGGCGGGGGAGCGGGGGTCGCGCTCGAGCAGGTAGTGCACCAGCTCGGCGCCGCCGTCCATGCCGAGCTGGTTGCCGATGCTGCGCAGCAGCCGTGGGGTGACCGGGCCGCCCGCGGGTGTGCGCACCTCACCGGCGGCACACAGGTCCAGCGCCCGGCGCAGCCGGTCGCGGTCGTCGGGGAAGCGGCGGTGGTAGGAGTCGTTCAGCCGGCGCATGGTGGCGTACGTCGCGGCGTACACCTCGTCGGCGGGCCGGCCCACGGGCGGCAGGCCGCCGGTGAAGAACGCCTCGCGCAGGCTGTCGGCCGCGGTGCTCAGGTAGTGGAGCGCGCAGAACCCGCCGAAGGACTGGCCCAGCACGCTCCAGCGCCGCACGCCGAGGTGCTCCCGGAAGGCCTCCGCGTCGCGGACGATGGCGTCGGCGCGGAAGTGCGTGAGGTAGGCCGCGTCCGCCACCGGGTCGGCACTCGTGCCAGCCACCCGGGTGCCGTAGGGCGTGGAGCGGCCCGTCCCGCGCTGGTCGAGCATCAGCACCCGGTAGTCGCGCAGCGCCCGACCGAGCCAGGGCGGGGACGCCGGCCGCCCCACCGGACGCGGGGCTTCCTGGCCGGGCCCGCCCTGGAGGAAGACCAGGAACGGCCGCTCGCGTCCGTCGGGCGCGGCCACCACACGCGCGAAGACCTCGATCGTCGGCCCACCGGGGTCGTCGTGGTCCAGCGGCAGGTCGAGCAGGTGGTCGGTCAGCACGAGTCCGGGGACGGTCACCGAGGAGGTCATCCGGTGAGGCTACGCGCAGGTGGTCAGGCACCCTCGAGGGCGTCGCGCACCGGCACGAACTTCGCCTGGGCCTCGGCCAGCTCGGCCTCCGGGTCGGAGTCGGAGACGATCCCGCAGCCCGCGAACAGCCGCACCGTGTCACCGTCGACCGCGGCCGAGCGCAGCGCGATGCCCCACTCGCCGTCGCCGGTGGAGTCCATCCAGCCGACCGGGCCCGCATAGCGGCCGCGGTCCATGCCCTCGATCTCGGTGATCAGCTGCACCGCCGCAGGGGTCGGGGTGCCGCCCACGGCGGCCGAGGGGTGCAGCGCCTCGGCGAGCTGCAGCGACGAGACCGTCTCCGCGTCGTGCACCACGCCGGCCACGTCGGTGGCCAGGTGCATCACGTTCGGCAGGTGAAGGACGAAGGGGGAGTCGGGCACGTTCATGCCCGAGCAGTGCGGCTCGAGTGCCTCGGCGACCGAGCGGACGGCGTACTCGTGCTCCTCGAGGTCCTTCGACGACCGGGCCAGCGCCCCGGCCAGGGCCAGGTCGTGCTCGTCGTCGCCGGTGCGCCGGATGGTGCCGGCCAGCACCCGCGAGGTGACCAGGCCGCGCTCGCGGCGCACCAGCATCTCCGGGGTGGCGCCGAACATGCCGTCGACGTGGAAGGTCCAGCACATGGGGTACGACGCGGCCAGTCGGCGCAGCGGCCACCGCACGTCGACGCGGCCGTCGGCGGTGGCGATCAGGTCGCGGGCCAACACCACCTTCTCCAGGTCGCCGGCGTCGATCCGGGCCACCGCGTCGGCGACGACGGTCATCCACTCCTCGCCGTTGCGGGCGCCGTCGGCGAAGCTCACCGCGGGCGCTGCCGGCGTGTCCTGCACGCGGAGGTCGGCGGCGTCGAGGCGGTCCACCTGGCCCGCGAGCCCACCGAGCCCACCGGGGCCGCAGGTCGTCAGCCAGGTCACGTCACCGCGGCGACCGAGCACCACCCGCGGCACCACGAGCACGGAGTCACCGGGCTCGTCGGAGAACGCGAAGCTGCCGAAGCAGACCGGACCGCTGCCCGGCTCGTGCACCTCGTCGGTGACGTGGGCGCGGGCGACCAGCTCGCTCCACCACTTGGCGGCGTCGGAGAACCGCGTCGGTCCGGAGGTCCGGATCAGCGCGGCCACTCCCCAGCCGACGAGGCCGTCACCGCGCCGTAGCCAGGTGACCGGGGCGTCGGCCGGAAGCAGGTCGAGCAGGTTGTCGGCGGGTGACGCGAGGGTGGTCGTGTGGACGACGAAGGGGTCGTCGGCGGTCGCACCTGAGGTCACGAGGGCAAAGAATACGCCCCGGTCCGCAGCCTCCTGTCACGACCAGTAGACGACGACCTTGTCCCCGGTGTGGACCTGCCCGAACAGCCAGGCGATGCCGTCGTAGTCGCGCACGTTGACACAGCCGTGCGAGGCGCCGGCGTACCCGCGGGAGGCGAAGTCCGAGGAGTAGTGCACGGCCTGGCCGCCGGAGAAGAACATCGAGTAGGGCATCGCGGAGCCGTAGAGGTGCGACACGTGGTCGGCGTCCATGGTCGAGACGTGGAAGAGACCCTCACGAGTCGGGCTGTACGACGCCCCGAACCGCACGTCCATGGTCTTGAGCACCTTGCCGTCGACCACCCAGCGCACGGTCTGGCTGGACTTGTCGATGCACAGGGCGCGACCGGTGGTGCACCGGGAGTCGAGGGCGCCCGGTTGCGGCTCGATGTTGTACATCGCGTCGTGGCTGGGCTCGGCGGTCATCGCGACCAGCCGGTCCATGGTGCGCTGGTCGACCTCGCCGTTGACCGGGATCTCCCGCTTGGCCTGGAAGCCGCGCACCGCCTCGACGGTGGCGGCGTCGTAGCTGCCGGTGACGTCGCCGAAGTACCACGCGATCTGCTTCAGTCGGGCCTGCAGGCTGCGCACGTGGTCACCCTCGCCGCCGGCGGCGAGCAGCGCCGGGCCGGCGTGCAGCACGTTGAACATCTGGTCGTGGGTGGGGTCGTCGGTCATCGCGAGCAGCCGCCGCCAGGTGCGGGCGTCGACGGTGCCGCTCTCGCGCAGCCCGCGCTTGCCCTGGAAGCCGGCGACGGCAGCCTTGGTCTCGGCGTCGTAGGAGCCGGTGGTGAGCTCGGGCAGCCAGGCCAGCTGGTGCAGCCGGGCCTGCAGCTCGCGCACCTGCCCACCGTCGGCGCCTGGCGCGAGCACCGGTGGCGTCGGGGTGGGCGTCGGGGTGGGCGTCTGCGTCGGCACGGTCGGCGAGGGGTCCGCGACCGGCGCCGAGGGCGAGGGTGCGGGTGTGCCGGTCGCGCCCGGCGAGTCCGGCGAGGAGGGTGCCGCGGCGGGTGTGCCGGAGTCGTCGCCGGCCAGGAGCCGGGCGCCACCGAATGCCGCGCCGGCGAGCAGGCCGACGAGCAGCACCGTGAGGAGCAGGGTCTTGAGCAGCTTCATGTGTCCCCCCGGGGAAGTTGAGGTCGGACCAGTGTCACTGAGAAGGACGCCGATCGTCGGCATTTGGTTGCGTCTGGTTCGCGGGTCGGGCCCATGTCCGCCCCGGGTCGGCCCCGACTAGGCTCGGCACGTGCCCCGTGCAGAACTCGACAAGCAGCCGACCGACGTACGCCGGATGTTCGACGCCGTCGCCAAGCGCTACGACGTCACCAACGACGTGCTCTCCCTCGGGCAGGACCGGCGCTGGCGGCGTGAGGTGATCGACGCGGTCGCGCCGGAGCGCGGTGACGTGGTGCTCGACCTCGCGGCCGGCACCGGCACGTCGAGCCAGCCGTTCGCAGACCGGGGCGCGACCGTGGTGCCCTGCGACTTCTCCGTAGGCATGCTCCAGGTGGGCAAGAAGGCCCGCGGCGCCCTGCCGTTCGTGGCCGGCGACGGCACCCGGCTGCCCTTCGCCGACGACACCTTCGACGTGGTGACCATCTCCTTCGGGCTGCGCAACATCGTCGACCCGTCGGCCGGACTGCGTGAGATGCGCCGGGTGACCCGTCCCGGCGGCCGGCTGGTGGTCTGCGAGTTCAGCTCGCCGACCAACGCGGCCTTCCGCACCGTCTACCTGGAGTACCTGATGAAGGCGCTCCCCACGATCGCCCGCTCGGTGTCCTCGGCGCCGGACGCCTACGTCTACCTGGCGGAGTCGATCCGGGCCTGGCCCGACCAGCAGGGCCTGGCCGCGCTGGTCGCGGAGGCGGGCTGGCGCGACGTGGAGGTGCGCAACCTGAGCGGTGGCATCGTCGCCCTGCACCGGGCGACGGCGTAGCGGGTGACCCCGTTCGCGCAGAAGCCTGTCGAGTCCTAGACTGTGGCCCGCACCTCATGTGAACTCGTTCACAAGATCACATGACGGGCGGCAAAGGGAAGGAAGTGCGATGAGTCGGACCCCCGCGGACGAGCGGCAGGCCGACGTCATCGTCGTTGGCGCAGGACCTGCCGGTGCGAGCGCCGCCTACCACCTGGCCGGCGCCGGGGTCGACGTCCTGCTGCTGGAGAAGTCGGCGTTCCCGCGCGACAAGATCTGCGGCGACGGCCTCACCCCGCGTGCGGTCCGGCAGCTGATCGCGATGGGCCTCGACCTCGACGAGCCGGGTTGGCAGAAGAACAAGGGGCTGCGCATCGTCGGCGCCGGGCACCGCCTCGAGCTGCCCTGGCCCGACCTGGCCAGCTTCCCCGCCTACGGCATGGTCCGCACCCGGATGGAGCTCGACGAGATCCTGGCCCGGCACGCGCAGAAGGCCGGCGCCCGGCTGCTCGAGCGCACCAACGTGACCGGCCCGGTCCTCGACGACCGCACCGGCCGGGTCGTCGGCGTCACCGCCCGCGCCGTCGACGAGCGGGGCCGGCGGGTCGGTGACGAGGTCACCTACTCCGCCCCGATCGTGATCGCGGCCGACGGCGTGAGTGCCCGGATGGCCACCGCGCTGGGCATCGAGCGCCGCGAGAACCGGCCGATGGCGGTCGCCGTACGCGCCTACTACGAGACGCCCCGCCACCAGGACGAGTGGATGGAGTCGTGGCTGGAGCTCTGGACCGGCGAGCCCGGCAAGAGCGACCTGCTGCCCGGCTACGGCTGGATCTTCGCGGTCGGCGACGGCACCGCCAACGTCGGCATGGGCCTGCTCAACAGCAGCAAGGGCTTCCAGGACGTCAACTACCGCGAGAGCCTGAGCCGTTGGCTGGCCAACACCCCCGAGGAGTGGGGCTTCCGCGACGACACCAACCTGGTCGGAAAGGTCGGTTCCGCGGCGCTGCCGATGGCGTTCAACCGCAAGCCGCACTACGCGCGCGGGATGCTGCTGGTCGGCGACTCGGGCGGGATGACCAACCCGTTCAACGGCGAGGGCATCGACTACGCCCTCGAAGCCGGGCACGCCGCGGCCGAGACGATCGTCCAGGCACTGAGCCGCCCCGAGGGTGCTGGTCGGGAGCGGGTGCTGCACGGCTACGCTGCCCACGTCGGTGAGGCGTACGGCGGGTACTTCACGTTGGGCCGTGTCTTCGCCAAGATGATCGGCAACCCCATGTTCATGCGACAGGCCACCAGGTACGGCCTGCCGCGCCCGACGCTGATGCGCTTCATGCTGAAGCTGATGGCGAACCTGACCGACCCCCGGGACGGTGACGCGATGGATCGCGTCATCAACGGGCTGAGCAAGGTAGCTCCCCGGGCCTGACGCCCGCCGAGCCACGACGAAGAGGAGAGGGAGATGGAGCTCTACACACCGGTCCTGGCGCTGGCCATCCTGGCGGCGGGCTTTGCGATCTTCTCCGTCGGGGTGAGCACGCTCACCGGGCCCAAGCGCTACAACCGCGCGAAGCTCGACTCCTACGAGTGCGGGATCGAGCCGACCCCGCAGCCGCTCGGCGGTGGACGCTTCCCGATCAAGTACTTCATCACCGCGATGATGTTCATCGTCTTCGACATCGAGATCGTCTTCCTCTACCCGTGGGCCGTGCACTTCGACGCGATGAAGTTCTTCGGCCTCGTCGAGATGGTCATCTTCATCGCCACCGTCTTCGTCGCCTACGCCTATGTGTGGCGTCGCGGCGGACTGGACTGGGACTGAGAGGCACACACACGTGGGAATCGAAGAGAAGCTCCCCAGCGGCGTCCTGCTGACGACCGTCGAGGGCGTCGCCGGCTACATGCGCAAGGCGTCCTTCTGGCCGGCCACGTTCGGGCTGGCCTGCTGCGCGATCGAGATGATGACCTCGGGCGGCCCCAAGTACGACCTGGCCCGCTTCGGCATGGAGGTCTTCCGGGCCAGCCCCCGGCAGGCCGACCTGATGATCGTCGCCGGTCGGGTGAGCCAGAAGATGGCCCCCGTGCTTCGCCAGATCTACGACCAGATGGCCGAGCCGAAGTACGTGCTCGCGATGGGCGTCTGTGCCAGCTCCGGCGGCATGTTCAACAACTACGCGATCGTCCAGGGCGTCGACCACGTCGTCCCCGTCGACATGTACCTCCCCGGCTGCCCGCCCCGCCCGGAGATGCTCATCGACGCGATCCTGAAGCTCCACGACCAGGTGCAGGCCACCAAGCTCGGCGCCAACCGGGCCGCGCAGATCAAGGAGCTCGAGACCGAGGCGCTCAGCGCGCTGCCGACGTCGGCGATGAAGGGCCAGCTGCGATGAGCGACGAGAAGCAGGACAAGCTGGTCGAGAAGCCCGCGGTCGAGCAGTCCCCGGAGAACGTGCCCCCCAGCCCCGAGCTGGCCCGCGAGTCCGGTCAGGTCGAGCAGGTCGGCGTACGCACCGGGATGTTCGGCGTCCGCGGCACCGGCGACACCTCCGGGTACGGCGGTCTGGTGAAGCCGGTCGAGTTCCCCGGCGCGGCCACCCGGCCCTTCGGCGGCTGGCACGACCAGGTCGCCGACGCGCTCGAGACCACCGGCGGTCTGGAGAAGGTGGTGCTGCACCGCGGCGAGATCACCTTCCACGTGCGCCGTGAGGACCTGCCGGCGGTGGCGACCACGCTGCGCGACGACCCGGAGCTGCGCTTCGAGTTCTGCGCCGGGGTGAGCGGGGTGCACTACCCCGACGACACCGGCCGCGAGCTGCACGCGGTCTACCACCTGCTCTCGATGACGCACAACCGCCGGATCCGCCTCGAGGTCGCCTGCCCCGACGCCGACCCGCACATCCCGAGCATCGTCGGGATCTACCCGACCAACGACTGGCACGAGCGCGAGACCTGGGACTTCTTCGGGATCGTGTTCGACGGCCACCCGGCGCTCACCCGCGTCCTGATGCCCGACGACTGGCCGGGCCACCCCCAGCGCAAGGACTACCCCTTGGGCGGGATTCCCGTGGAGTACAAGGGCGGTACCATCCCGCCGCCGGACCAGCGGAGGTCGTACAACTGATGACTGCCACCAACGAAGACATGTACGCAGGCGCCTCGGAGACCACCCAGGGCCGCGTCTTCACCGTCACCGGGCAGGACTGGGACAGCATCGTCTCGGGCATCGCCGAGGAGTCCGACGAGCGGGTCGTGGTCAACATGGGCCCCCAGCACCCCTCGACCCACGGGGTGCTCCGCCTGATCCTCGAGCTCGACGGCGAGACGGTCACCGAGGCCCGCTGCGGCATCGGCTACCTGCACACCGGCATCGAGAAGAACATGGAGTACCGCTCCTGGGTGCAGGGCGTCACCTTCTGCACCCGGATGGACTACCTGAGCCCCTTCCACAACGAGCTCACCTACTGCCTGGGCGTGGAGAAGCTGCTCGACATCGAGGACGACGTGCCCGAGAAGGCGCAGGTCATGCGGGTGCTGCTCTCCGAGCTGAACCGGATCTCTTCGCACCTGGTCTGCATCGCCACCGGCGGCATGGAGATCGGCGCGCTGACCGTGATGACCATCGGCTTCCGCGAGCGCGAGCTGGTGCTCGACCTGTTCGAGCTGATCACCGGCCTGCGGATGAACCACGCGTTCATCCGCCCCGGTGGCGTCGCGCAGGACCTCCCGCCCGGTGCGCTCGACGAGATCCGCAGCTTCCTCAAGCTGATGAGCAAGCGCCTCAAGGAGTACGCCGACCTCTGCAACGCCAACCCGATCTTCAAGGCCCGCCTCGAGGGCATCGGTCACTTCGACCTGGCCGGCTGCATGGCGCTCGGCCTCACCGGCCCGGTGCTGCGCAGCACCGGCTACCCGTGGGACCTGCGCAAGACCCAGCCCTACTCCGGCTACCAGGACTACGACTTCGAGGTCCAGACCTGGGACACCGCCGACGCCTACGGCCGGTTCCGGATCCGGCTGGCGGAGATGCACGAGTCGCTGAAGCTGGTCGAGCAGTGCGCCGACCGGCTGGCGGGACTCGAGGGCGCGCCGGTGATGGTGTCGGACAAGAAGATCGCCTGGCCCAGCCAGCTGGCCATCGGCAGCGACGGCATGGGCAACAGCCTCGACCACATCAAGCACATCATGGGCGAGTCCATGGAGGGCCTGATCCACCACTTCAAGCTGGTGACGGAGGGCTTCCGGGTGCCGCCCGGCCAGGCCTACGTGCCCATCGAGTCGCCCCGCGGCGAGCTGGGCGCCCACGTCGTCTCCGACGGCGGCACCCGGCCCTTCCGGGCCCACTTCCGCGACCCGTCGTTCACCAACCTGCAGGCCACCAGCGTGATGGCCGAAGGCGGCCAGGTGGCCGACGTGATCGTCGCGATCGCATCCCTCGACCCCGTGATGGGAGGCGTTGACCGGTGACCACGTCCCAGCTGGGAGAGTCCACGTACGCGGAGCTGCGCGAGATCGCCGCGCGCTACCCCGAGGCCCGCTCCGGGCTGCTGCCGATGCTGCACCTGGTGCAGTCGGTGTCGGGCCGGGTGACGTCCGAGGGCATCGAGGCGTGCGCCGACATCCTCGGCCTCAGCGCGGCCGAGGTCAGCGGGGTGGCCACCTTCTACACGATGTACAAGCGCCGTCCGGTGGGCGACTACCACGTCGGGGTGTGCACCAACACGCTCTGCGCGGTGATGGGCGGCGACCAGATCTTCGAGCGGCTCAAGGAGCACCTCGACGTCGGCAACGACGAGACCACTGACGACGGCAAGATCACCCTCGAGCACGTCGAGTGCAACGCCGCGTGTGACTACGCGCCGGTGGTGATGGTCAACTGGGAGTTCATGGACAACCAGACCCCCGAGTCCGCCGTCCAGGTCGTCGACGACCTGAGGGCCGGCCACGAGGTCACCTCCACCCGCGGTGCGCGGCTGTGCACGTGGAAGGAGGCCGAGCGGGTGCTCGCCGGCTTCCCCGACGGGCGTGCCGACGAGGGCCCGGCCGCCGGCCCGGCCTCACTCGTCGGGCTCAAGATCGCCCGCGAGCGCGGTTGGACCGCGCCCGGTGGACAGGCGCACGGACGGGGCGACGGCTCGGGCGCCGAGACCGCGGGCGAGGCGGCCGCTCAGGCCGACACGTCCCGGGCCGAGTCCGAGACCCAGGTCGAGGAGAACAACTGATGACGGACATGCTGACCCCGGTGCTCAGTGACAACTGGGACCAGGAACGGTCCTGGACGCTGGCGGCGTACGAGTCGCGCGGCGGGTACGACGCGCTCCGCAAGGCCCTGGGCATGACCCAGGACGAGGTGGTGGCCGCGGTCAAGGACAGCGGGCTGCGCGGCCGTGGCGGTGCGGGCTTCCCCACCGGCATGAAGTGGAGCTTCATCCCGCAGGACAACCCGAAGCCCAAGTACCTCGTGGTCAACGCCGACGAGTCGGAGCCGGGCACCTGCAAGGACACCCCTCTGCTGATGGCCAGCCCGCACACCCTGGTCGAGGGCGTGATCATCTCCAGCTACGCGATCCGCGCCCACCACGCGTTCATCTACGTGCGCGGCGAGGTGCTGCACGTGATCCGCCGGGTCCAGCAGGCCGTCGCCGACGCCTACGCGGCGGGCCACCTGGGCAAGGACATCCACGGCTCCGGCTACGACCTCGACCTGGTCGTGCACGCCGGCGCCGGCGCCTACATCTGTGGCGAGGAGACCGCGCTGCTCGACTCCCTCGAGGGCCGCCGCGGCCAACCCCGGCTGCGCCCGCCGTTCCCCGCGGTGGCCGGGCTCTACGCCAGCCCGACGGTGATCAACAACGTCGAGTCGATCGCCTCGGTGCCGAGCATCATCAGCAACGGCGCCGAGTGGTTCTCCGACATGGGCACCAAGTACGAGAAGAGCCAGTCCACCGGCTACGGCATCTTCTCGCTCTCGGGCCATGTGCAGTCCCCGGGGCAGTACGAGGCCCCGCTGGGCATCACCCTGCGCCAGCTGATCGACCTGGCCGGCGGCATCCGGGAGGGCCACGAGCTGAAGTTCTGGACGCCGGGCGGCTCCAGCACCCCACTGCTCACCGACCAGCACCTCGACGTCCCGCTCGACTTCGAGGGCGTCGCGGCGGCCGGCTCGATGCTCGGCACCCGGGCGCTGCAGATCTTCGACGAGACCACCTGCGTGCTCCGGGCGGTGCTGCGCTGGACCGAGTTCTACAAGCACGAGTCCTGCGGCAAGTGCACCCCGTGCCGCGAGGGCACCTGGTGGCTGGTGCAGACGCTCACCAAGCTCGAGGCCGGCGTGGGCACCGAGTCCGACCTCGAGCTGCTCCTCGACCAGTGCGACAACATCCTGGGCCGCTCGTTCTGCGCCCTGGCTGACGGCGCCACCAGCCCGATCTCCTCGTCGATCCAGTACTTCCGCGAGGAGTACCTTGCGCACCTGACCACGGGCGGCTGCCCGTTCGACCCGGCGGCGTCCACCGTCTTCGCAACCGAAGGAGCCCACGCATGACGGCCGAGAAGGTGGTGGAGAAGAGCGACCTGGTCACCGTCACCATCGACGGCATCGAGGTCAGCGTCCCCAAGGACACCCTGGTCATCCGGGCCGCCGAGCAGGTCGGGGTGCAGATCCCGCGGTTCTGCGACCACCCGCTGCTGGCTCCGGTCGGTGCCTGCCGCCAGTGCCTGGTCGACGTCCCCGACGCCGGCAACGGGCGTCCGATGCCCAAGCCGCAGGCCTCCTGCACGATCCCGGTCGCCGAGGGCATGGTCGTCAACACCCAGGCCACCAGTGCCGTCGCCGACAAGGCGCAGCAGGGCATCATGGAGTTCCTGCTGATCAACCACCCGCTCGACTGCCCGGTCTGCGACAAGGGCGGCGAGTGCCCGCTGCAGAACCAGGCGATGTCCAACGGTCGTGGCGAGAGCCGGTTCACCGGCGTCAAGCGCACCTTCCCCAAGCCGATCAACATCTCCGCGCAGGTGCTGCTCGACCGTGAGCGCTGCGTGCTGTGCGCGCGCTGCACCCGGTTCTCCGAACAGATCGCCGGCGACCCCTTCATCGCCCTGCTCGAGCGCGGCGCCCTCCAGCAGGTCGGGATCTACGAGAAGGAGCCCTTCGAGAGCTACTTCTCCGGCAACACCATCCAGATCTGCCCGGTCGGGGCGCTCACCAGCGCCGAGTACCGCTTCCGCTCCCGTCCGTTCGACCTCGTCTCCACCCCCGCGGTCGCCGAGCACGACGCCTGTGGCTCCGCGATCCGCGTCGACCACCGGCGCGGCAAGGTGATGCGCCGGCTGGCCGGCAACGACCCCGAGGTCAACGAGGAATGGATCACCGACAAGGACCGCTTCGCGTTCCACTACGCCACCGCCGCCGACCGGCTCACGCACCCGCTGGTGCGCGACACCGACGGCTCGCTTCGCCCGGCGTCGTGGCCCGAGGCCTTCGCGGTGGCCGCCCGCGGCCTGGCCGCAGCCGGTCCGGCCGGCGTGCTCACCGGCGGCCGGCTCACCGCCGAGGACGCCTACGCCTACAGCAAGTTCGCGCGGGTCGTGCTCGGCACCAACGACATCGACTTCCGGGCCCGCCCGCTGTCGCAGGAGGAGGCCGACTTCCTGGCCGCCGAGGTGGTGCTGCGCAACGAGGTCTCGTACGCCGACCTCGAGTCGGCCACCGTCGTGGTGCTGGCCGGGCTGGAGCCCGAGGACGAGGCCGGCACGATCTTCCTGAGGCTGCGCAAGGCGTCGCGCCACGGCACCCGGGTGGTGTCGGTGGCGCCGTTCACCACCCGTGGCCTGCACAAGATGAACGGCCACCTGATCGCGACCGCACCCGGTGACGAGCCGGCCGCACTCGACGCCCTCGGCGACCACAGCGAGGTCGGCCTCGACGCCGGCGGCGTGATCCTGGTCGGCGAGCGACTGGCCACCGTGCCCGGCGCGCTGAGCGCGGCCGCCCAGCTGGCGCGCACCACCGGCGCCCGGCTGGCCTGGGTGCCCCGCCGTGCCGGCGACCGCGGTGCCGTCGAGACCGGTTGCCTCCCGGGGCTGCTGCCCGGCGGCCGCCCGGTGGCCGACCCGGCTGCCCGGGTCGACGCCGCCACCGCCTGGGGTGTCGACTCGCTCCCGGAGCGACCCGGCCGCGACGCCGAGCAGATCCTGGCCGCGCTCACCTCCGGTGAGCTGCGCGGCCTGGTCGTGGGTGGCGTCGATCCCGACGACCTCGCCGACCCTGCTGCCGCCCGGGCCGCGGTGGAGGCGGCCGCGTTCGTGGTCAGCCTCGAGCTGCGCGAGACCGATCTGACCCGGGCCGCCGACGTGGTCTTCCCGGTCGCCCCGGTGTCCGACAAGGCCGGCACCTTCGTCAACTGGGAGGGTCGCCCGCGGCCCTTCGAGGCGGTCTTCGAGAGCCCCACCTCGCTGCCCGACCTGCGGATCCTGGCCGGCATCGCCGAGGAGTCGGGCAGCACGCTCGGCTTCCGCACCTCCGCCCAGGCCCGGACCGAGATGGAGGCCGTCGGGCCGTGGGACGGCGAGCGGCTGGCCCCCGCCCCGGCCCCGAAGCGGGTCGAGCGCAAGGTGCTCAAGACCAAGCTGGCGCTGGCCACCTGGAAGCAGATGCTCGACCAGGGCTCACTGCAGGACGGCGACGACAACCTGCGCGCCACCGCACGCCGGCCGGTTGCGCGGGTCACCGCCGAGACCGCCGAGATGCTCGACGGCGACGAGGTGACCCTGACCGGTGACCGCGGCTCGGTGACCCTGCCGCTGGTGGTGGCCGACCTGCCACCCGGCACGATCTGGGTGCCCGCGAACTCGTTCGGCAACGGGGTGCTGGCCGACCTGGCCTCGCCCGGGAGCTCGGTCTCGGTGAAGGGAGCCCTGTGATGAGCCCGCTGTCCGTCCTCGCGACCGAGGTCCCCCTGGCCGAGTTCGGCAAGGACCCGGTCTGGCTGGTCATCATCAAGGCCGTGCTGATCTTCGTGGTGCTGGTCCTGCTCACCCTGTTCAACATCTGGCTCGAGCGCCGGGTGGTGGCCCGGATGCAGCACCGCATCGGCCCCAACGTGAACGGACCCTTCGGTCTGC
>JBBQRV010000024.1:0-25035 GCA_038214475.1 Propionibacteriales bacterium | reverse complement strand
CGGGGTCCTTCGCCCGCCGCGGTGACCTGCGACTCTCGCGCAAGGAGCTGATCAAGACTGCGCAGGTCGACGAGGCGCTGCTGGCCGCGCTGGAGAACTTCGGCCTGATCAAGCCCCGGCCGGGCACCGGCCACTACGACGCCGACGCGCTGGTGGTGGCCAAGACCGCGGCCGAGCTCGCCGAGTTCGGCTTCGAGCCGCGCCACCTGCGGGCGTTCAAGAGCGCCGCCGACCGTGAGGTCGGCCTGGTGGAGCAGGTGGTGGCACCGATGCGTCGCAGTCGGGACACCGGTGCGAGCGCCCGGGCCGACGAGGCGGTCAACGAGATCGCCGCGCTGTCGGTGAAGCTGCACGCGACGCTGGTCAAGGCCGGCCTGCGCACGTCCTGACGGGTCCGCCGGGCGCCGGCGAGCGGTGCCACCGGCGACCGTGGCGACGGTTCGGGTCCGGAGTAGGGTGAGGGCGTGCGCGAAGTAGATGTCATCGGAGTCCGGGTCGAAACCCCCTCGAACCAGCCGATCGTGCTGTTGCGCGAGATCTCGGGCGACCGCTACCTGCCGATCTGGATCGGTGCCGTGGAGGCGACCGCCATCGCGTTCGCCCAGCAGGGCGTGGTGCCGCCGCGACCGCTCACGCACGACCTGATGAAGGACGTGCTGGAGGCCACCGGCCACGCACTCACCGAGGTGCGGATCACGGAGATGAAGGACGGCGTCTTCTACGCCGACCTGGTCTTCGACAGCGGCACGGTCGTCAGCGCCCGCCCGTCGGACTCGATCGCCCTGGCCCTGCGCACCGGGAGCCGGATCGTCTGCGCCGAGGAGGTCCTCGACGAGGTGGGGCTCGAGGCGCCGGCCGAGCAGGAGGACGAGGTGGAGAAGTTCCGGGAGTTCCTCGACCAGGTCACCCCTGAGGACTTCGAGGCACCGGAGAGCCCGGAAAGCTAACCCTCATCTTGAGGTTGAAGGTTGCGACACGCCGCCGCCGTCGTTGACCACCTCGGGGTCCGGCCTTACCTTGGAGTGTCTCCGATGTAACTCCACCGTTGTGGTTGTGCTCAACCCGACGGCTTCCCTCCCGGGAGTTGCGCCATGCGGAGTAATCGACGGAGGATCGACGTGAACGTGAATGACAAGGGACAGCCAGCTGCTGACCCGGACCAGACCGCGGCTGCTGATCTCGCCGACGAGCAGGGACTGCTCTTCACCGACGACGTCTCCCCGTTGCCCAGCGACACCGGCTACCGCGGTCCGACCGCGTGCAACGCCGCCGGCATCACCTACCGTCAGCTGGACTACTGGGCCCGCACCGGCCTGGTCGAGCCCACCGTGCGCGGGGCCACCGGCTCGGGCACCCAGCGTCTCTACTCGTTTCGCGACATCCTGATCCTCAAGGTGATCAAGCGGCTGCTCGACGCGGGCATCTCGCTGCAGCAGATCCGCACCGCGGTCCAGCACCTGCGCACTCGCGGCACCGACGACCTGACCCGCGTCACCCTGATGAGCGACGGCGCCTCGGTCTACGAGTGCACCAGCAACGACGAGGTGATCGACCTGCTCCAGGGCGGACAGGGCGTGTTCGGCATCGCCATCGGCGGGGTCTGGCGCGAGATCGAGGGCACGCTGTCCGCGCTGCCCAGCGAGCGCGCCGCCGAGGAGCCGACCACACCGTCGGCCAGCGACGAGCTCGCCGCCCGCCGCGCCGCTCGCAAGATCGGCTGAGCCCGGCACCCGACGTTCCGCACCGCGTCTGCCCCATGCCCTCACCAGGGCATGGGGTAGATTTGTTTCTGCCGTCAATCCCGCTCGGGAGAGACTTCGTCCGACCGGTCCCGACCGGCCCGGGTGGAGCGCCGAAGGGGCAAATCCTCCCCGGAACCTCTCAGGCGCCAGGACCGAGTGGATCAGGCAACTCTGGAGCGCGGCCCGCGACAGAGGGGGAGGCGACCGAACGACCCTTCGTCCCCGGGAGCCTCATCGTGTCCGACCACCAGAGCCTTGCCGACCTCGACGCCGTCGCGCCGTTCGTGGAGCGGCACATCGGCCTCGACGCCGACGCCGTCGCGACGATGCTGGCCCGGCTGGGCCACGACAGCATCGACGACCTGATGACCGCCGCGGTGCCGCAGCGGATCCGGGCCGGGGCCGACCTCGCGCTCCCGGCCGCGGCGTCAGAGCAGGCGGTGGCCGCCCAGCTGCGTGCCCTGGCCGCGGCCAACCAGCCGCGCGAGGCGATGATCGGGCTGGGCTACCACGGCACGATCACGCCTCCGGTGATCCGGCGCAACGTGCTGGAGGACCCCAGCTGGTACACGGCGTACACGCCGTACCAGCCCGAGATCTCGCAGGGCCGCCTCGAGGCGCTGCTCAACTTCCAGACCGTGATCGGCGACCTCACCGGGCTGCCCACCGCCAACGCGTCCCTGCTCGACGAGGGCACCGCCGCCGCGGAGGCGATGACGCTGGTACGCCGGGCCAACCGCAAGGCGGCGGGGCCGTTCGTGGTCGACGCCGACGCGCTTCCGCAGACCATCGACCTGATCCGCACCCGGGCCGGGGCGATGGGCATCGAGGTGGTGGTCGCCGACCTCGACGACGGGCTGCCCGACGGGGCGCTGTCGGGCGTGCTGGTGCAGTACCCCGGCGCCTCGGGCCGGGTGCGTGACCCTCGCCCGGTGATCGAGGCCGCCCACGAGCGCGACGCCCTCGCCGTGGTGGCCGCCGACCTGCTCGCCCTGTGCCTGCTGGAGTCGCCCGGTGAGCTCGGTGCCGACGTGGTCGTCGGCTCCTCGCAGCGCTTCGGGGTCCCGCTCTTCTACGGTGGTCCGCACGCCGGCTTCATGGCGGTCAGCGCCGGGCTGGAGCGCCACCTGCCCGGCCGGCTGGTCGGGGTCTCGGTCGACGCCGAGGACCGCCCCGCCTACCGGCTGGCGCTGCAGACCCGCGAGCAGCACATCCGCCGCGACAAGGCGACGTCCAACATCTGCACCGCCCAGGTGCTGCTGGCCGTGGTGGCGTCGATGTACGCCGTCTACCACGGCCCGGCCGGGCTGCGCGCGATCGCGACCCGGACCCATCGCTACGCCGCGGTGCTGGCCACCGCGCTCGCCCAGGGTGGCCTCGAGGTCGCCCGTGCCGAGTTCTTCGACACCGTCGAGGTCGTCGTGCCCGGACGGGCGGACGCCGTGGTCGCCGACGCGCGCGAGCGGGGCCTGCACCTGCGGCTGGTCGACGCCGACCGGGTCGGGGTCTCCACCTCCGAGACGACCACCCGGGCCAGCATCGACGCGGTGCTGGCCGCCTTCGGGGTCGTCGTCGACGTCGACGCCCTCGACCAGATCGTGGGCGACAGCCTGCCCGACCCGCTGCGCCGCGGCACGCCGTACCTCACCCACGAGGTCTTCTCCAGCCACCACAGCGAGACTGCGATGCTGCGCTACCTGCGCTCGCTCTCCGGTCGCGACTACGCCCTCGACCGCGGCATGATCCCGCTCGGGTCGTGCACGATGAAGCTCAACGCCACCACCGAGATGGAGCCGGTGTCGCTGCCCGGCTTCGCCGACCTGCACCCCTTCGCGCCCGCCGAGGACGCAGCCGGCTACCGAGAGCTGATCGACGAGCTGGAGGGCTGGCTGGCCGAGGTCACCGGCTACGACCGGGTGTCGATCCAGCCCAACGCCGGCTCCCAGGGCGAGCTGGCCGGGCTGCTGGCCATCCGCGGCTACCACGTGGGCCGCGGTGAAGGGCAGCGCAACGTCTGCCTGATCCCGTCGTCGGCCCACGGCACCAACGCCGCGTCCGCGGTGATGGCCGGCATGAAGGTCGTCGTGGTGAAGGCCGCTGCCGACGGGTCGGTCGACCTCGACGACCTGCGCGCGCAGTGCGACGCGCACTCCGAGGACCTGGCCGCAATCATGGTCACCTACCCCTCCACGCACGGGGTCTACGAGGACTCCATCACCGCGCTCTGCGCGGAGGTGCACTCCCACGGAGGTCAGGTGTACGTCGACGGCGCCAACCTCAACGCCCTGCTCGGCTACGCCCGGCCGGGCGAGTTCGGGGGGGACGTCTCGCACCTCAACCTGCACAAGACGTTCTGCATCCCGCACGGCGGTGGTGGCCCCGGTGTGGGTCCGGTGGGGGTGCGCGCGCACCTGGCGCCGTACCTGCCGTCGCACCCGATGCACCCCGAGCCGGCGAAGCGCGAAGGGATCGGCGCGATCAGCGCGGCGCCCTACGGCTCGGCAGGCATCCTCCCGATCACATGGGCCTACGTGCGACTGATGGGCGGCGAGGGCCTCACCCGCGCCACCGCGGCCGCAGTGCTGTCGGCGAACTACGTGGCCGCCCGGCTGGGGGAGCACTTCCCGGTGCTCTACCGCGGCGAGGGCGGGCTGGTCGCCCACGAGTGCATCCTCGACCTGCGGGCCCTGAGCAAGGAGACCGGCGTCAGCATCGACGACGTCGCCAAGCGGCTGGTCGACTACGGCTTCCACGCCCCGACCATGTCGTTCCCGGTCGCAGGCACGTTCATGGTCGAGCCGACCGAGAGCGAGGACCTCGCCGAGATCGACCGCTTCTGCGACGCGATGATCGCGATCCGCGGCGAGATCGACCGGGTCGCGGCGGGGGAGTGGACCCCCGAGACGTGCCCGCTGCGCGGCGCTCCACACACCTCGCGGGCGCTGGTCGGCGAGTGGGACCGGAGCTACTCGCGCGAGGTCGGCGTGTTCCCCGCAGGCATCGACCCCGACAAGTACTGGCCTCCGGTGGCCCGGATCGACCAGGCCTACGGCGACCGCAACCTGGTGTGCTCCTGCCCGCCGCCCGAGGCCTTCGCCTGATGGCCGAGGCGGCCGGCGTGGACGCGCTGACCAAACGCCGGCTGCTCGGCAGGGTCGCCGCGGCCCAGGTGTCTGGTCGGGTGCCGTCCCTGCTGGGCGCGGTGGTCCGCGACGGCGAGCTCGCGTGGTCCGGCGGGTACGGCGACGTCCCCGTCGGGCACACCGACGTGCAGTACCGGATCGGGTCGATCACCAAGACCTTCACCGCCGTGCTGGTGCTCCAGCTGGTGCGCGACGGCCGCCTGTCGCTGGATGACCGGGCGGGCTCGGTGCTCGGCGACGTCGGGTACGGCGACCGCACCGTCCGCTCACTGCTGGCCCACGACTCCGGGATGCAGTCGGAGCCGGCCGGTGCCTGGTGGGAACGCTCGGCAGGGCTGTCCTTCGAGGAGCTGGCGGCGGCCAACGACGGGGCGGGCGAGGCGTTCCCGGCGCTGCGCCGGTTCCACTACTCCAACCTGGGCTATGCACTCCTCGGCGAGATGGTCGCGCGGCTGCTGGACTGCTCGTGGCAGGACGCCGTCGAGTCGCGGATCCTGGCTCCGCTGGGGATGCGCCGCACCAGCTACCTCCCCACACCGCCGGCCGCGGAGGGGTGGAGCGTGCACCCCTACACCGGGGCGCTGGTGCCCGAGCCGGCCACCGACACCGGGGCAATGGCCCCGGCCGGGCAGCTCTGGTCGACGCTGACCGACCTGGCGACGTACGCCGTCTTCCTGCTCGACGGCCATCGCGACGTGCTGGACGCAGCCGATCTCGCACCGGCGTACGTGCCGCAGTCGGGAGACCCGGGCGGGCTCGACCAGGGCCGCGGCCTGGGCTTCCAGCTGGTCCGAGGTGGCTCCGGGATGCTGGTCGGGCACACCGGGTCGATGCCGGGCTTCCTGGCCGCGTGCCTGGTCGACCGCGAGCGCCGCACTGCGGCGCTCTGCCTCGCCGACGCCACCGTGGGGTTCGCACCCGGCGCGCTGGCGACCGAGCTGCTGGAGGAGCTGGAGGCGAGCGAGCCGACGCTGCCCGTCGCCTGGGCGCCCTCCGCGCCGCTGCCCGACCTCCTCGAGGGGGTGCCCGGCACCTGGTTCTGGGGGAACACCCCGTTGGTGTTCGGTTGGGAGGGCACCGAGCTGGTCAGCCGGCGGGCGGGCGTCGTACGGGACCGGTTCGTCGTGACCGACGCACGGGTGCGCGGCGTCGCGGGCTACCACGCGGGCGAGGAGCTGAAAATCGTACGGCGTGCCGACGGAACGGTCGGCCATCTCGACATCGCGACCTTCATCCACACCCGGACGCCGTACGACCCGGAGGCCCCCATTCCTGGGGGACCCCCGGGTCGTTGACACCGGCGGTCGGACGACCTCACTGGATCGGCGTCTTCTTCACCTTCAGGTTGTAGAAGAACGCGGTGTCGCAGGTGAGCGGCACCCGGGTGCCGTCGTAGCGGAGCACCAGGTCGGTGTCCAGCGCGCGGTGGTAGCCCTTGACCTCGATGAGCTGGCCGCCGTCGTCGTACTGCTCCTCGACGTGCTGCCGAGCACCCACGCGGGTCACGGTGCCCTTGACGACGGCACGCTTCCCGGCGACCTTCACGCCGGCGCGCAGGTGGCCGTCGACGAGGAACGCGTCGTCCGTGCTGCGGCCGTTGCCGTTGCCCTTGTCGGGGTTCCCGAGCACGACCTGGACGCTGTTGCCGCAGCGGGAGTTCTCGTAGACGCTCGCATAGGCCCGCAGCCCGTGGGCGCGGCCATGGCACTCGGTGACGATGCCGCGCTCGGACTTCCAGGTGGGTGCCGACACGGCGCCGGCTCCGGGCGCGATCGCGGCGGTGCTGGCGGCGGCACCGAGGACGAGCGCGCTCGCCAGGAGGATGCCGGGGCGGGTGGTGGTGGTACGCATGGGTGTACTTCTTCCTGATCTCGTGTGGGATGACGGGACCAAGACGCGACGCCTCACCACTCGGTTGCATCGCTGGTGGTGGCTGGTGGTGGCTGGTCTAGAGCGCCCGCGACACGCTCGACATGTTGAAGTCGGGCACCCGGAGCGCCGGCATCACGGTGCGCGAGAAGTAGTCGTCGCCCCACTCCCGGCTGAAGGCCGGGACGCTCGAGGAGGCGTGGGTGTAGCGGTTGAGCAGGTCGACCGGGCTCTCGTTGAAGCGGAAGTTGTTCACTGCGCCGGTGATCTCGCCGTCCTCGACCAGGTAGACCCCGTCGCGGGTGAGCCCGGTGAGCAGGAGGGTCTGCGGATCGACACCGCGGATGTACCACAGACAGGTGAGCAGCAGCCCGCGCTCGGTGCCGGCGACCAGGTCGTCGATGCCACCGGTGGCCCCGTCGATGTCGAGCACCAGGTTGTCGATGCCGGGGGTCACCGGCTGGTCGGTCATCGCCGCCGAGTGCCGGGTCTGCAGGAGCGAGGTGAGCACCCCGTCGCGCAGCCAGTCGGTGCGCGAGAGCGGAAGCCCGTTGTCGAACACGCTGTCGGTGTTGCCCGACGCCGCGGTCATCACGAACGGCGCGCAGCCCAGCCCGGGGTACGTCGGGTCCGAGAACAGCTGCACCCCGGGGCTGGCGAGACGCTCACCGATCCGGGTGCCGCCCCCGCGCCGGCTGTAGACCGACTGGCCCTCGTGGGCGACCCGTGCTCCGGCACTCCAGTAGGCGTCGATCATCAGGTCGGCCATCGCCGTGGGCGGCAGGATCGTGTCGTAGCGCCCCGCGGGCAGGTCGACGCGCCGCGCCCCCCATCCGAGCCGCCGGGCCACCTGGTCGGCCATGCCGAGGGCATCGACGTCGCTGAAGTCGCGGGTGGCGCCGCCGACCCAGGCGCTGTTCGCCAGGTCGGTGGTCTTGGCGGTGCAGCCGTAGTGGCCGGTGGGCTGCACGTGCCGCAACCGCAGCCCGGTGGAGCTGGCGAGGTAGGTGGTGGTCACCTCGTGGTTCACGAAGCCGTAGAGGATCCGCCCGGCGGCGCCCGCCTGCGTGAACGCCTCGCCGAGGGCCGGCGCGAACGCCTCGTAGACCCCGATGGTGGTGCCCTCGGGTCCGGCGGACCAGTCGCCCGAGGCCCCGCCGGCCACCAGGGCAGCTGCGTCCTCCGAGACGGACGACGTGCGGGCTGCCGCCTCGGACTGGGCGACCAGGGTGTCGACCTGGGCGTACGTCGCGGCACTGCCGCTCACCGAGCCCACGGCCACGCCGTCGGCCCTCTCGTCGAACGAGACCACGCTCAGGGTGACGCCGTGCATCTGCCCGTTGGTGGTGAGCGTGTTGTTGGCCCACCGGAGGTTGGCGCTGGTGGCGTCGTGGGCAAGGGCGAGGCAGTGGTCGGCCCCGGAGGTCTCCAGGGCGTGCTCCACGAGCTGCTGGGGCGTGGGGACGGTCATGTCAGTGGCCTGCCTCGTCGCTGGTGTTGAGGATCCGGACGCCGCGGAAGAGCGCGGTGGGACAGCCGTGGCTCACGCTGGCGACCTGGCCGGGCTGGGCCTTGCCGCAGTTGAACGCGCCCCCGAGCAGCCAGGTGCCGGGTCCTCCCACCGCCTCCATCGAGTTCCAGAACTCGGTGGTGGTGGCCTGGTAGGCGACGTCGCGGAGCTGGCCGTCGAGCCGGCCGTCACGGATCCGGAAGAAGCGCTGTCCGGTGAACTGGAAGTTGAACCGCTGCATGTCGATCGACCAGGACTTGTCGCCGACCACGTAGATGCCGTGCTCGACCCGGCCGATCAGCTCCTCGGTGGTGGGGCCGTCGGGGTCGGGCTGCAGCGAGACGTTGGCCATCCGCTGGAGGGGGATGTGGCCGGAGGAGTCGGCGTACGCACACCCGTTGGACCGGCCGCTGTTGAGCTCGGGCTTGAGGTGCCCCATCGCGCGGTCCAGCTGGTAGCCGACGAGTCGGCCGTCCCTGATCAGGTCCCACGACTGGGTCTGCACGCCCTCGTCGTCGTAGCCGGTGGTGGCCAGGCCGTGCGCCACCGTGCGGTCGCCGGTGACGTGCATGACCGGCGAGCCGTACTGCAGCGTTCCGAGCTTGTCGTAGGTCGCGAACGACGTGCCGGCGTAGTTGGCCTCGTAGCCCAGCGCCCGGTCGAGCTCGGTGGCGTGCCCGATCGACTCGTGGATGGTCAGCCACAGGTTGGACGGGTGGATCACCAGGTCGTGCATCCCGGCCTCGACCCCCGGGGCGCCCAGCTTCTCGGCGAGCAGCTCGGGCACCTCCGCGAGCTCGGCGTCCCAGTCCCAGTGGTCACCGGTGAGGTACTCCCAGCCGCGGCCGACCGGCGGTGCGATGCTGGCCATCGAGTCGAACACCCCGCTCTCCTCGTGCGACCCCATCGCCTCGAAGGTCGGCATCAGCCGGATCCGCTGCTGCGTGGTGCGGGTGCCGGAGAGGTCGGCGTAGAACTTGACCTCGTGCACCTGCTCGAGACCGGCGGTGGCATGGTCGACGGCCGGGTGCCGGCGCAGCCGGTCGGTCCAGTCGACCAGCAGCGCGGCCTTCTCGGAGGTGGGCACCGCGAACGGGTCGACGTCGTAGGCCGAGACCCACGTGACGTCGTCGTACACCGGCTCCGGGGCGAGCTCGACCGGGGCGCCGGTCATCGCGGCGGCCACGGTGGCCACCGCGACCGCGGTCTCGGCCACCTTGGCCGCCTCGTCGGGAGTGAGCACCATGCCGGAGGCGAAGCCCCAGGCGCCGCGGTGGATCACCCGGACGGCGAACCCGAGGTCCTCCATGTCGCCGGCTCCCTGGAGGACGCCGTCGCGGGCGCCCAGGTGCTGGTAGCGGATCCGCTCGAAGCGGAAGTCGGCATGGGTGGCGCCGAGCTCGGAGGCTCGGGCCAGGGCGACCTCGGCCAGGGCCCGGTGCGGCAGTGCAGCGAACGTGGGATCGAGGCCGGGCGTGGTCATGCCACGAACCTATCCCCGGACGGCGACCGGGTCCGGCTGGAGCGGCCCCGTGTCGGAGGCTGCGCGGGCACCGGTGCGCTCCGCCCCGATGCCGGCAGCCACGTCGAAGGCGATCCCGACGACCGGCCACGGATCACCCACCGCGCGGACAGCCTCGACCTGGTGCAGCAGATGGTGCTCTCCGGACTCGGGGTCGGGCTGCTGCCTGCCGCCCAGCCGACCCTGCCGGGGGTGGAGCTGGTCGGCCTCGCCGATCCGGACGTCGTGCTGCGCGGCTTCGCGTTGACCCGGCGTGGGCGAGGCGACTGGCCGCCACTAGCCCTGGTGCTGTCGCTGCCGGCTGACTGGATCGGCTCAGAGCGCGGCGTAGACCTGCCGCACGCTGGAGCCGGAGCGGGACTTGTCGACCTGGAGCTGGACCGGGATCCGGGTGCGCAGCTCGGGCACGTGGCTGACGATCCCGACCACGCGACCGCCGTCGCGCAGGGAGTCGAGGGTGTCCATCACGTCGTCGAGCGTCTCGGCGTCGAGTGACCCGAAGCCCTCGTCGACGAACAGGGTGCCGATGTCGGCTCCGCCGGCCTCCTGGGTCACCACGTCGGTGAGCCCGAGCGCCAGCGCCAGGGAGACCACGAACGTCTCGCCGCCGGAGAGGGTGACCGGGTCACGGGACTCGCCGGACCACTCGTCGCGCACCAGGAGCGACAGCCCACCCCGGGTCTCGCCGGCGCCGCGGCGCGCGGTGTGCTCCAACGCGTAGCGCTGGTCGGACATCCGGGCCAGGCGCAGGTTGGCGGCGTCGACCACCTGCCCCAGCCGCCACGAGAGCACGTAGGCCGACAGCCGCATCTGGGCCAGGTTGTCGGCGGCCTTGCCCTCCGCGAACGACGCCAGCTCGGCGGCCAGCCGGTGCGCGTGCCGGACCGGCTCCCACGCGGCGAGGGCATCGAACAGCTGGGTGCGCAGCGCTTCGATCCTGCCGGCGTGCACGACGGCGGACCGGTGCCGGGCCTCGGCATCGGCCAGTGCGTCGGAGGCGTCGGTGTGCTCCCGGGTCAGGGTGTCGAGGTCGGGTCGCGGCCGGTTCGCCGCCTCCACGAGATCGGGATCGGCGAGGGTGGCTTCCAGACCCGCCCGGGCCCGGTCGTGCTCGGCGATCTCCGTCTCCAGTGCCAGCAACCCGGCGGACTCCAGCACCGCCTCGACGCCGGACTGCAGGTCGGCGAACCCGCACGCGAGCGCCTGTCGGGTGGCGTCGTCGAGCAGCTCGGCCAGCACGTCGCGGGCGGCGTCGGCCTCGCGGCTCGTGTCGAGCACCCGGGTCAGGCAGCCGACCTGCCGCTGCCGCTCGGTGATGAGGGTCGCCAGGTCGGGGGCGTCGCCCAGGGCCTCGGCGAGCTCGGAGGCGAGCAGGGTCGCCCGGTCGCGGGCATGGCCGAGCGAGGCGGTCAGGCCGCTCAGCTCGACTCGTGCGGCGCCGAGCCGGTCCTGGGCAGCCGACAGGCGGCCGCGGGCCGTCGACACGGCCTCGGCCGCGGCAGGCAACCCGTCGGCGAGCGCGGCGAGTCGACCGGCCTCGGCAGTGCCGACGCAGAGCTCGTCACGCAGCACGGCCGGTGCCGTCGTACCGGCCTGCTCGCGCGACACCGCCAGCCTTGTCTCGAGGTTGCGCACCTGCTCGTCGTGGGCCTGGCGTACGACGTCGGCGTCGTCGACCCGCCTGCGGGCGGCCTTCTCCTCGGTCGGGGAGGGAGCGTCATGCGCCTGCCGGGCCGGCTCCGGGTGCTCGCAGGAGCCGCAGACCGGGCAGGTGCCCCCCACCGCCAACCCGAGCGCGATCTCGGCCGCCATGCCGTGCAGCCGGCGTTCCTGCACCTCGAGCCACTGCTCGCGCAGGCCGAGGTGGGAGTCGACCGCCTCGCGCAGGCGGTCGCGGGCTTCGGCCAGCTCGGCCGTGAGCTCGCCGACCCGGGCCCACGCCTCGAGCCGCGCGGTGAGCTCGCGCACGCGCTGCCCGACCGCCTGCCCCGAGGTCTGCGCGGCACCCGCCACGGCCACCGCTGTCTCGGCCCGTGCCACCTGCTCGGGGAGCTTGCCGGTCAGCTCCTCGAGAGACACGATGGTCGCGGACAGCGTCGAGCTGTCGGCCGTCAGGCGGTCGAGGTCGGCGCGGCAGCGGGTCAGGTCGAGCTCGACGGGTTGCAGGGACCGTAGCCGGGCCAGCTGGTCCCGGACTGCGGCGACCTGCTCGTCGAGCCGACTGCCGCAGCCGTCCGCGCGGTCCGTGGTCTCCTGAGGCAGCAGCCAGGGCTCGGCAGCCAGCCGGGCCTGGGCGAGCGCGGTGGTGGTGTCGTCGAGTCGGCGCCGTGCCCGGACGACCTGCTGGTGCAGCGGCGCCACCGGGAGTGCGCGCCGAGCCGCGTCGAGGCGGGCCCGCTGGTGGCTGATCGCCTCCTCGGAGGTCTCGAGCACGCCCAGCTCGCGGGTGGCCCGGCCGTGGCGCTCCTGCCGGGTGTGCAGCTCGCGCGCCGAGGCCAGCGCGGAGGCGGCCCGTCCGGTGGTGCTGGTCAGTGACTCGAGCCGCGCCCGCGCGTCGCGCACCGCCCCTGCCGAGTGCGCCGCTGCGTCGGAGGCCCAGCCAGCCAGGGTGCCGTCGGCCGCGGCGGAGGAGACCCAGTCGTCGTCGACCTCGGTGGGCAGCGCGGTGGGGCTGATCTCGTCGAGACGGTGGACCAGCCCGGAGATCCGGTCGGCGTGGGTGTCCGACTCCCGGCGCAGCGCCAGCCGCCGGTCTCGGAGCCAGTGCTCGACGTCCTCGAAGCGCGCGGTGCGGAACAGCTTCTGCAGCAGCTTGTGGCGCTCCTCGGAGCGGGCTCGCAGGAAGTCCTGGAAGCGACCCTGCGGAAGCATCGCCACCTGGGTGAACTGGGACATGTTCATGCCCAGCAGCTCGCCGACGAGCTGGCCGGCCTCGTCGAGGCGGTGGGTGAGGTGCTGCGGGACGCCGTCGACGACCTCCTCGACCAGCACCGACGCCTGCTGGGTGGTGGTGCCGGTGCCTCGCCGCTTGGGTCGCTGCCAGCCGGGGGAGCGGGTCAGCAGGAACCTGCGATCGCCCAGGCTGACGTCGAGTCGGACCCGGGGCGCCACCTCGGGAGGCGAGACGTCACACCGCAGCCGCTTGGCGGAGCTGCGGTCACCCGGCACCTCGCCGTACAGCGCGAAGCAGACGGCGTCGAGGATGCTGGACTTGCCGGCGCCGGTGGGGCCGCAGAGCAGGAACAGACCCGCGTCGGACAGGGGCTCGAAGTCGACGTCGACGGTGTCGGAGAACGGGCCGAAGGCGGTCACCGAGAGGGAGTGCAGCCGCATCAGCCGGCGACCTCGGTCAGGTCGAGGTCGCGGTCGTCGCCGCAGGCGTCGCAGGCCTGGAGCAGCAGCGCGGACTCGGCGGCGTCGGCGGAAGCACCCCGCATGGCCTCCACGAAGTCGAGGGCGATCCGGTGGTCCGAGCGGCCGACGACCTTGTCGGCCCCTGGCACGGTGACCGCGGTGCCGTGGGCGGGCGCGAAGGCGAGCACCAGCGCGTGCGGGAAGCGCTTCGAGAGCCGCTCCATGGCCTGCATCGGCCGCACGTCGTCGGTGAGCGTCGCGTGCACCCAGGCGCCCTCGTGCGAGGTGTGCCGGGCGTCGGTGAGCAGCTCGTCGAGGGTGCCCGAGAGTCGAGCCAGTGGTCGCGGCACGGGGGCGGGCACGAACTCCGCCGAGGTCAGGCCCGACGGCCCGAGGTCGACCACCCACGAGCCCTTGACGTGGTCGGCCTCGGAGAACGAGTAGGCCAGGGGGGAGCCGCTGTAGCGGATCTGCTCGGTGAGGGTCTGCCGACCGTGCAGGTGGCCGAGGGCGGTGTAGTCGATGCCGTCGAAGAGTCTGGTGGGGACCAACGAGACGCCACCGACGCTGATGTCGCGCTCGGAGTCGCTGGGCTCGGCGCCGGTGACGAAGGCGTGCGCCACCACCACCGCCCGTGCTGGGCGTCCGGCCAGGTCGGCGCGCACCCGGTTCATCGCCTCGCCGAGCGCGGCCGCGTGCGACCGGGTGGGCAGTGACCAGGCCGACCGCATCGCGTCGGGGTCGAGGTAGGGGAGCCCGTAGACCGCGACCGAGCCGTGCTCGTCGTCGATCAGGACAGGGGTGCCGACCGAGTCGGCACGGGTGCGGATGTAGACGCCTGCCGCGTCGATCAGCTCGGCGCCGAAGCCGAGCCGCTGGGCAGAGTCGTGGTTGCCGCTGGTGACCACCACGCGGGCCCGCGAGCGGGAGAGCCGGGTGAAGGTGTCGTTGGCAAGCCGGACCGCGTCGACCGGCGGCAGGGCGCGGTCGTAGACGTCACCGGCGAGCACCACCAGGTCGATGGCCTCCGACTCGACCACCTCGAGCAGGTGGTCGACGTACGCCGCCTGGTGACCGAGCATGCCCTCCCGGTGGAAGGACCGCCCGAGATGCCAGTCGGAGGTGTGGAGGATGCGCACACGACGAACCTACGAGACGGGACCGACAGCGTGGTGAACCCACGCCGGGGCCGGGCCCGCTGCCCGCGGACTCGTCGTGTGCGCGGTCCTCAGTGCGGGCTCAGGCCTGGACGGTGAGCGAGAACTGGACGTTCCCGGACTCGTCGACACCGGCGTCGAGCAGCTTGTCGTCGAGCTGCCCGGAGGCGGCCTCGTCGAGGAAGACGGTGGCACCGTCCTGCTCGACCACGAGGTCACCGGGCTCCGCGTTGGGAGCGGCGGTGACGCCGAAGGCCGGCTCGGTGGCCGACTCGCTGGTGATGCGGAGGCCGGCGGCCTCGGGGGTCTGGGACGCGATGCCCTTGACGATCGTGCTGGCGTTTTCGGTCAGGGTGAGCATGAGCTCTCTTCCGATTGCGGACAGTACCCCTCCACCGTCGCTCACATCAGGCCAGGATTCAAACTCGCGCCTCGGCCGTCGCCGGTCAGAGGCAGACGACCATCTTGCCGGTGTTGCCGCCGCGGAGCAGGTCGAGGAAGGCGTCGACGGCGTGGTCGAGCCCGTCGACGACGGTCTCGCGGTGCACCAGGCTGCCCTCGGCGAACCAGGCCCCGGCCCGCCGGTGGAACTCGCTTGCGAGGTCTGCGTGGTCGGACACGATGCAGCCGCGCAGTGTGAGCCGCTTGCCGACGATCATCATCATGTTGCGGGGCCCGGCCACGGGGCTCTTCTCGTTGTACTGCGAGATGGCACCGCAGGCGGCCACCCGCCCGTGGTCGCTGAGATGGAAGATCGCGGCTTCGAGGTGGTCGCCGCCGACGTTGTCGAAGTAGACGTCGAAGGGCCCGTGCGGCTTGAGCAGCCGGGCGATCTCGCCGTCCTTGTAGTTGACCGCGGCGTCGAAGCCGAGCTCGTCGGTCAGCCAGGCCACCTTCTCCGCCGACCCCGCAGAGCCGACCACCTTCGAGGCGCCCATCAGCCGGGCCAGCTGACCCGCGACCGACCCGACCGCTCCGGCGGCTCCGGAGACGAGCACGGAGTCGCCTTCCTTGAGCTCCGCGACCCGCACCAGCCCGGCGTACGCCGTGAGGCCGGTCATGCCGAGCACGCCGAGGTACGCCGACGCCGGCACCTGCGAGACGTCGACCTTGCGCACCGACGTCGCGGGCAGCACCGCGTGCTCGCGCCAGCCGGCCGAGTGCAGGACCGTGTCGCCCGGCTGCAGCGTGCCGTCACCAGAGCTGACGACCTCACCCACGGCGCCACCGTCCATGGGTGCGTCGAGCCGGTAGGCCGGCACGTAGGACTTGGCGTCGTTCATCCGACCGCGCATGTAGGGGTCGACGGACATGAACGTGTTGCGCACCAGCACCTCGCCGGGCCCGGGATCGGGCAGCGTCACCTCGACGAGGCGGAAGTCGTCGGGGGTGGGCCAGCCGAACGGGCGCGCGGTCAGGTGGATCTCACGAGAGGTGGTGGGCATGCTCCGATCCTGCCAGCCGGGTGGGGAGGTGCCCGCACGCCCCGGGCCGCTGCCGTCGGTCGGCCGGACCTTGGTGTCAGGCGACGAGGTCAGTCGATCGACACCGCGGTCCCGCTGACCCGGATACCGCCCGTGGCAGGGATCTCGACGGTGAGGATGCCGGGGCGCCCCATGTCCTCTCCCTGGTGGACCGTCACGGTGAGGGGTGGCTGCACCGCCGCGAGGTCGCGCAGGTATCCGCCCAGGGCCGCGGCGGCAGCCCCGGTGGCGGGATCCTCGACGACCCCACCGGGAGGAAAGGGGTTGCGGGAGTGGAACACGGTGGTGGACTCGCGATGGACCAGGTCGACGGTCGTCCAGTCACGTGCCGCCATCAGGTCGGCCAGGCGCGGGAAGTCGTAGTCGAGGGTCGCCAGACGTTCGCGTCGGGCCACCGCGACGATCGGGTGCCAGTTGCCGGCGAAGGCCACTCCCGGCGGCAGGGACGGGTCGAGCTCGCTCCGTTGCCAGCCCAGGGCGGCGAGCAGCTCGTCCAGGTCGGCGTCCGAGAGCTCCGCGCGACGCGGCTCGACGCTGGTGAGCGTGGCGACGAGCCGTCCCTCCGACAGCCGGGTGTCCACCCGCACCCGTCCGACCGGTGCCTGGAACACGAGCCGGCCGGGGCCGTGTCGCTCGGCGTGGGCGACTGCGGTGGCGATCGTCGCGTGCCCGCAGAACGGAACCTCCGCGAGCGGGCTGAAGTACCGCACGTCGAACTCGCCGTCGTCCCGTGCGGTGAGGAACGCGGTCTCCGAGTAGCCCACCTCGGCGGCCACCTCCAGCATCTGCGCCTCGTCGGCACCGGCTGCGTCGAGGACCACCCCGGCCGGGTTCCCGCCGTCCGGGTCGGCACTGAATGCGGTGTAGCGAAGGATCTGCATGCTCGGTGCAACCGCCGTGCGGCGAACAATCTTCCTCCGCACGAACGGTGGCCGGAGGGCTCGAGGGTGGCGATACTGCTGTGATGGCGTACGACGAGATCCTGGCGGGCCGGATCCGCGACCTGGTGCACGCCGAGCCGGGCCTCGCCGAGCAGCGCATGTTCGGGGGACTGGCCTTCCTCGTCGACGGGAACCTCGCCCTCAGCGCCAGCAGCCGGGGCGGGCTGCTGCTGCGCACGGACCCTGACGACCAGGAGTCGCTGACCAGCCATCCGCACGTGCGTCCCTTCGAGATGCGGGGGCGCCCGATGGCGGGGTGGCTGCACGTGGGCGCGGAGGCGGTCACGGCCGACGAGGAGCTGCGGCGCTGGGTGGAGCTCGGGCTCGACCACGCGCGCAGCCTGCCGCCGAAGTAGCTCAGCCGACGTCTGCGGGCAACGGCAGGACGGGCACGCCGCCGAGCCGGCGACGGAAGCGCACATGGGCCGCGTGCGCGTCGAGGACCCGCCACAGTGTGTGGTGCGCAGCCCAGGGGAGGGGCTCGTCCCCGGTGCGCCAGGTGGCCCCGAAGCCGATCCACACCGGTGTCCACTCCGCCGCCAGGTCCCACTCCCCGCGATGCTGCGCCAGCAGCCGGTTGCGGATCTGGAAGGCCTGGCGGGGCCCGTCAGCACAGATGGGTGCGGTGCGCACCGGCCACACCCGCAGCTCGAGCGACATCAGCTCGAGCTCGAGGTCGGGGAGGACGCGGGGCTCGACCAGGACGGTCGCCACGTTCTCGTGCGGTGCGCGCTTCACCCGGGCACGCTAACCCGCACTGCCGACGTTCGTCAGCCCCCTCAGCCGCTGTAGACCACGCAGCGCCCCGGCCGGGTGAACCCGACCAGGCCCAACCCGGACTCACGAGCCAGGTGCACCGCGAGGCTCGACGGCGCGCCGACCGCGACCAGCGCGCCGACACCGGCCGCCACCGCCTTCTGCACCAGCTCGAAGCCGATCCGCCCACTCACGCACAGGTACGGCGCGGCCGGGTCCTGGCCCGCCAGCACCCGGGCGCCGGTGACCTTGTCGACGGCGTTGTGCCGGCCGATGTCCTCGCGGATCACCCACGCCTCGCCGGTGGCCGAGAAGAGCCCGGCGGCGTGCAGCCCGCCGGTGCGCTCGAAGACCTGCTGGCCGCTGCGCAGGGCATCCGGCAGTGCCCTCACCACGTCGGTGTCCAGCCGGATCGGCTCCCTGTCCGTCGGCCCGCCGGCCAGCGCGGCGTCGATGCTCTCGCGGCCGCACACCCCGCAGGCAGACGAGCCCGTGGTCTGCCCGGCGAGCTGCACGGGCAGCCGGCCCGGGGCCTCGGTGAGCTGGACGGTCACCACGTTGAACTCCTGGTCCGGAGCCAGGTCGGTGTCGGTGCAGTAGGCCACGGTGTGGATGCCGGTGACGCCCTCGTGGCGCAGGTACCCGGCGGCCAGCTCGAAGTCGTGACCGGGCGTGCGCATGGTGACCCACAGCCGTTGCGCGGGGCGGCCGGGCCAGGCCAGCCGGATCTCCAGCGGCTCCTCGGTGGCCAGCCGGTCCTCGTGCGACACCTCGCCGGCGTCGGTGACCTCGCGCACCCGGGTCCGCACCGAGGGGCCGGGTCGTCGACTGCTCATGCCGCTCCGAACGCGCGTCGTACGGCGATCCGGCGGCGCTGGTCATCGGCCACCTCGATCACTCGGCGCCGTAGGGAGACGTCCAGGTCACTGCGGGCCACCAGCGACTCGGCGGCAGCCAGGGTCGACTCGTCGAGTGAGGTGACCGGGAAGAACCACTCGGCGACATCGGCCAGCACCCACCCCGAGAACACCGCGGACCGGCCCGGGAGCTCGGCGAAGTAGCGCTCGACGTACGGCGCCGTCAGCGCCTCCTGACCGACCCGCCACATGCCGTGACCGCTGGCCTCGAGCTCGTAGTTGGGTACCTTCTCCTCGCCCAGGAAGCGCTGCCAGGCCCACGCCTTGGCCTCCGGGTCCGGCAGTGACGCCACCGCGCGGGCGTGCTCGACGCGGGAGCGCGCCGTCGGCTCGGCGTCGACCTGGCGCCGCAGCTCCGCGCGGTCGACCTCGCCCAGGGTGGCCAGCCTGACCAGCACCCGCCAGCGCAGGTCCACGTCGAGGCGCAGTCCGTCGGGCAGCCCGGTGCCGGCCAACCAGCCGGCCAGCTCGCCCACGTCGGAAGCCGAGCTCACAGTCGACTGGAAGGCCGCCAGCTGCACGGTCGATCCCGGCTCGGCGGAGTCGAGGCGGGTCCGGCTGGCCCGGTGCACGCGCGCCAGCGCGGCGACCGGGTCGTCGCTCAACGCGGCCACCTCGGACCGGGCCCAGGGCAGCACGTAGAACAGGCAGTCGTCGTTGTCCTCCACGGGCAGGGCCGCCTCGACCAGGTCCAGCGCCGCTGACGGTGCCAGAGCGGCGTCGTGGAAGGCACTGCGCACGCTGTTCCAGATGCCGGCGCGCAGCATCGCGTCGTCGGTCGTGGGCAGCAGCGCCGGCAGTGCCGCGACGGTGACCGGGTCCGGCTGGACCGCCGCCCAGCTCTCCTCGAAGGGGTCGAACGCCACGGCCTCATCGGCGCCGACGGCCAGGGCGGTGTGCTCACCCGCGGTCTCGAACGGCGTGATCCGCCATGCCGCGCCCGGGGCGGCCACCGCGAGGTGCACCGAATGCCCCCGGTCGGCTGGGTGTGCAGCCGGGGGAGTGCGGCGTACGACGCCCGCGGCCCGGTCGTAGCGGATCTGGTCGGGGCCGGCCGTGCGGAGCCAGTTGTTCGTGAACGCCGACAGGTCGCCGGCGCCGGCCCGCTCCCAGCTCTCGAACAGGTCGTGCATGGTGGCGTTGCCGAAGCGGTGCCGGTCGAAGTGGTCGACGACACCGCCGAGGAACACCTCGTCGCCGAGCGCGGTGTTGAGCTGCTTGAGGATCGAGGAACCCTTGGCGTAGGAGATGCCGTCGAAGTCCTGGAGCGCGGCGGTGGCGTCGACCGCGCCGTTGCCGGCGACCGGGTGCGTGGTGGGCCGCTGGTCGGCGGTCAGGCCCCACTGGCGCCGCGAGTGGGCGTTGTGGACCCAGGCGTCGCCGTACTGGGTGACGTCGGCGGTGACCCGGTTGCCCATGTACTCGGCGAACGACTCGTTGAGCCACAGGTCGTCCCACCAGGCCGGGGTGGTGAGGTTGCCGAACCACTGGTGCGCCATCTCGTGCGCCACCGTGGTCGCCCGGGCGATCCGTACCCCTCGGGTCACCCGGCTGGAGAAGATCATCGGGTCGCGGAACGTCACGCAGCCGGGGTTCTCCATGGCACCGGCGTTGAACTCCGGCACGAACGCCTGGTGGTAGCTGCCGAAGGCGTAGCGGATCCCGAAGAGCCGGTGGAACTCGTCGAAGCACTGCCGGGTCAGCGTGAACAGCTCCTCGGCGTCCTCGTCGAGGTCGCGGGCGATGCTGAGCCGCGAGCTGAGCCCCAGCGGGATCCCGTCGTGCTCGTCGGTGACCACGTGGTAGGGCCCGGCCACGATCGTCACGAAGTACGTCGACAACGGCGCGGTGGTGTCGAACTCCCAGACCCCGGGCTCGACCTGGTGCCCGGGCGCGTTGCCCAGCACGGTCCACTCGGTCGGTGCGGTCACGTGGAAGGTGTACGGCGCCTTCAGGTCGGGCTGGTCGAAGCAGGCGAAGATGCTCGGGGCGGCGTCCATGAACGACATGCCGTAGACGTAGTGCCGGCCGTCGGCCGGGTCGACGCTGCGGTGCAGGCCCTCGCCGTCGTTGCGAAAGGCCATCACCGCGTCGACGACCAGCTCGTTGCTGCCCGCCGCCGTCTCCAGCGGCAGCCGGCCCCGTTCCAGGGTGTCGGGGTCGAGGGTCCGGCCGTTGAGGGTGAGGGAGCGCACCGCGCGTGGCTTGAGGTCGACGAACGTCGGCCCTCCGGTGCTCTCGAAGGTCACGGTGGTCACCGAGCCGAAGGTCTCCTCGTCGGAGGCCAGGTCGAGGCGGACGTCGTACGCCGTGAGGGTGAGCTGGTCGAACCGTCGACGCGCCTCGGTGAGCTGGAGGCTGCGCGCGGGAGAGTCTGCGTAGGGCACGGACCCACCCTAGAACTCGGCTGGGTGCGCGTCCTCGGTCGGACCCGGGCCGCTTGAGGCGGATTTGACGGTCAGTTGAGGCGCGCTGGGGGCCATGCTCACTAGTCTGAAGGAGTCGATCACCCCCGATGTCAGGTTGCTCCTGTGACTCTTCTGCACCCGGGCGAGCGACGTCTGCGGCCCGGCGGCGGGGGCGGCGCAGCGCGGCGTCGCCACGCCCCGACCCTGTGGCTGGCGCTGGTGCTGGCCGGCTCCGTCTTCCCCCTGTGGATGCTCTGGATCACGCCCGCCGAGGCCCGCTCCGGCGGCTGGCACCTCGCCTCGCTGGTGACCAGCCTGGTGGCGGCGTCGCTGCTCGTGGCCACGTTCTTGCTGCCCAGCCGGATCCGTGCCCTCACGTCCTACCTGGGCGTGGAACGGTTGCTGCGCAGCCACCGGGCACTGGCCCTGGTCGTGGTCGGCCTTGTCCTGGCCCATGTCACCTTCGTGGTGGTGAAGTCGGACGCGCACCTCGGTGTCTTCGACCTGCGCACCGCCCCACCGCGGGTCTGGGCCGGCACCAGCGCGACACTTGCGCTGCTGCTGATGAGCGTGCTGGCGATCAGTCGCCGGCGCCGACGGCCCCGCTACGAGGGCTGGCGGCTGGCGCACGTGGTGCTCGCCAACGTGGTGCTGCTCGGGACCGCCCTGCACGTCTTCTGGCTCAGCGACCTCATCGACTACGGCGCCGGTCGGATCTGGTTCAGCCTCCTGGCCGGCGTGATGGTGCTGCTCAGCCTGCACCGCTGGGTGTGGCGGCCGCTGCGCAGCCGGCGCAACGTGTACGCCGTCGACGAGGTGCGGGTCGAGTCGGACACCGCCGTCACCGTGGTGCTGCACGCGGTGGGCCACACGGGGGTGCCCTTCCGCCCAGGTCAGTTCGCCTGGCTGAAGATCGGCGAGTCCCCGTTCGTCTTCGAGGAGCACCCGTTCACGATCGCCTCGGCTGCGACCGCGCCGTGGCGCAAGGAGTTCACGGTCAAGGCACTGGGTGACTTCAGCGAGATCCTCGCCGGGCTCCGACCGGGCCGCCGCGTGCACCTCGACGGCCCGCACGGCTCCTTCACCCTCGACGGCCTGAGCTCCGAAGGGTTCGTCTTCCTGGCCGGGGGAGTGGGGATCACCCCCATGCTGAGCATGCTGCGCACCCTCGCCGACCGCGGTGACACCCGGCCGGTGCTGCTCGTCGTGGCCGGCCGGACCGCCGACGACCTCCTGCGCCGGGCGGACAGCGAGCACCTGTCCGACCGGCTCGACCTCCGGGTCGTGGAGATCCTCGAGCACCCGCCCGAGGACTGGGACGGCGAGACTGGCTGGTTGACGGAGGCGATCCTCGACGCCGCACTGCCCGGTCGGCGTACCCGGGCCCATCTCGACTACTTCATCTGCGGTCCGGGCCCGATGGTGGCCGCGGCGAGCACGATCCTGCACCACTGGGGCATCGCCAGCCGCCGCGTGCACACCGAGCTGTTCGACGTCGTCTGAGGACGGTGCCCGACTTCAGCCGACTGCGGTGTCCTCGTACTCAGGGGTGAGCTCGGTCCAGCGGGCATGCCACGCCGACGCCGGTGTCTGCTCCGACCAGCCGTCGACGTGTGCGGGGCCGTCGCTGGCGAGCGAACGTGTGAGGTCCTCCAGATGGACCTGCCAGCCGGCTCCGTAGTAGTGCAGCGAGCTGACCGGCAGGCCGCGCTCCTCGACGACCAGCCTGGTCCGGGGCCCCTGAGCGGTGAGCCACGCCTCGATCTGGGACTCGTCCTCGGTGCCCGGCCCCGTCGTGATCAGCAGGTGGTGGGGGGCGTCGCAGACCTCGATCCTCGCCGCACCGCTCCAGGTGCTGGTGAAGACGACCTGGACGGTCCCACCCTCGCGCAGGTCGCTGCCGGACACCTCCGCGATCCAGCGCCCAAGTCGTTCCGGGTCGGTGCAGGCCTCCCACAGGTCCTCGATGTCCGTGTCGTACACGTCCTCGACGCGTACCGCGCCCCGGGTCTCGTCGAGTGCCCGCATCGTCGCGATGATCCTCATGCCCGGGCCTTCTTTCCTCGCGCGATCTGTGTGCAGCGCAGCGAGCCGGTTGTCCCACAGGGCGCGATAGTCCTCCAGCCACTCGTCGACCTCGACGAGGGGCTCGGCCCGCAGGCTGAGATCCTCCGCAGTCTGGTCGCCCCGACCGGCACCCGCTGCGCAATCGCCCGTGCGGAACGGCGCGCGTTTCGCGACCCCGGGGGCACCTCCGGGCCTACATTGGCGCAGCGTGCGGGACCGGGTCGAGAACTCGTGGTCCGTCGGGGGCAACCAAACGGGTGGCCAGCGCGTCGAAGTGGGCAGGAGAGGCCCATGGGACCTAACGGAGGAGCAATCTCGATGAAGAGAAACACACGGGGGTCCGCCCGGGCCCTGACCGGCCTGGCGGTCTCCGCCACGCTGGCCCTGGCAGGTGCAGCCACCTGGAGTCAGCCCGCCATCTCGCTGCCGCCGTCCGGCGACTGCGCCGTGCCGTTCCCGGAGGCCGACCTCGTCACCGGCCAGCCGGTCAACGGCCTGACGGTCGCGACGGGCACCACGCCCGACGGGTTCACCGGCGAAGTGATGGGCGTGCTCAAGGACGGCATCGCGCCCGGCGTCGACATGATCATGATGCGGCTGACCTCCTCGGAGATCGACCGGGTCGGCGGCATCTGGGCCGGCATGTCCGGTTCGCCGGTGTACGCGGAGGACGGCCGACTGATCGGCGCGGTCTCCTACGGACTGGCCCTCGGGCCCTCCACGGTCGCCGGCGTCACGCCGTACGAGCAGATGGACGACTACCTGGCCGCCCCGCCTCTGATGAAGGTCAAGGTGGGTGACCGCACGGCCCAGAAGATCGCCGCGGGGAGCGAGGTCTCGAAGGCGATGGCCTCCGGCGGCTTCGAGCAGCTCCGGATGCCGCTGGGGGTCTCCGGGGTGGGCGCGAAGCGGCTGTCCCAGGCGAAGGGCCGTACCTGGCTCTCCAAGAACACCTACGCCGCAGGCGCGTCGGCCGCCCCGGGCGTCGGTCCCGGCGTGGAGAGCATCGTGGCCGGCGGCAACCTCGGCGCGGGCTTCTCGTGGGGTGACATCACCATCGGTGGCGTCGGCACCGTCACCTCGGTGTGCGGCGACTCCGTCGTCGGCTTCGGGCACCCGTTGGGCTTCCTGGGACACACCACCGCCGCGCTGATGCCGGCCGACGCGATCTACATCCAGGAGGACCCGACGCTGAACCCGTTCAAGGTGGCCAACCTCTCGGCGCCGGTGGGCACGATCACCGACGACCACCTCACCGGGATCACCGGCAACCTCGACGGTGAGCCGCCGAGCATGAAGGTCACCTCCACGGTGGGCTTCGAGTCGCGCAGCCGGACCGGTTCAAGCAACGTCTCGGTCGAGGACGCCGCCGCCGAGGTGACGTTCTACGAGGTCTTCGCCAACCAGGACCGGGTGGTCGACGCGATCATGCCCGGCTCCGAGCTGGAGACCTGGACGATCAAGGGCCACACCACCGCGGGTCGCAGCTTCAGCCTGCACCTCACCGACCGCTACGCCTCGTCGTACGACATCACCGGTGCGGCCCCGTGGGACATCGCCGACCAGGTCTACGCGCTGGGTTCGCTCCCCGGCGTGACGCTGGACGACGTGAGCATCGACGCGAGCGTCACCGACGACCCGTCGATGTACTCCCTGGGCGACGTGCAGCAGTACCGCAACGGGCACTGGGTGAAGGCGAGCGGCTCGAACCCGATCCAGGCAAAGCCGGGCACGCAGGCGCGGCTCCGGGTCAGGCTGACCAGCCTGGCCGGCGACACGTGGCGTGAGGTCAAGGTCAGCGTGCCGAAGGGCACCGGTGGCACCCAAGCCCGACTGACCCTCGTGGGGGGCTACAACCTCTGGGGAGGTTCCACGCCGAGGAACCTCGACGGTGCGCTCGCGCACTACCGGGCACAGGTGCGCAACGACGAGATCCAGGTCTCGCTGTCGATCGACAAGGGTCCGCGCGGCATCGAGAAGACCTCGGTGACGGGTCCCAGCACCAAGGTGGTGCGCGGGGTCAAGCGGGTCGCGGTCCGGATCGGCTGACGCCGGACACCCAGCACACAGCACCAGCACCGAGCACGGGGTGGGGGCCGTCGGCCCGCACCCCGGGTGCCTGCTGCGGGGGGGCGGCCCTGCGGAGCCGGGGCCGCATGGATGAC
>JBBQRV010000023.1:0-25338 GCA_038214475.1 Propionibacteriales bacterium | reverse complement strand
GCGCGGGGGGTCACCACGGCGGCCCGCCCACGAACGGGGTGGTCGGGCGTCAGCCCTGGGCGCGCTCGATGAAGGCGACCGCGTCACCGACGGTCTTGAGGTTCTTGACCTCGTCGTCGGGGATGGAGACGCCGAACTTCTCCTCGCAGGCCACGACGACCTCGACCATCGACAGGGAGTCCACGTCGAGGTCGTCGACGAAGGACTTGTCGAGCTGGACGTCGGCGGTGTCGATGCCGGCAACCTCGTTGACGATGTCGGCGAGGTCGGCGCGGATCTCTTCGGTGCTGGCCATGTGGCGTTCCTTTTCTGTGGGGTGATGGGTGGTAGGTGGTGCGGTCAGGGGACGGTGACGACCTGGGCGGCGTACGCCAGGCCGGCACCGAAGGCGATCAGCAAGGCGGTGTCGCCGCTCTTGGCGTCGCCGTCCTGGATCATCCGGTCCAGGGCGAGCGGGACCGAGGCCGCCGAGGCGTTGCCCTGGTCAGCCACGTCGCGGGCGATCTTGACGTGGGCGGGCAGCTTCATCGCGCGCGCCATCGCGTCGGTGATCCTCATGTTGGCCTGGTGGGGCACGAACAGGTCGAGGTCGTCGACGGTGATGCCGGCCCGGTCGAGGGTCTGGCGTGCGATCTTGGCCATCTCGTACGACGCCCAGCGGAACACCGCTGCGCCCTGCATGACCAGGTTGGGCATCTCGGGATTCTCGGAGACGAGCACGTCGCGCCAGTCCTCCTTCTGCCGGATCAGGTCGAACTGCTCACCGTCGGATCCCCAGACGACGGGGCTGATGCCCTCGGTCTCCGTCGGGCCGACCACGACGGCTCCCGCTCCGTCGGAGAAGATGAAGGCGGTGCCGCGGTCCTTGCCGTCGGTGATGTCGGAGAGCCGCTCGACACCGATCACCAGCACGTGGCCGGCCGAGCCCGACCGGACCATGTCGGCGGCGAGGGCCACACCGTGACAGAAGCCCGCGCACGCGGCCGAGATGTCGAACGCCGCCGCCTTGTCGGTGCCCAGCTCGTGCGCGATCGCGGTGGCGACGGCCGGGGTCTGCATCAGGTGCGACACGGTCGCGACGATCACGCAGTCGATCTGACGAGCATCGATGCCGGCGGACTCGAGCGCCTTGCGGGAGGCCGCCACCGACATCATCTGGATGGTCTCCTCCGGCGTCGCGAACCGGCGGGACTTGATGCCGGAGCGCTGCTGGATCCACTCGTCGCTGGAGTCGATGGCCTCCACGAGGTCGATGTTGGGAACGACACGCGAGGCGCGGTAGGTGCCGATGCCGAGCAGTCCGGCGTGGGATGCACCCTGGATGGTCAGCATCAGTGGGCTCCTGTGGTGGTGTTGGCGTGCGTGCGGCAGAAGGTGCGGGCCTCGTCGAGCTGGTCGGGGGTCTTCAGGGCGAACGTCTCCACGCCCTTCATCGCGCGTCGGGCGATGCCCGTCAGCGTACCGGCTGGGGGCAGCTCCAGCATTCCGGTGACGCCCAGCTCGAGCATCGCCTCCATGCAGAGGTCCCAGCGCACCGGGTTGCTCACCTGCTGCACGATCCGGGCGAGCACCTCGCTGCCGTGCTGCACCGGCTGTCCGTCCCGGTTCGAGAGCACCAGCACGCTGGGGTCGCGGGTCACGACTGCCTCGGCGAGCCCGGAGAGATGGCCCACGGCAGGGGCCATGTGGTCTGTGTGGAAGGCGCCGGCCACCGAGAGCGGGATCAGCCGGGCCTTCGCCGGCGGCTCGTCGGCCAGGGCCTGGAGCTGCTCCACGGTGCCCGCGGCCACGATCTGGCCGGGGCCGTTGTCGTTGGCCGGTGTGAGCCCGTGCTTCTCGAGGGCGGTCAGCACCTCGTCGCGGTCGCCGCCGAGCACCGCGGTCATGCTGGTGCGGGTGATCGCCGCGGCCTCGGCCATGGCGTTGCCGCGCTCGCGGACCAGCACCATCGCCTGCTCGGCCGACAGTGCCCCGGCGAGGGCCGCCGCGGCGAGCTCGCCGACGCTGTGGCCGGCGAAGGCGTCGACCACGGGAGCGGCCTGTCCGTCGGTGGGGTCGAGCAGCCCGCGCGCGCTCACCAGTGCCGAGGCGACCAGCAGGGGCTGGGCCACGGCGGTGTCGCGGATGGTGTCGGCGTCGGCCTCGGTGCCGTAGTGGACCAGGTCGAGGCCGGTGACCGCGGAGAGCCAGCGCATCCGGCCGGCGAAGACAGGGTCCTCGAGCCAGGGCGTGAGGAAGCCGGGCGACTGGGCGCCCTGACCGGGAGCAACGATGACGAGCACGCTTCCACTGTCCCGCGGCAGGTGGCCTTGCTTCGCCTTCGGCACCGACGAAGATCGCGGGGGGAGAATTGTGGGAACCCTACAAACTGTGCAGGCGACCCAGAGTGAGGGCGATCGAGTAGGTGAAGGCGTCGCGGGGCACGGTGGCGGTGAGCCCGGTGAGGTCGCCGGCAGACTTCAGGCGGTAGCGGACGGTGTTGGGGTGCACGAACAGTGCCCGCGCGGTCGCCTCCATCGAGGCCCCGTGCGCGAAGTACGCCGTGACCGTCTCCAGCAGCCCCCGCGACTCGGCCAGCGGCGTGTAGACCTCCTCGACCAGCTGGCGTCGCGCGTGGCCGTCACCCGCCAGCGCGCGCTCGGGCAGCAGCTCGTCGCTGGTCACCGGACGCGGGCAGTCGGGCCACCCGGGTGCCACCCGCAGAGCCGACATCGCCGAGCGTGCGGACACGTGCGCGTGCGACAGGTCGTCGGTGAGCGGACCGACCACGAGCGGGCCCTGCGCGAAGTGCTCCGACACCGCCGCGGCCGCCGCGCGCGGCTCGCTGACCCCGCCCAGCACGATGACCATCCGGTCCCCCTGGGTGGCGCACAGGGCGTCCATCCCTGACTCGCGGGCCGCGCGGCGTACGTCGTCGAAGATGTCGCTGGCCAGCCGCTCGGGCGGGACCAGGCCGAGCACGACCACCACACCGCCACGACCGACCCAGCCCAGGGCGCTGGCCCGCGACAGCACGGTGTCGTCGGTCTCGGAGCGCAGCACCGCGTCCACCACCAGAGCCTCGAGGCGGGCGTCCCAGGCGCCGCGGACCTCGGCGGCCCGGGCGTGCACCTGGGCCGTGGCGAAGGCGACCTCGCGGGCGTAGCGCAGGATGGAGGCGTGCACCGCGGCAGCGTCCTCGGGGGCGACCATGGTGTCGATGTTCGCCTCGACCACGTCGATGCTGAGCCGGACCAGGTCGACGGTCTGCTGCAGGTTGATGGCTCCGGTGAGCGCACGTGGTGCCGCACCGAAGACGTCGGCGGCCACGCCGGCGGTCGTGGAGCTGTCGAGCTCGTCGCGGTGCCACGTCACGAAGCCCTTGATGCCGGCCTGCACGATCAGCCCGACCCACGAGCGGTCCTCGGCGCTGAGCTCGGAGAACCAGGGCAGGTCGGTCTCCATCCGGCCCATCGCCGAGGTGCTCAACGCACCCACCGCGCGCTGCAGCTGGTCGGCCACCTGCGGACGTGAGGACATGGTTCGACATTAGTGCTTCTGCACAATCGGTTGCAGGCGCCGAGCCGGGCCGGACCGGGGTGTCCGGGTCTCGAGCCGGTCACGAAATGGGTGACCGACACCGGTGAGCGCGGTGGGCTCTGGTTGAATCGTGCAATCGGTTGTCATCGTCAGGAGGAGGTCGCCGTGGACTCCGCGCCGTACGACGTCTCCTTCGTCACGCTGCACGGCCACCGCCGTGCCTACGTGCGCACCGGGACCGGGCCGGTCCTGCTGCTGCTGCACGGGCTGGGCTGCGACCACACCACGTGGGCCCCGGTCATCGAGAAGCTGGCGCGCCACCACACCGTGATCGCCCCCGACCTCCTGGGCCACGGGCTGTCGGACAAGCCGCGTGCCGACTACAGCGTCGGCGGCTACGCCAACGGCATGCGCGACCTGCTCACCGTGCTCGGCATCGACAAGGTGACCGTGGTCGGGCACAGCTTCGGCGGCGGGGTCGCGATGCAGTTCGCCTACCAGTTCCCCGAGCGCACCGAGCGGGTCGTGCTGGTCTCCTCGGGCGGCCTCGGACCCGAGGTGACACCGGCGATCAAGGCGATCACCACGCCCGGCTTCCACCAGGCGATGGGCCTGGTCACGCTGCCCGTGGTCCGTCAGGTCACCACGACCGCGATGCGCACGCTGGCCCGCACCGGCCTGCCGCACACGCGCGACCTCGACGAGATGGCCGCGATCGTCGACACGTTCAAGGACCCCGCCGCCCGCTCTGCGGTGCGGCACGTGGTGCGCGCCGTGGTCGACTGGCGCGGCCAGATCGTGACCATGACCGACCGGGCCTACCTCACCAGCGCGATGCCGCTGTGCCTGATCTGGGGCGACGACGACTCCGTGATCCCACCGGGTCACCTCGACAACGCCGCCGCCCTGGCCCCCGACGTGCGGGCGGTGATGCTCCCGAACTGCGGACACTTCCCGCAGAAGGACCACCCCGACCGCTTCGTGCGGGTGCTCGAGGACTTCGTGGCCACCACCCGGCCGGCCGCCTACAGCCGGGCCCGGTTCCGCGCCATGCTCAAGTCGGGGCCCGGTCAGACGGTGCCACAGGCCGTGGCCGGACGGGCGCCGTTGGCCCCGGTGCCGGACCTCCACCACGCCTGAGCACGACTGAGCCCGCCCGACCCCGCACACGGCGGGGTCGGGCGGGCTCAGGACGGGTCAGCGCCCCTCGGCGCAGGCGATCAGGCGGCGCCGCCCTCCTGCTTGCGGCCGGCCACCGCCGTGGGGTCGTCGATCTGGTACTTCTCGAATGCCGCGACCACGTTCTCGCGGGGCACCGTCCCCGCGTCGGCCAGCGCCTGGAGGGCCTGGACCACCACCGACTCGGCGTCCACGTGGAAGAACCGCCGCGCGGCCGGGCGGGTGTCGGCGAAGCCGAACCCGTCCGTGCCCAGCACCCGGTAGTCACCGGGCACCCAGCGGGCGATCTGCAGCGGGACGGCGCACATGAAGTCGGACACGGCCACGATCGGGCCCTCCGCCCCGGCCAGCTTGTCGGCGACGTACGCCGTGCGTGCGGTGTCGGCCGGGTGCAGCAGGTTCCACTCCTCGGCCGCGACCGCGTCGCGTGCCAGCTCGTTCCACGAGGTCACCGACCAGGTGTCGGCACGGACCCCCCAGTCCTCCTCGAGAAGGCGCTGGGCGTCCCGGACCCACGGGTAGCCGATGCCGGACGCCATCAGCTGGACCCGGGGGCCCTCGCCGTCGGCGGTCGACACCTTGTGCAGGCCGCGCAGGATGCCCTCGGCGTCGACGTTCTCCGGCTCGGCCGGTTGCGGGACCGGCTCGTTGTAGACCGTGATGTAGAAGATCACGTCCTCCGAGTTCGCGCCGTACATCCGCTCGAGACCGGACTGCATGATGTGGCTGACCTCGTAGGCGAACGCGGGGTCGTAGTGCACGACCGCCGGGTTGGTGGTCGCGATCAGCGGCGAGTGCCCGTCGGCGTGCTGGAGGCCCTCGCCGGTGAGCGTGGTCCGCCCGGCGGTGGCCCCGATCAGGAAGCCGCGCGCCAGCTGGTCGGCCATCGCCCAGATCGAGTCGCCGGTGCGCTGGAAGCCGAACATCGAGTAGAAGATGTAGAACGGGATCATCTGCTCGCCGTGCGTGGAGTACGCCGAGCCGGCGGCTGTCGCCGACGCCTTGGCGCCGGCCTCGGAGATGCCCTCGTGCAGCATCTGGCCCTGCGCCGACTCCTTGTAGGACAACAGCATGTTGCGGTCGACCGACTCGTACTGCTGGCCCGCCGGGTTGTAGACCTTCGCGCTCGGGAACATCGAGTCCATGCCGAACGTGCGGTACTCGTCGGGAGCGATCGGCACGATCCGCTGGCCGATCTCGGGGTCCTTCATCCAGTCACGAAGCAGCCGGACCACGGCCATCGTGGTCGCGATGCCGTTCTTGCCGGAGCCCTGCTTGAGCTCGGAGTAGACCGCGTCCCCGGGGAGCTTCAGCGGGGTGGCGCGCAGCACCCGCTTGGGCACCGAGCCGCCGAGCGCGGCCCGACGCTCCATCATGTACTCGATCTCGGGGGCGTCCTTGCCCGGGTGGAAGAACGGGGCCGCCCCGGTCTCCTCGTAGGAGCGCTCGAGGTCGCGGTCGGAGATCGGCAGGTAGAGCCGGTCCCGGAACTTCTTGAGGTCGTCCGGGGTCAGCTTCTTCATCTGGTGGGTGGCGTTCCTGCCCTCGAGGGCGTCGATGGTCCAGCCCTTGATGGTCTTGGCCAGGATCACCGTCGGCTGGCCGACGTGCTTGGTGGCCGCGTCGAAGGCGGCGTACACCTTGCGGTAGTCGTGCCCGCCACGCGGCAGCTTCATGATCTGGTCGTCGGTCATGTGCTCGACCATCGCCCGCAGCCGCTTGTCGCCGCCGAAGAACTGCTCGCGGATGTAGCCGCCGTCCTCGGTGGAGTAGGTCTGGAAAGCACCGTCGGGCGTGGTGTTCATCTTGTTGACCAGGACGCCGTCGACGTCGCGGGCCAGCAACGGGTCCCACTCCTGGCCCCACACGACCTTGATCACGTTCCACCCGGCGCCGCGGAACGTCGACTCCAGCTCCTGGATGATCTTGCCGTTGCCGCGCACCGGTCCGTCGAGCTGCTGGAGGTTGCAGTTGACGACCCAGGTCAGGTTGTCGAGCTCCTCGCGGGCGGCCACGCCGATGGCGCCGAGGGACTCGACCTCGGCCATCTCGCCGTCGCCGAGGAAGGCCCACACCTTCTGCTGCGAGGTGTCCTTGATGCCGCGGTTGTGCATGTAGCGGTTGAACCGGGCCTGGTAGATGGAGTTGATGCCGGTGAGGCCCATCGAGACCGTCGGGAACTCCCAGAACTCCGGCATCAGCCGCGGGTGCGGGTAGGAGGGCAGGCCCTGGCCGGGGCCGTGCTGCACCTCCTGCCGGAACCGGTAGAGCTGGTCCTCGGTGAGCCGGCCCTCGAGGTAGGCGCGGGCGTAGACGCCGGGGGAGCCGTGGCCCTGGATGTAGATCTGGTCGCCGCCCCCGGGAGCGTCCTTGCCCTGGAAGAAGTGGTTGAAGCCCACCTCGTAGAGGCTCGCGGACGACTGGTACGTCGCGATGTGGCCGCCGACCTCCAGGCCCTTGCGGTTCGCGCTCGAGACCATCACGGCCGCGTTCCAGCGGATGAACGCACGGATCCGGCGCTCGATCTCGAGGTCACCGGGGAACCAGGGCTCTCGCTCGGGCGGGATGGTGTTGATGTAGTCGGTGCTGCGCAGGGCCGGCACGCCGACCTGCATCTCGCGGGCGCGCTCCAGCAGACGCAGCATGACGTAGCGGGCCCGTTCGCGGCCGCGGTCGTCGACCAGCGCATTGAAGGAGTCGAGCCACTCGGTGGTCTCGTCGGGGTCGATGTCCGGCAACTGGGTGGGAAGGCCTTCGTGGATCACGGTGCGGGTCCTCGGCTGTGCGCCGGGCTGACGTGTGGTGGGTGCGGCATCGTTCACCGGTCCATCGTCGCACGGGTGCCAGCCCGTCCAAATCTACCGGTGAGTACGCGGTCCGCCGACCGACCACGGGGTCCACCGGACCACCCATCAGGGCTGCCAGTGTGTGGACGGGCTTGCGTCCCCGCGGGAACTCCGGTGGACTACTCCCCACATTCCCGTACGAAGATGGAGGAGTCAGTGAGTTCGACCGCGGGTGGCGGCGCTGCCCAGACCGAAGGACCGGCGGCCGATGTCGGGGCCAAGCTCGGGTTCAAGCCCGGCATGGTGATCCAGGAACTCGGCTGGGACAACGACACTGACGACGACCTGCGGGTCGCGATCGAGGACTGCATCGACGCCGACATGGTGGACGGTGACCACGGCAACGTGGTCGACGCCGTACTGTTGTGGTGGCGGGCCGAGGACGGCGACCTGGTCGACGGCCTGGTCGACTCCCTGACCGACCTGGTGGGCGGTGGCGCGATCTGGCTGCTCACCCCGAAGGTCGGCCGACCCAACTCCGTCGACGCGGCCGACATCGCCGAGGCCGCGCCGATCGCCGGGCTCTCCCAGACCACGACCGCCGGTGTCAGCAAGGACTGGACGGCGACCCGGCTGGTGACTCCGAAGTCCGTGCACTGACTCCTGCGATGACCCTGCGCAGGCTGGCCTCCGGCGTGCCGTCGCACGTCACCTCCGGGCTGACCGCCGCACGCGTGCTGATGGGCAGCGGCGTGGTCCGGCCGTTCTCGCCGGTGACGATCGCCCGGCTCGGGCTCACGCTGCGGGCGTGGGGGACCGGGCCGGCCGGTGGCTTCATCACCCTGGCGCTGCGCTACCCCGACCGGGCCGGGCTGGTCGACGAGCTCGGCACCCTCACCTTCGGCGAGCTGCACCGGCGCAGCAACGCGCTGGCGAGGGCGTTGCGCGGTCGCGGGGTCGGCGAGGGGGACGCGGTGGCGGTGATGTGCCGCAACCACCGGGGCTTCGTCGACGTGAGCCTGGCGGTGGCCAAGCTCGGCGCCGACGTGCTCTACCTCAACACCGCGTTCGCGGGCCCGCAGCTGCGTGAGGTGCTGGCCCGCGAGCACCCGGTGGCGGTGGTGTACGACGAGGAGTTCACCTCGCTGCTCGCCGGGGCCGACGTACCCGACCGGATCCTCGCCTGGGTCGACCCGTCCGACGGCCGCCCCGGTGCCGACACCCTCGAGGGCCTCATCGGCGTCGGCGCGGACGACGACCTCCCGGCCCCGGGGCGACGTGCGCGCGCTGTCATCCTGACCTCGGGCACCACCGGCACCCCGAAGGGCGCCGCGCGCAGCGAGGCCGGGCTCGAGGCAGCCGTGGCCATGCTGTCGAAGCTGCCCCTGCGCGAGGGGTTCACCACCCACGTCGCCGCCCCGCTGTTCCACACGTGGGGCTACGCGCACCTCGCACTGTCGATGCTGCTCGGCTCGACCACCGTGGTCACCCGCAGCTTCGACCCCGAGACCTGCCTCGAGGTGACCCGCGACTTCGGCTGTGAGGCGCTCGTGGTGATTCCCGTGATGCTCCAGCGCATCCTGCAGCTGCCCGAGGACACCCTGGCGGCATACGACCTGTCGTCGGTGCAGGTCGTGGCGGCCTCCGGGTCGGCCCTGCCCGGCGACCTGGGCGTCAACTGGATGGACCGGTTCGGGGACTCCCTCTACAACGTCTACGGGTCCACCGAGGTGGCCTATGCGACCGTCGCCGGGCCCGATGACCTCCGGGCGGCTCCGGGCACCGCCGGGCGCACTCCTCCGGGCACCGTGGTGCGGATCCTGGGGCCGGACGACCGCGAGCTGCCGACGGGGAAGTCGGGGCGGATCTTCGTCGGCAACGGCATGCTGTTCGAGGGCTACTCGGGCGGCGGCGGCAAGGAGGTGGTCGACGGGTTGATGGCGAGCGGCGACCTCGGCCACTTCGACCCGCAGGGACGGCTCGTCGTCGAGGGCCGCGACGACGACATGATCGTCTCGGGGGGAGAGAACGTGTTCCCCCAGGAGGTCGAGGACTGCCTGGCCCGACACCCCGACGTCGTGGAGGCGGCCGCGATCGGAGTCGACGACGACGTGTTCGGCGCTCGGCTGAAGGCCTTCGTGGTGGTCAGCTCCGAGATCGGCGCCGACGAGCTGCGCGCGTGGGTGCGCCACCACCTGGCCCGGTTCAAGGTGCCGCGTGACGTCGTGTTCGTCGACGAGCTGCCCCGCAACGCCACCGGGAAGGTGCTCAAGACCGAGCTCGCCCGGCACGCCGGCTGAGCGAGGCGTCGACCCGGGTCCCGCGGGTTGGCCGAGGGTGCGAGGATGACGGCCGTGAAGGCACTGCAGATCGGGGAGAGGGCGCCTGACTTCACCCTGCGCGACCAGTTCGGCCAGGACGTCACGCTGTCCGGCTACCGGGGCGAGAAGGCCGTGGCGCTGTTCTTCTACCCGTTCGCGTTCTCCGGGGTGTGCACCGGCGAGATGTCCGGCATCCGCGACCGGCTCGACGAGTTCCTCACGTTCGATACCGAGGTGCTCGCGCTGTCGTGCGACCCGACGTACGCGCTGCGGATCTTCGCCGACCAGGACGGGCTCAACTTCCCGCTGCTGTCGGACTTCTGGCCCCATGGCGAGGTGGCTCGCGCCTTCGGTGTCTTCGACGACGAGAAGGGCTGTGCGCATCGCTCGTCCTACATCGTGGACAAGGCCGGGTTGATCCGCTGGTCGGTCCACAACGACATGCCCGAGAGCCGCGACCTCGACGAACACCTGAAGCAGCTGCAGGCGCTGGCCTAGACAAGCTGTCTCACCATCCGGGGATTTCAGGCTTTCCTCAGGACAAGTTGAGAAAGACGCGGCAGACTAGACGTGTTGCGACCGCTGGTGACCCGAGACGCCAGCGGTCGCGACTTTTTTTGTGCCCCTTTGATGGGCCTCCTCCGGCTCCCGTAGTCTGTGCGGGCTTCGATCGACGTCTCCGATGCCTCCGATGCCTCCGATGCCTCCGAAGACGTCGATGTGACGGGCGCATAGCTCAGCGGTAGAGCTCTGGTCTTACAAACCAGCGGTCAGGGGTTCGAATCCCTTTGCGCCCACCCACCCCCGGCGACGCGAGTCCTCGGCCACCCTCCTGATCGAACTCCGACGCAACCTTCCGACCCGCTGCCGGAGTCAGGTCAGCAGAAGGGGGTTGTGCCAGATGATGAAGACCGTGACCAACAGCTCGGGTGCGTCCACGTTCGAGGAGTACGCCGGCAGTGCCTGGCCGTCGCTGTACCGCTACGCCTACCTCCTCGCCGGCAACCACGCCGACGCTGAGGACATCGCCCAGCAGACCCTGGTGAAGGCCTACAGGTCCTGGTCACGCATCCAGGGCTCCGACTCGCCGGCGGCGTACCTGCGCCGGATGCTGACCAACACCTACCTGTCCCAACGCCGCCCGAAGAAGCGCCGGCTCGAGCTGCTCACCGACGAGCCCCCCGAACCCGGCCAACCGGTGGCCGACGGACCCGAGGACCGGATGGTGCTGTGGCCGCACGTCACGTCGTTGCCGCCGCGCCAGCGCGCGGTGATCGTGCTGCGCTACTACGAGGACCTGAGCGAGGCGGAGATCGCGGACGTGCTCCGCTGCTCGCGAGGAAATGTGAAATCCACGGCACACCACGCTCTCAGGGCGTTGCGAGCCGCGATCGGCTCGGACGGCACGGACGGGAGGGAGAACTGACATGGTCGACATCGAGGAGACCTTGACCCGAGAGCTGCGTGAGGTGGCCAACGGCGTGCAGGTCCCGGCCATGCCGCACGTGGACCCGCGCGCGCCACGGCATTGGCAGCCACTGCTGGTGGCCGCCTCGGTCGCGCTGGTCGTGGCCGGCGCGGTCGGTCTGGTGGTGCTCACCCAGGACCGACAGGAGGTGCAGCCGGCGCCGCCGGTGCCCAGCCTGACCACGTCGACCACGTCGACCACGTCGACCCCGACGACCGCGTCACCCGTGACCACGATTCCGAGGAGCGCACCCACCGTCCCCTACGTGCTCGACCAGCGGCTGTACGTCGCCGGTGAGCAGGTACCCGGGGCCTGGTACCTCGTGCGCGGCGTCGACGACGGGTGGCTGGCGCTCGGCACGGACAACACCTGGTGGTGGGGCCGCGGTCCGAAGCGGACCCAGCTCACCGGGCCGCACGACGTACCGCCGGTGATCTCGTCGAACGGCGCGTACGTCGCGGAGATCCGCGCCGAGGCTGGAAAGCCCGGCAAGGGCGTGCTCACCGGCTACGACACCCGCACCGGAGACTTGCTCGGCGAGGTCCCGATCGACCTCGGCAGCCGACAGGACGGCAGCACGTTGGCGATCTGGGCGGTCACCGACGACGGCCGCGTGGTCGCGCAGGGCTCGAAGGTCAGCCTGCTCTGGCTGCCGCTCGCCGGGAACCGTACCGTCGACCTCGCGGTGACCGCGCCCGGCCAGTCAATCCTGGGCAGCACCCCGGCAGGCTTCATCGCCGTGTTCAGCGAGGGCGACCTGGCCCATGAGGGCGTGGACGGTGACGCCTACCTCGCAGAGCTCTCCGACGGCGGCGAGCTCACCCGGATCGGGACGGTTCCGGCCCACGACAAGCTCGTGGTCAGCCCGGGTGCCGTGTGGCTGGCCTTCGCCCCCGCGGGGACCATGGGGGGTGAGGTCTTCTCGATCCCCACGCTCGAGGCGCAGACGGTCGACGGAAGCCGGCGCCTCACCCTGAGCGCCCCGGCCGGTTGGGCCTTCGACACCCAGAGCTACCTGTGGGAGGACGACGAGCACCTGGTGGCGCTGGTGCTCCGCGACGGTGACGGCCGCCAGCGGATGGCGCGGTGCGGTCCCGACGCGGGACGCTGCGTGCTGATCGAGGCCGGCTGAGCCCGCGCGGGAGGAGCCGGCTCGGCGGATCGCAATCCGTTCACCGCTCCGCTCCGAAGGACGAGTGGTGCACCTCACAGCGAGGGACACCTCAATCCCATCGGAGGAATCGGATGAGCGACACCAGCAGAAGGAAGTTCCTCGCTGTCGCGGGGGCGGGCGCAGCGGCCGGCACGGTCGCAGTGACCACGGGGTCGGCGTACGCAGGGGAGTCCCGCAGGCGTCCCGACAGCGCCCAGGAGACGGTCGTGGCCTACGTGAAGGACCACTGGTCGAGCGAGCTCCGGCTCATGGTCGGCGAGCGCGAGGTCATCGTGCAGGACCGCGACCTCGTGACTCGGATCCTGAACGCAGCAGGGGGCAACTGACATGTCGTCACACCGCGAAGCACCCGAGATCTCCAAGGACCCGGTCGCCGACGGCACCGACGTCTACGCCTTCGTCAGCCCCAAGTGGCCCACCGCGGTCACCCTGATCGCCAACTTCATCCCGCTCCAGCAGCCCGACGGCGGCCCGAACTTCTACGAGTTCGGCGACGACGTGCGCTACGAGATCCACGTCTCCAACAAGGGCAAGGGTGAGGCCGACATCACCTACCGGTTCCAGTTCCACACCGCGATCCGCAACCCGAAGACGTTCCTCTACAACACCGGCCCGATCACGGACATCAAGGACACCACCTGGAACCGGCCGCAGTACTACACGCTGACCCGGATCGAGAAGGGGCGCCCCACGAAGATCCTCGGCAGGAACCTGGCCTGCCCCCCGGTCAACGTGGGCCCGCGCAGCACCCCGAACTACCAAAAGCTCAGCGGCCAGGCCATCCACAAGCTCATCGGCGGACGTCGGGTGTTCGCCGGTCAGCGCGCGGACGCGTTCCACGTCGACCTGGGCAGCATCTTCGACCTCGGCGCGCTGCGGCCCTTCAACGAGGCGCACCTGATCTCGATGCCCAACATGAACGGCGTGAACGCGGTGCAGTCCTACAACGTGCACTCGATCGCGCTGCAGGTGCCCATCAAGGAGGTCACCCGCAACCACAACAAGCCCGCCGACCCGTCCAAGCCCGAGGCCGTCATCGGCGTCTGGGCCACCGCCAGTCGCCAGAAGTCGCGGATCTTCGACCAGGCCAAGGGCAAGTACGTGGGCACCGGCCCGTGGGAGCAGGTCTCGCGGCTGGGCAACCCGCTGTTCAACGAGGTCCTCACCCCGATGGCCGAGAAGGACCAGTGGAACGCCCGCCCGCCCAGCGGTGACGCCCGCTACGCCAAGTACGTCAACAAGCCCGAGCTCGCGGGGCTGTTGCCCGTGCTCTACCCGGGCGTGTTCCCGAACCTGGCGGCGTACACGAAGCCGCGCGCCGACCTCAACGCGATCCTGCTCACCGGGATCCCGAGCGGCGTGGTGCCCGGCTTCCAGAACTACACCGGCCCGGTGCAGTCCGACATGCTGCGCCTCAACGTGGCGATCCCGCCGGCGTCGGAGCCCCACGACCTCGGTCTGGTCGCGGGAGACGCCGCCGGGTTCCCCAACGGCCGTCGCGTCAACGACGACGTCGTCACCATCGAGCTGCGGGCCATCGCCGGCCTGACGATCCCACTGGTGGACCCCTCGTTCACCCCCGACGGTGCCGCCAGTGCCGTCACCGACGGCACCTCGAACACGAACGCGGCCGCGCTGGGCTACTTCCCCTACCTGGGCCTCCCGGGCGGTGGCTACCAGACCGTCCCGGGCACCACCCAGGCGTCCACCCCGGCGCCGTGACCGGCACCTCGTCGCTCGAGAACCCGTTCGCCGGGCAGGGTTCGGTCCTGCTCGACATCGGGGGAGACGTGGGCGCGCTCATCGTCACCATGCCTGCCGACCTGGACGGCGTCGAGGTCGAGATCCGGCCCGAGGGCGCGGCCGACCACGACCACCAGCACGGGCCCGGGCACGCTGATGCCCACCGGGACGGGCACGTTCATGACGGCGGGCACGGGCACCACCCGCACGTGGCCGTGGTCAGCCGTCCGGTCGAGGGTGACCGGATCCCGTCGCTGGTGTTCCCCGAGCTGGTGGAGGGACGCTACGAGCTCTACGTGAAGGACACCCTCGACGTGCTGCTGCGCGTCGACGTCCGAGGCGGGGAGGTGACCTCCGCGGACTGGCCCGGCTGAGGCGGCCCGCTCCCGGGAGTCGCGTCCACCCACCCGAATCGTCGTCCGGTCCCCACCCCCACCGGGGGCCGGGCGACTCGGCATCTCCGCCCGAAGGTCGCCGCAATTCCGCCCGAAGGTCGACCCGACCGCTCGTCGCAGCGGGCGGTCCGCTGGTCGTCCCGTCCGCTCGGGCAGGTCACGGCCTGCGTGCTCATGGCTACGCTGACCGCAGCCCCGTGTGAAGGAGGACACATGCTCGTACCGTTCAGCGTCTCGGACTTCATCGATCGTGCCGCCCAGGTGTACGGCGACCGGGTCGGTGTGGTGGACGAACCCGACCAGCCGGCCGCGTCCCTCGGCGAGCTCACCTACGCCGAGATCCGGGCGCTCGCTGCCCGCCAGGCCGCCAAGCTGGACGAGCTCGGGATCGGCTTCGGCGACCGGGTCGCGGTGGTGTCGCACAACTCCGCCCGCCTGCTCACGTCGTTCTTCGGCGTCGCCGGCTACGGCCGGGTGCTGGTGCCGGTGAACTTCCGGCTCCGGCCCGACGAGGTGAGCTACATCGTCGAGCACTCCGGCGCCCGGGTGCTCCTCGTCGACCCCGAGCTGGACGAGGCGCTGGCCGGTGTCAGCGCCGAGCACCGCTTCGTGCTGGGCAAGGACGACGACATGTTCGCCGCCGACGGGGTCGAGCCCACGCCCTGGGAGCACGACGAGAACGCCACGGCCTGCATCAACTACACGTCCGGCACGACTGCGCGCCCCAAGGGCGTGCAGATCACCCACCGCAACATCTGGACCAACGCGGTCACCTTCGCGCTGCACGCCGGGGTGAGCGACCGTGACGTCTACCTGCACACGCTGCCGATGTTCCACGCCAACGGGTGGGGTATGCCGTTCGCCACCGCCGGGTTGGGGGTGACACAGGTCGTGATCCGCATGATCGACGGCGCCGAGATCTTGCGCCGTGTCGAGAGGCACGGGGTCACGTTCATGTGCGCCGCCCCGGCCGTCGTGGCCGCCGTCCTCGACGCGGCCGCCGAGTGGGAGGGCGAGATCCCCGGCCGCGACAAGGTGCGCATCATCGTGGCCGGAGCCCCGCCCCCGACCAAGACGGTCGCCCGGGTCGAGGAGGAGCTGGGCTGGGAGTTCATCCAGATCTACGGGCTCACCGAGACCTCGCCGCTGCTCACCGTCAACCGCACCCGCGCCGAGTGGGACCACCTCACGGCCGAGCAGCGGGCCCAGAAGCTCGTGCGCGCCGGCGCCCCTGCGATCGGGGTGGCGCTGACGACCGGACCCGACGGCGAGGTGCTGGCCCGGTCCAACGTGGTGCTCGAGGGCTACTGGGAGCAGCCGCAGGAGTCCGCCCGGGCGCTGGCCGACGGCTGGTTCCACACCGGAGACGGCGGCGTCATCGGCGACGACGGCTACCTCTCCATCAGCGACCGCAAGAAGGACGTGATCATCACCGGCGGTGAGAACGTCTCCTCGATCGAGGTCGAGGACGTGCTGTTCTCGCACCCGGCGGTGTCGGAGGTGGCCGTGATCGGCATTCCCGACGAGAAGTGGGGCGAGACGATCAAGGCGCTGGTGGTCCTGGCACCCGGCACGTCGGCCACCGAGGCAGACCTGATCGCCTGGTGCAAGGACAAGGCCGCGGGCTACAAGGCACCCACCTCCATCGAGTTCCGCGACGACCTCGCCCGCACCGCCACCGGGAAGCTGCAGAAGTTCAAGCTGCGGGCGCCGTACTGGGAGGGTCGCGACAAGCTCGTCAACTAGCCTTCGCAGCATGCCCACACTGTCCGAGGTAGTCGACCTGCTGCACGCCTGGTACCCGCCCGCCACTGCCGACTCGTGGGACGCGGTCGGACTGGTGCACGGCGACCCGGCGGCGCCGGTGGGCAAGGTGATGTTCGCGGTCGACCCGACCCTCGACGTGGCCGAGGAGGCCGTCGCGTGGGGCGCCGACCTGCTCGTCGTGCACCATCCGCTCTTCCTCAAGCCGGTGCACGGATTCGCGGCCACCACGGCCAAGGGCCGCACCCTGGCGACCCTGGTGGCGGGCGGCTGTGCGCTGCTCACCGCCCACACCAACGCCGACCAGGCGGCCGGAGGGGTCTCGGAGGCGCTGGCCCTGGCGCTCGGCCTCACCGACCTGCGCCCGATCCGCCCGGGGCCGGGCCGGGCCCTCGACAAGCTGGTCGTGCACGGTCCCGTCTCCTCCGCCGATGCGCTGCGCACCGCCCTGGCCGACGCCGGGGCGGGCGCGATCGGCGACTACGAGCACTGCTCGTACACCTCGCTCGGAGAGGGCCGGTTCCGGCCGCTGCTCGGTGCCCGCCCGACGATCGGTCGAGTGGGTGACGCCGAGGTCGTCGACGAGTGCCGGATCGAGGTCGTGCTGCCGCGCGAGCTCCGCGCCGCGGTGGTGGCCGCGGTGCTGGCCACCCACCCCTACGAGGAGCCCGCCTACGACGTGGTCGAGCTGGCCGACCCCGGGACCATGAGCAGCGGTCAGCCCGGGACCGGGCGGGTCGGCTCGGTCGCGGAGACCACGCTGGGCGACTTCGCGACCGTGGTGGCCGCGGCACTGCCCCCGACGGCCCACGGCGTGCGGATCGGCGGCGACCCCGATCGCGTCGTACGCCGGGTGGCGGTGTGCGGCGGGGCCGGTGACTTCCTGCTCGACGAGCTCGCCGGCAGCGACGTCGATGCCTACGTCACCTCCGACCTGCGCCACCACCCCGCGTCGGAGTTCCTGGAGAAGGACGGGCCGGCCCTGCTCGACATCGCGCACTGGGCAGGGGAGTGGACCTGGCTGCCGGTGGTGCAGGCGCGCACCGACGCGGCGCTGGGGGATACGGTGGTGACTCGCGTGAGCACGCTGCCCACGGATCCGTGGGACGTTCGCATCTGAAGGAGCCGACGCTGAAAGCCGACCCGTTCGCCCAACTGAAGCTTCTCGACGTGCAGGAGCTCGACTCCCGCATCGACCAGCTCCGGCATCAGCTCAGCTCGCTGCCCGAGCTCACCGAGATCGCCTCGCTGACCACCGCCCGCGCCCGGCTCGACAACCAGGTGCGGGACGCCCGGATCGCGGTCGATGACCTGACGGCCGAGCAGGCCAAGGCCGACGCCGACGTGGAGCAGGTCAAGACCCGCCGGGAGCGGGACCGCTCCCGGATCGACTCCGGACAGATCAGCAGTCCCAAGGACCTCGAGCGGATGCAGCACGAGCTGGTGTCCCTGGAGCGCCGGATCTCCTCACTGGAGGACGACGAGATCGAGGTGATGGAGCGGCTCGAGGAGGCGCAGACGTCCCTCGACGCGCTGGCGGGGCAGCTCGCGGCCACCGACGAGCGACTTGAAGTGCTGGTCGCCAGCCGTGATGCCAGGACGGCCGAGATCCAGGCCTCGCTGGCCTCCGTCGCCGCGGAGCGGTCAATCACCGCGGTCGGGCTGCCCGACGACCTGGTGACCCTCTACGAGCGGCTCCGGGCCCAGCACGGAGTGGGCGCCGCCCCGCTGCGGGCGCGGCAGTGCGGTGGCTGCCAGATGGCCATCAACGCCTCCGACATGGCAGTCATCGCAAAGGCGCCCACCGACGAGGTGATCCGCTGCGAGGAGTGCTCCCGCATCCTGGTGCGCACCTCCGAGTCAGGGCTGTGACGCCTCGGCGTCGCGTCGTCATCGAGGCCGACGGCGGGTCCCGGGGCAACCCCGGGCCGGCGTCGTACGGCGCGGTGCTGCGGGACGCCGCGACCGGTGAGATCCTCGCCGAGGACGGCTCCACGATCGGGGTCGCCACCAACAACGTCGCCGAGTACTCCGGACTGATCGCCGGGCTGTGGCTGGTCGAGGAGTTCGCGCCCGGCGCCGAGGTCGCGGTGCGGATGGACTCCAAACTGGTGGTGGAGCAGATGTCGGGCCGCTGGAGGATCAAGCACCCCGACATGGTGCCGCTGGCGGCCGAGGCCACCCGGCTCGCGCCGGCCGGGACGACGTACACGTGGGTGCCGCGGGAGCGGAACACGCATGCCGACCGGCTCGCCAACGAGGCGCTCGACGGATTGCGTAGCGGGGTGAGCACGCCCGGAGCGGAGGTCTGGCACGACGAGCCCGACTCGCTGATCGAGCAGGTCGAGGAACCGGCGCCCGCGATCCAGCGTGCGGCCCAGGGGTGGGCGCCGCCCGGCGGCCCGCCCACGACGCTGATCCTGGTGCGGCACGGGGTCACCGCGCACACGGTCGAGAAACGGTTCTCCGGTGGATTGGCGAGCGCCAACCCCGGGCTGAGCGACGACGGCCGGGCCCAGGTGCGCGACACCGCCGAGTGGCTGGCCCGGATCGCGGAGTCGGTCGACGCCGTGGTCGCGTCGCCGGTGCGCCGGACGCAGGAGTCGGCTGAGATCGTGGCCGAGGTCCTCGGGCTGTCGGTCGAGACCGAGCCGGGCTTCGCCGAGATGGAGTTCGGCAGCTGGGACGGGCTGACCTTCGCCGAGGTGGCGGAGCGGCATCGCGACGACCTCGACGCCTGGCTGGGCTCGATGGACGTGGCCCCCGGTGGGGGCGAGTCGTTCCGTGAGGTGCAGCAGCGGGTGCTCGAGGCGCTCCAGCGGCTGCTCGTCAGCCATGCCGGCCGCACCGTCGTGGTGGTCAGCCACGTGACACCGATCAAGACCCTCGTCGCGTACGCCGTCGACGCGCCCCTGGAGTCGGTCTACCGGATGGAGCTGGCACCGGCCTCGGTGACGGTGCTGGCGTTCTACGACCCCGGACCCGACGGTGCACCGCGGGCCTCGATGCGGCTCTTCAACGCCCGGCCCACCGACGTCGCCCTGTCCTGAGAACGGTGTCGAGGGGCCGCCTCAGACCGCGTCGACCACCACGTCGAGCTGGGTGCCGCGGCTGCCCGGGGTGCCCTCCTCGACCTTCCAGCCCAGGCCCCGCAGCAGGTCGGCGAAGGCTGCGGGCGTGCGCGGGTTGCGGCCGTCCTCGAGCACCGCGCGCACGATCCGGCCCTTGGTGGCCTTGTTGAAGTGACTCACCACCTGGCGGCGGCCGTCGACCTCGTGCAGCACCCGCACCGTGGCCACGCGGGGGGCCAGCGCCGCGGGCGGGCGCCAGAAGGCGGCGTACGTCGAGGAGCGCAGGTCGACGAGCAGCCCGGTGCCGAGCGCCTCTTCGACGGCGGGCCCGAGCGTGCGTCGCCAGACTCCGGCAACCGGGCCGGGACCGGGCAGCGTGACGTCTCCGGACAGCCGGTAGGCGGGGATCCGGTCGGTCGGGCGGAGCAGGCCGAAGAGCGACGAGATGATGCCGACCCGGCTGGTGGCGCGGCGCCGGGCGGCCGTCGACAGGGTGGCGAACGAGAGCGCGTCGTAGAGCACGCCGGTGTAGATCCGGTCGGCCCGGGCCGCAGGGGCCGTCCGCACCGCGTGGGGGCGGGCGTGCGCGGTCAGCTGCGGCGGGCCCAGGCCCTGCGCGGTCGCGGCGTCGCGGGTGCCGCTGAGCGCGAGCAGCGCCTCGAGCAGGTCCGCGCGAGGCTGCGCCAGCACGGGCGACGACAGCGCTGCGGGGTCGAGGGGTCGGCCCCGCGCAGGAACGGACTTGCCCTCCGAGGGCGGCAGCAGGATCAGCACCCGCACAGCCTAGGGACTCCCACCGGCGCCGTTGGCTAGGGTGACGCACATGCCGAACAGAGTGCTGAGCGTGCGGGCGGCCGACGACGGAGTGGCCGCCCACCTCCTGCGCGACGGCATCGCGAAGATCCAGGCCGAGATGGGCGTCTCGCCCGAGTTCCCGGCCGTCGTACGAGCCGCGGCCGAGCGTGCGGCGGCAGCTCCCCGGCTGCCCGATCTCGACCGTACCGACCTGCCGCTGGTCACCATCGACCCCGAGAGCGCACTCGACCTCGACCAGGCACTGCACCTGGAGCGCGACGGTGACGGCTACACCGTCTACTACGCGATCGCCGACCTGGCCGCCTTCATCATCCCCGGTGACCCGATCGACGCGGAGGCGCACCGGCGCGGCGAGACGCTGTACGCCGCCGACTCCAAGATCCCGCTGCACCCCAAGGAGATCTCCGAGGACGCCGGTTCGCTGCTGCCCGACCGGGTGCGGCCCGCGCTGCTCTGGCAGGTCTCCCTCGACGCGGCCGGCGCCCAGACCGCGGTGTCCGTGCGGCGGGCCCTAGTCCGCTCGCGCCGCAAGCTCTCCTACGAGAGCGTGCAGGCCGAGATCGACGCCGGGAGCTCGGCCGAGGTGTTCCAGCTGCTGCGCGAGATCGGCGAGCTGCGTCTGCAGCAGGAGGCCGAGCGCGGTGGGGTGTCCCTACCGCTGCCCGAGCAGGAGATCGACATCGAGGGCGACCACTGGCGCCTGGAGTTCCGCTCCCAGGCGCCCGTCGAGCAGTGGAACGCACAGATCTCCCTGCTCACCGGGATGGCCGCGGCGTCCCTCATGGTCGAGGCCAGGGTCGGCCTGCTGCGCACCCTCCCGCCGCCGGACCCGCGCGACGTACGCCGCCTGCACCGCACGGCCCACGCCCTGCAGATCGAGTGGCCGGACGGGCTCGCCTACCCCGACTTCGTGCGCTCCCTCGACCCCACACTCCCGCGGCACGCCGCGATGGTGGTGGCCTGCACCCGGCTGCTGCGCGGCTCGGGGTACGCCGGCTTCGACGGCGAGCTGCCAGCGCAGCCGGAGCAGTCGGCGATCGCCTCGACGTACGCGCACGTGACCGCGCCGCTGCGCCGCCTCGGCGACCGCTACGCGGGCGAGATCTGCGTCGCGCTGAGCGCGGGGACCGCGGTGCCGGGCTGGGTGCTGGAGAAGCTGGCCGAGCTCCCCGACACGCTGCGTGACTCCGGTCGCCGTGCGCACCAGTACGAGAACGCGGTGCTCAACCTGGTGGAGTGCGCGCTGCTGTCGGGCCGGGTGGGGGAGACCTTCGACGCCGTCGTGGTCGACGTGGACCCCAAGGACCGCACCCGCGGGGACCTGTCGATCGCCGAGCCGGCCATCGAGGCCGCGGTCTCGAGCACCACCGAGCTGCCCCTGGGCGACGACGTCCGGGTGACCCTGGCTTCGGCCGACGTCGAGTCGCGGAAGGTCAGGTTCGAGCTGCGCTGAGTCCGGGGTCCGATCGCCGAGCCGGGCAACCACGTCGCCCTCCGGGGCGTCTGAGGAGGTAGGTACCGGTCACGCCGAGGGGATGACGACATGAGCAGCACACCCGAGCCGCGCCACGGGCGCGACGTGTTCCACATCGAGGGCGAGGGCTTCGTCGGCGGCGGGCCGCAGGCCGCCGGACGAGGCCGGGTCGCGGCGGTGGCACCGCCGTTCCGGTTCTCCAGGATGGGGCCGCGGGGCCTCAAGGTGGCACCGGGCATCCGTGGCCGGGTGGCCCGCGCGATGACGGGCGGCACCAACAAGGACGGCACGATCCCGGCCGGGTACACCTACCTGGGGCAGTTCGTCGACCACGACCTGACCTTCGACGCCACCACGGTCGCCCTCGGCGAGCAGATCTCGCCCGCCGACCTGCTGCAGGGCCGGTCCCCGACCCTCGACCTCGACTCCCTGTACGGGTTCGGCCCGCACGACCCGGTGTCGGCGCAGTTCTACTCCGACGGCCTGCACCTGAAGACAGGGACGACCACCAAGACGCCACCGGACCCGGTCTTCCCCGGCGCCGACGTGCCCCGCGTGGGGACCGGGTCGGGTGCCCAGGCCAAGCGCAAGGCGCAGATCCCCGACCACCGCAACGACGAGAACCTCGCCGTCGCCCAGCACCACGCCGCGATGATCCGGTTCCACAACCGGGTGGTCGACACGCTGCCCAGGTCGGTGCCGACCTTCGACCGGTTCCGGCGGGCGCGCCAGCGGGTGGTGCTGCACTACCAGTGGATGCTGCGCACCGACTACCTGCCCAGGATCTGCGACCCGGTGGTCGTCAACGACGTCTTCAAGAACGGCCGCAAGGTGTTCGAGGTCGGGGTCGACCCCCTGAGCATGCCCACCATGCCGGTGGAGTTCTCGGTGGCCGCCTTCCGGCTCGGCCACTCGATGGTCCGTGACACCTACGCCTGGAACGCGGTCTTCCCCGACGGTGCCGGAGTGCTCGAGCTGCTGTTCACGTTCTCCGCGACGAGCGGCAACCTGGGGGGCAACCCGACCCTGCCCAGCAACTGGGTGGCCGACTGGCGCCGACTCTACCGGTTCAGCTCGATCGGGCGACCCGACCTGAATCCGCCGCGCACCCAGTTCAACAAGGCCCGCCGGCTCGACACCGTGCTCGTCGACCCGTTGGCCTTCCTGCCGCCCGGGTCGTTCGGGGGCACCAACGCGGACGCCGGCACGATCAGGGCCAACCTGGCCTTCCGCAACCTGACCCGGGCCAGCATGCTCAACCTCGCCAGCGGGCAGCAGATGGCCGCGCTGCTGCGCAGCAAGGGGGTGCCGGTGAGCACGCTGACCGCGGCGCAGCTCCGTGACGGGCTCGACGGCGCCAGCCTGGCCGGCCTGACCGCGACCCAGCTGGCGTCGTTCGTGAAGAACACGCCGCTGTGGTTCTACGTGCTGCGTGAGGCCGAGCTGAACAACGGCCGGATGACGGGCGTCGGGGCCAGGATCGTGGTGGAGACGTTCCACCGGGCGATGGAGGGCAGCACCAGCTCGATCGTCCGCAACCACCCGACCTTCACCCCGACCCTCGGCGCCGTGCCGGGCCGCTTCCACATGCCCGACCTGCTGGTGTTCGCCTTCGAGGACAAGAAGAAGCTGATGGCACCCCTCGGAGACTGACCTGTCGCAGATGTACACCCAGATCGCGCTGACCTGTCGCAGATGTACCGAAATTCTCGGGAACTCGTGTACATCTGCGACAGGTCAGCGTGAGGGGTGAGGTGCGGATGAGCTGGCTCATAGGCCGGGTTCTGTTCGCCGCGTGGCCTCACGACCACGTGGTTGGCGACCATCCATCTGGGACGACCGTTGCCGGCCGCCTCGTGCGATCCACCCGCACACTCGGGCGGGCCGCCCTCGAACGTGTGCGCAGACCCCGGCCGGAACCGGGGCCCTTCTCGATCTTGCTCCTGGTGGGGTTTACCTAGCCGTACCGGTCGCCCGGTGCGCTGGTGGTCTCTTACACCACCGTTTCACCCTTACCGGTCCCTGCCGGAGCAGCGACTGGCGGTCTGTTCTCTGTGGCACTTTCCCGCGGGTCACCCCGGGTGGGTGTTGCCCACCACCTTGCCCTGTGGAGCCCGGACCTTCCTCGACCCGCCACCCGGAGGTGTCGGGCCGCGGCCGCCCGGCCAGCTCATCCGCAGCACACACCCTAGTGCAGTCGGGTCACCTGCACGTCCACGAACATGTCCGAGGCCCCGCTGCCCGCGTAGAGCCCGCTCAGCGGCTTCACGTCGGCGTACTCACGGCCCCGGGTGACCGCCACGTGCCGATCGCCCACGGGCTGGTCGTTGGTGGGGTCGAAGCCGCGCCAGCCGTCGTCCCACCACTCGATCCACGCGTGCGACTCGCCGGTCACCGTCTCGCCCACGACCGGCTCCGACACCGGGTGCAGATAGCCCGACACGTAGCGGGCCGGGATGCCGACCGTGCGCAGGGCGCCGATCACCACGTGCGCCACGTCCTGGCAGACGCCGCGGCGCAGCTGCCAGGCCTCGGCGGCCGGGGTCAGGACCGACGTGAAGCCTGCCTGGTAGTAGACCTCGGCATGCACCAGCGAGCACAGCGCCCGGGCCGCTTCGCCCGGGGTGGCGCAGTCGCCGGCGATCCCGCGCGCGAGCTCGGCCAACTCGTCGGTCGGCGCCACTTGGGAGCCCAGGGTGAGGTACTCGCACCACAGGTCGCCCTGGGCCGGGAGATCCGACCAGGCCAGCTGCGGGGAGGGCAGCGGCGGGCGCTGGGTGTGCACGGTGGACGACGCCGTGACCGTCATCGAGTCGTGCGGGTCGAGCACCTCGAACGCGGTGACCTGGGCCCCGAAGTAGTCGCGGTACGTCGTGGTCCAGGGCGCCGGTGTCACCTCCACCCGGGAGTGCACGACGATCTGCTCCGGGGTGGTCTGCGGCGTCAGCCGGGCCTGGTTGTACGACGCGCTGACCAGCTCGTCGTAGTGGAACCCGGTGGTGTGCACGATCCTCAGCTGCATGTCATGACCTCGCTCCGTGCCAGGCGGTGGTGGCGGACCCGGCGAAGTAGCGGCGGGCGACCGCGTCGGTGGCCGAGGCGCAGGTGCGCTGCAGCGCCTCCATGCCGGTGGGCAGGTCGGCGACCAGCTCGGTGAGGGTTCCGTACTCGAGCTGGGTCCGGGCCCGGCCCAGCAGCCGCTCGGCCTCGTTCTGGAATCCTGCCCGCTGGCCCGCCGACTCCAGGTTTGCCAGGCACTGCTCGGCGCGCGACAGGGCGTAGACCACCGATCTCGGGAACAGCCGGTCGAGCAGCAGGAACTCCACGGCCGCGCGCTCGGTCTCCAGCCCGTTGTAGGTGCGCAGGAACGCGTCGTAGGCACCGCAGGCGCGCAGCGAGGTGGCCCAGGCCGGCGCCGTGCCGGTGGCCAGCGCCGCGGTCGACACCAGCCGCGCCGTCATGTCGGCGCGCTCGATCGAGCGGCCGAGCACCAGGAACTGCCAGCTCTCGTCGCGGGCCATGGTGGCGTCGGCGATGCCGTTGATCAACGCCGCCCGGTCGCGCACCCACTGGCAGGTCGTCGGCGGGCGCATGCTGCGGAACTGTCCCGACGGGATCGACCGGGAGG
>JBBQRV010000022.1:0-26570 GCA_038214475.1 Propionibacteriales bacterium | reverse complement strand
AGCGATCTGCTCTGACGTGGTCGTGCCGACGTGGTGGGCGCCCGTGGCGGGGGCTGGAGAGCTGCTCCCGCCACGGGCGCGTCTGGGAGGGCGACGCTCAGCCGGTGACCTGGGCGATCGCGTCGAGGGCGTCCTGGAAGGCCTTGCCCGGGTCGACGCCCTTGGTCTCGACGTTGGTCAGCTGGGTGGTGAAGGCGTTCTGCATCTGGGTGTCGAACAGACCGATCGGCGGCACCTTCATCTGGGCCGCGATGGCGCCGAAGATCTCACCCACCGGGGCGTCGCTGAAGTAGGCGCTGGTGGCGCTGGCCACCTTCGGGTCCGTCGCAGCGACCTGGTTCGACGGGAAGTGCCCGCCCTGGTTGGGGGAGGTCCACATGGTGACCTGCTGTGCGGGTGCCGAGAGCCACTCGACCAGGGCGATCGCGGCTGCCTGGTTCTTGGCGTCGGTCGGGACGCCGAGCCACGAGCCGCCCCAGTTGGTGGCTCCGCCGGGAAGCACCGGAGCCACGCTCCACTTGCCGGCGTAGGCATCGCCGGCCTGGCCCTGGATGTAGCCCATCATCCAGGTCGGGCAGGCGATGGCCGCGAAGCTGCCGCTGGAGAACGCCTTGTTCCAGGGGTCGGAGAACTGCGACAGGCCGGCCGTGATCCCGTCGGCGGCTGCTTCGGTGGCGTACTTCCAGGCGTTGCTCACGCCGTCGCTGCCCTCCGGGTCGGGCTGGCCGTCGGCGCTGTCATAGGCCTCGGTGCCCTGGTAGACCGCGGTGGCGAAGATGCTGGCCCCGCTGTCGACGAACGCCTCCCCGGTGGCCGCCTTGTACTGCTTGCCGTAGTTGAGGAAGCCGTCCCACGTCGACCACTCGTTGGCGACCTCCTCGGGGCTGCTCGGCAGGCCCGAGGCCTTCAACAGGTCGGAGCGGTAGCAGATGGCCTCGGGGCCGATGTCGGTGCCGAGGCCGACCGTGGTCGCACCGTCGGTGGAGCTGGCCTGCTGCCACTTCCACGGGAAGAACTCAGCCTTGTCGGCCGCGGCGTTCGGGACGCTGTTCCAGTTCACGAACTGGTCGGCATGGTTCTGCACGACATCCGCGACGAAGCCGATCTCGATGGCCTGCACGTCCGCGAGTCCGCTGCCGGAGGCCAACCGGGTCTTCAGCCTGGTCCAGTAGTCGGCCGACTGCTCGACCACGTCCTCGTTGATCGTGATGTTCGGGCAGACCTTCTTGTACTCGTCGTACAGGCCGTTCTCCTTGAACCCGAAGGTGCCGAACAGGCCCATGGTCAGGGTCGTCGGCTCGCTCGTGCCGCAGGGACCTGCGGCGGCGGAGCTGGGGGGCGTGGTGCTCTCGGTGCCGCTGGACGCGCAGGCTGACAGTGCCAGCGCGCTGACACACGCGACACTGAACAGCCGTAATGAGGGTGAGGGTGAGCGCATGGGATTCTCCTGGAAGGATTGAGAGCGATCGGTGAGAGCGCTCTCACGCAGCATCGTGTGATCCACCTCACCTGTCAAGAGGCGCGCTCGGATCGTGACCGAGCGCCGCGCAGACCTGGGCCCGGGAGGCGCCTCAGGCGGTCTGGCGGTGGATCAGCTCCACCGGGAGGACGGTCGCGCGGGGCGGGTCCTCGTCCGCGATCCGACGCAACAACAGCTCGGCCATGCCCCGGCCGATGCCGGCGATCGGCTGTCGGACCGTCGTCAGCCCGGGGCTCATCGTGGCGGCGTCGCGGATGTCGTCGAAGCCGATCACCGCGACGTCGTCGAAGACTCGTCGGCCGGAGGACTCGATGGCGCGGATCGCCCCGATCGCAGTGTGGTCGGAGGCGGCGAAGACGGCGTCGATCCGAGGTTCCACCTCGAGCAGCCGCTGCATGGCGTCGTGTCCGCTGGCGATGCTGAACTGTCCCGGAGCCACCAGCTCCGGGCGGAAGGGGAGGCCCCGGTCCTCCAGCGTGCTCGCGTAGCCGGTCAGCCGGTCCTGGCCCGCACACATGTCCTGGGGGCCGGTCACCGTGGCGACGGTGCGCCTGCCGCTGTCGAGGAGGTGCTCGGTGGCCATCCGGGCACCGCCGACATTGTCGGCGTCCACGTAGAACAGCGAGCTGCCCTCGGTGAGTGGCCGTCCACTCAGCACCGTGGGGATGCCTTGGCTCTCGAGCTGGTCAGGAAGCTCGTCCTTGCCGTGCAGCGACAGCAGCAGTACGCCGTCGACGTGTCGCCCGGAGGCGTAGTCCAGGAAGCGCTGGTTGTCCTCCGCGGTGGAGGCGGCGGTGAACACCAGCTGGAGGCCGGCTTCCGCGACTGCCGCATGGGTGGCGCGGAGCACCCCGAGGAAGAACGGGTCCGAGAACAGCCGGTCCTCGGTCTCCTCCACGTAGAAGACGACCGAGTCACTACGGCCCGTGGCCAGCGAGCGGGCCGCGCGGTTGGGCGTGTAGGACAGCTCCAGGGCCGCGGCCTCCACCGCCGCGCGCGCACTCGCGCTCACGTTCGTGGCCCCTCGCAGCACGCGGCTCGCGGTGGCCCGCGACACGGACGCGCGGGCCGCGATGTCCTCGAGGGTGGGAGCCGACCGGTTCTGGGCGCTCGCATCCGTCACTGACGCAGTGTGGCATGCACCCCGGTCGGCGCCAACCGGCTCAGACCGTCGGTCCCGGCGCCTCGCCGGCTTCGCTAGGTTGGAGCCATGGCAGTCGACGAGTCCCTCGTCGGTCGGGTGTACCCGCCGACGCGTCCCTACGAGGTGAGCGCGGAGAAGATCCGCGAGTTCGTCGCCGCGACCGGCGCCAGGGCGTACGACGGCGGCCCGGCGCCGGCGACCTTCCCGATCGTGCTGGCCTTCGACGCGATGAACGCGTTCCTGGCCGCCGAGGACATCGACCTGTTCCGGATCGTGCACGGCGAGCAGCGCTTCGTCTACGAGCGCCCGGTGCGCCCCGGTGATGTGCTCAGTGCCACCCTCACCGTCTCCAGCCTGCGCCAGATCGGGGGCGCCGACATCATCGGCACCACCAGCGAGGTGCACGACGCCGACGGCGGCCTGGTCTGTGCGACCCGGGCGACCCTGGTCCACAGCGGCGGGGGCGCAGCATGAGCGCCCGGTTCGCGGCCGGTGAAGCCCTCGAGCCGCAGACCTACCGGATCCGCCGGGCCGACCTGGTCCGCTACGCCGGGGCCAGTGGCGACTTCAACCCGATCCACTGGTCCGACCGGGTGGCGACGAGCGTGGGACTGCCCGGGGTGATCGCGCACGGCATGTTCACGATGGCGCTGGCCGCCCGGGCCGTCCAGCACTGGGCCGGCGACGCCGAGGTGGTGGAGTTCGGCTGCAAGTTCACCGCGCCGGTCGTCGTCCCCGACGACGACGAGGGCGTGGAGCTGCTGGTCGCCGGCACCGTGAAGTCGGTGTCCGAGGGCCTGGTCACCCTGGGGCTCGAAGTCACCTGCGGAGGGCAGAAGGTGCTGGGGATGCCGAAGGCCGTGCTGCGTGGCTGAGCGGTCCCACGAGCTCCTGCGCGACCACACCACGCTCCGGCTCGGCGGCCCGGCCGGGGAGTTCCTGGTGGCCGACACCGACGACGACGTGGTCGCGGCGGTGCGCGCCGCCGACTCGGCCGGCACCCCGGTCCTCCTGCTCTCCGGCGGCAGCAACCTGGTGGTGGCCGACGAGGGCTTTCCGGGCACCGTGGTCAAGGTGGCCACCCGCGGGGTCGTCCCCGACGTCGACGACTCCGAGGCGGCCGTCTGCGGGGGAGTCCTGGTGCGGGTCGCGGCGGGCGAACCGTGGGACGACTTCGTGGAGCACGCCGCTGCCCACCGCTGGGCCGGGATCGAGGCGCTGTCCGGCATCCCGGGCGCGGTCGGATCCACCCCGATCCAGAATGTCGGCGCCTACGGCCAGGAGGTTGCCCAGACCATCGCCTCGGTGCGCACCTGGGACCGCGTCGAGGGCAGGGTGCGCACCTTCGCCAACGCCGACTGCGGGTTCGGCTACCGGCAAAGTCGGTTCAAGGCCGACCCCGGCCGGCACGTCGTGCTCAGCGTCGACTTCCAGCTGCGGGTGGGCGACCTCGGCGCGCCGGTGGCCTATGCGGAGCTGGCCCGGGTGCTGGGGGTGCCGCAGGGCGGTCGTGCTCCGCTGGCCGACGTACGCCGCGCCGTGCTGGCCCTGCGCGCGGGCAAGGGCATGGTGCTCGACGCCGACGACCACGACACCTGGAGCGCGGGGTCGTTCTTCACCAATCCCGTGCTCGACGCAGCGGGGGCCGCGCGGCTGCCGGTCGAGGCGCCGCGCTGGCCGCAGCCCGACGGCCGGGTCAAGACCAGCGCCGCCTGGCTGATCGAGCAGGCCGGCTTCGGCAAGGGTCACGCCCTCCCGGGTGCCCGGGTGTCGGTCTCCACTAAGCACTCGCTCGCGCTCACCAACCGGGGTGGGGCCAGCACTGCCGAGCTGCTCGCGCTCGCGACCGAGATCCGCTCCGGGGTCGAGGCGGCCTACGGCGTCCGGCTGGTCAACGAGCCGGTGCTCGTGGGCTGTCGGCTCGACTGACGCTCAGTACGTCGTGGAGGTCCCGGCGACACCCACGACGAGCACCACCGCGACGGCCAGCACGGCGAGCGCCAGCAGCACCGTGGTGATGATGCCCATCACCATGCCGGCGGTGGCTTCGCTGCGGCCCCCGTAGCGGCCGGGCTCGGCGTCGATCTCTCGACGGGCGCTGGCGCCGAGGTACCACGCGACCGGCCCGACCAGCAGCCCGACGCCGCACAGGAGGGTCCCGATCAGGCCGACCAGCCCCAGCACCAGCGCCGTCGTGGCGCGGGGGTGGTTCTGCGGCGCATAGCCGTAGGCGGGCTGGCCGTAGGCGGGCTGGCCGTACGCAGGCTGCGGTGTCGGCTCGTAGGGGTTCGAGTACGGCGTGGTCGGCGTGGTCGGCGGAGTCGGCGGCGCCGCCGGCGCTGGCCGCTTGGTCAACCAGTCGCCGCCGCCGAGCGGCTGGGTGGGCTCTCCGGGGGGGTCCTCAGGGGTGGCGTACGGGTCCACAGGGGGCTGCGTCATGCGGTCATTGTGCCGGGTCCGGCTCGGTGTCGAGCCATCCGGAGACGTCGGCCAGCAGCGTGTCCTTGCGGTCCTGGTCGGCGCGCGAGGCCCGGATCGACATCCGGGCCAGCTCGGCGAGCTGGGCATCGGTCAGGTCGTGCGCCGCGCGCATGGTGGCGTACTGCCCCGCCAGCTGGGAGCCGAACAGCAGCGGGTCGTCGGCGCCGAGGGCCACCGTGGCGCCGGCCGCCAACAGCTGGGGCAGCGGCACCGAGGTGAGGTCGCTGTAGACGCCGAGCGCCACGTTGGAGACCGGGCACACCTCCAGGGCCACGCCCGCCTGCACCACCCGGTCGAGCAGGTCCGGGTCCTCGACCGAGCGCACCCCGTGCCCCAGCCGGTCGGCATGCAGCTCGTCGAGACAGACCCGCACGTGGTCGGCGCCGCGCAGCTCGCCGCCGTGCGGGACCAGCGCCAGGCCGGCCCGGGCGGCGATGTCGAAGGCGGCAGCGAAGTCCTTGGTGCGGCCCCGACGCTCGTCGTTGGACAGCCCGAAGCCGACCACCCCGCGCCCGGCGTACTGCGCGGCCAGGCGGGCCAGGGTCCGTGCGTCGAGCGGGTGCCGGGTCCGGTTCGCCGCGATCACCACCGCGATGCCCAGCCCGGTGCGCTCACCGGCGTCCCGGACCGCGTCGAGCACCAGGTCGGTGAACGCGGTGATCCCCCCGAACCGGGACGCGTAGCCGCTCGGGTCGACCTGGATCTCCAGCCAGCGACCGCCGTCGCGGACGTCGTCCTCGGCCGCCTCGAGTACCAGGCGGCGGACGTCGTCCTCGGTGCGCAGCACCGACCGGGCCACGTCGTAGAGCCGCTGGAACCGGAACCAGCCCTTCTCGTCCGCGGCCGACAGCTGCGGCGGCCAGCCCGCGACCAGGGCCTCGGGCAGGTGGATGCCGTCGCGCTCGGCCAGCTCGATCAGCGTCGCGTGCCGCATCGACCCGGTGAAGTGCAGGTGCAGGTGTGCCTTCGGGAGCCGCGAGAGGTCGCGCAACTCAGGCGAAGAGCTTCTGCAGCCGGGAGATCCCCTCGACGATGTCGTCGTCGCCCAGGGCGTAGGAGAAGCGCAGGTAGCCGGGGGAGCCGAACGCCTCGCCCGGGACCGCGGCCACCTCGACGGTGTCGAGGAGGATCTCGGCCAGCTCGGCCGAGGTCTGCGCGACCGGTCCGTCGGGGCCGCCGATCGGCTTGCCGAGCAGGCCCTTGACCTGGGGGTAGGCGTAGAAGGCACCCTCGGGCATCGGGCACACGACGCCGTCGATCTCGTTGAGCATCGCCACGATCGTGCGCCGCCGCCGGTCGAAGGCCAGCTTCATCTCGTCGACGGCCGCCAGGTCGCCCGACACCGCCGCGAGCGCGGCCCGCTGGGAGACGTTGGCGACGTTGGACGTCGCGTGCGACTGCAGGTTGCCGGCGGCCTTGATCAGGTCGGTGGGGGCGATCACCCAGCCGACCCGCCAGCCGGTCATCGCGTACGTCTTGGCCACCCCGTTGACGATCACGCAGTTGTCGGCCAGGTAGGGGCACAGCACCGGCATCGAGCCGGTCTCCACGCCGTCGTAGACGAGGTGCTCGTAGATCTCGTCGGTGAGCACCCACAGGTCGTGGTCCTCGACCCAGCGTCCGATCGCGCGGATCTCGTCGGCGGTGTAGACGGCGCCGGTGGGGTTGGAGGGCGAGACGAAGAGCAGCACCTTGGTGCGCTCGGTGCGGGCCGCCTCGAGCTGCTCGACGCTCACCTTGTAGCCCTGGGTCTCGTCGGCGAGCACCTCGACCGGCACCCCGCCGGCCAGCCGGATGCTCTCCGGGTACGTCGTCCAGTACGGCGCCGGCACGATCACCTCGTCGCCCGGGTCGAGCATCGCGGCGAAGGCCTCGTAGATGGCCTGCTTGCCGCCGTTGGTCACCAGCACCTGCGCCGGCTCCACGGCATACCCGCTGTCACGCAGGGTCTTCTCCGCGATCGCCTTCCTGAGCTCGGGGAGACCCCCGGCCGGCGTGTAGCGGTGGTTCTTCGGGTCGCGGCAGGCCTCGACGGCGGCCTCGACGATGTAGGCGGGGGTCGGGAAGTCGGGCTCGCCGGCGCCGAAGCCGATCACCGGGCGCCCCTCCGCCTTGAGCGCCTTCGCCTTCGCGTCGACCTTGAGCGTGGCTGACTCGGCGATCGATCCGATCCGGTCGGACACTCTGCGGTCACGGGGCGAGGAGGAGGGTGCACTCATGGCAACCATCGTAGGGCCCCGCGTCGAGACCATTTGGACGCGTCCTCACCCCGACCCGTACACTTCTGTGTTGGTGGTTCCCCACATGCTCAGCCCTGCCCGCAACCATCTGGGCGCGACTGCGTGGAGAGCCGTCGGAGGGCACTAGCTCAACTGGCAGAGCATCGGTCTCCAAAACCGAAGGTTGGGGGTTCAAGTCCCTCGTGCCCTGCACGGAAAAGGCTGCAACGGACAACCGCACGACCACTGATGGACCACGGTTCGACCACACGACGAGGTGAATGAGAAGTGTCGGAGCTCTCAAGCTCGAAGCGGGACAAGCGCACCAGTCCCACGACCTTCTACCGTCAGGTGATCGCCGAGCTCCGCAAGGTGGTGTGGCCGACCCAGGAGCAGCTGGTCACCTACTTCATCGTGGTGATGGTGTTCGTGGTCGTGATGATGATGATCGTGTCGGCGCTCGACCTGGCGTTCGGCAAGCTCGTCTTCGCGATCTTCTCGGGCAACTCCAAGCAGTAGCAAGCGTTTTCCCGGTTCCCGGCGCCCGCGCCGTGGAGCCACTGAGGTCCTCGGGGCCGCAGACACCTGGCAATCAAGTGACGGAGCAACACGTGACGGAGCAGTACGACGAAGCAACCGCCGAGGGCGTGGACGAGCAGTCCCCCACGACGGAGTCCTCCTCGACCCCTGAGGAGTCGGTCACCGACGAGTCTCCGCTCGAGGTGGAGGACGGCGAGTCGACCCCTGAGCAGGATGAGGCAGGGACCGACGAGGCAGGGACCGACGAGGACGCCGAGTCCGCTGACGAGGACGCGGCCGCCGCGGACCCGCTCGAGGAGTTCCGCCGGGCACTGTGGGCCAAGGCCGGCGACTGGTTCGTCGTGCACACCTACTCCGGCATGGAGAACCGGGTGAAGGCCAACCTGGAGAACCGCATCATCTCCCTCAACATGGAGGACTACATCCACGAGATCGTGGTCCCCACCGAAGAGGTCGCGGAGATCAAGAACGGCCAGCGCAAGCTCGTACGCCGCACCGTGCTGCCCGGCTACGTGCTGGTGCGCATGGACCTCACCGACGAGTCCTGGGCCGCCGTACGACACACGCCGTCGGTCACCGGCTTCGTCGGGCACAGCCACCAGCCGGTGCCGCTGTCGATGGCCGAGGTCGAGAACATGCTGGCCCCTGCCGTCGTCGCCGCCGCCGAGGCCGAGGCCGTGGCGGCCGGGACCTCCACCGGCGGAGGCACCGCCACCGCCACCCGCAAGGCCGCCGAGGTCGTCGACTTCGACGTCTCCGACTCGGTCATGGTGGTCGACGGCCCGTTCGCCACGCTGCACGCCACGATCACCGAGATCAACGCGGAAGCCCAGAGGGTCAAGGCCCTCGTCGAGATCTTCGGCCGGGAGACCCCGGTCGAGCTGAGCTTCAACCAGATCCAGAAGGTCTGAGGCTCACCCAGCACCACCGCACCACCCGCAACAACCAGGTGGCAGAGCGAGGCGCCGAGACCGGTGCCGACCTCGTCGAGACCACGACGTACGAAAAGAAAAAGGACCCAGAAGCATGCCTCCCAAGAAGAAGAAGATCGCAGCGCTCGTCAAGGTGCAGCTGCAGGCTGGGGCAGCCACTCCCGCTCCGCCGGTCGGTACCGCACTCGGTCCGCACGGCGTGAACATCATGGAGTTCTGCAAGGCCTACAACGCGCAGACCGAGTCGATGCGCGGCAACGTCATCCCCGTCGAGATCACCATCTTCGAGGACCGTTCGTTCACGTTCATCACCAAGACCCCGCCGGCGTCGGAGCTGATCAAGAAGGCTGCCGGGCTGAGCAAGGGCTCGGGTGTCCCGCACAAGGACAAGGTCGGCAAGCTGACCAAGGACCAGGTGCGCGAGATCGCCACGACCAAGCTGCCGGACCTCAACGCCAACGACGTCGAGGCCGCCATGAAGATCGTCGAGGGCACCGCCCGCTCCATGGGCGTCACCACCGACTGATCGCCGGGTCGTCGACCCACCCCATCGCACCACCCCAGACAGACAGCAACACGTGGCAGGACGGCGCCCGTCCGGACCACAGCTGGTGAGCAAAGGAAACCAGAACATGCAGCGCAGCAAGACTTACCGCGCGGCGGCAGACTCGTTCGACAAGGACGAGGTCTTCGCCCCGCTGGCCGCGATCAAGATCGCCAAGGCCGGGAGCAAGAAGAAGTTCGACGAGACCCTCGACGTCGTCATGCGTCTCGGCGTCGACCCCCGCAAGGCCGACCAGATGGTGCGCGGCACCGTCAACCTCCCGCACGGCACCGGCAAGACCTCCCGGGTCCTGGTCTTCGCCAACGCCGAGAAGGCGGACGCCGCCCGTGAGGCCGGCGCCGACATCGTCGGCGGCGACGAGCTGATCGACAAGGTCGCCGGCGGCTGGACCGACTTCGACGCCGTGGTGGCGACTCCCGACATGATGGGCAAGGTCGGCCGCCTCGGCCGGGTGCTCGGCCCCCGTGGCCTGATGCCGAACCCGAAGACCGGCACCGTCACGCCCGACGTGGCCAAGGCCGTCACCGACATCAAGGGCGGCAAGATCGAGTTCCGCGTCGACCGGCACGCCAACCTGCACTTCATCATCGGCAAGGCGTCGTTCGCCGAGGCCTCGCTGGCCGAGAACTACGCGGCTGCCCTCGAGGAGGTGCTGCGGCTCAAGCCGGCCAGCTCCAAGGGCCGCTACATCCGCAAGATCACGGTGTCCACCACCATGGGCCCCGGCATCCAGGTCGACCCCAACCGGGTCAAGAACGTCGCCGGCGAGGACGACGCTCAGGGCTGATCGACCCGGTCCCGCACAGCACGAAGGCCGCCGCCCCCGCGAGGGAGTCGGCGGCCTTCGTCGTCCCCCCGGTCAGTGGGTGCAGACCACGCCGGTCACTCGGTGAAGACCCGCTCGTCCACCAGCTGCTCGACGACCCGGTTGCCGTCGGTCTGGAACCGGCTCTGCTCGAAGCGCTTCTTGAACTCGAGGTCGATGCCGTCGAAGCCGTGCCGGTTCTTCTCGATGCTCAGCACCGCCATCTGCTTGAACTTGTCGACGTTGCCCATCGCGAACACCAGGTGGTGCCGCGAGACCAGGTCGAACTTGTTGTTCAGGATCAGGAGGATGTCGGCCTCGTAGGCCAGCGCGGTCGAACCGCGCAGGTGCTGGGCACGCATCCGCTTGCCGGTCTGAAGGCCGTCCTTGTCGGCGGCGACCACGGAGACGACGGGCGCGTTGGCGGCGATCGCCAGGTCCTTGAGGCCCTCCACGATCGTGGTGACCCGCTCGTCCTCGACCCCGAGGTTGTTGTCGGCCTTGACCTTCTGGAGGTAGTCGACCACCACCATCGGTGCCTCGCCGGTGTCCTCCCAGACCTGTTCCACGGCCGAGGTGATGACGTCCAGCGACGTGGTGGAGCCGGTGGACCGGTGGATGTGCAGGCGGTGGCCGTAGGACTCGACGTTCTTGATTGCCTGGACGCCGGTCGTGGTGTCGGACAGCCGGTCCGCCAGGCCACCCAGGGCCGGGTCGTGCTCCTCGAAGGCCTCGCGGACCCGGTTCAGACCGGGGGCGTTGAGGTCACCGAGCAGGCCGGACTCCAGCGCGATCAGCCGCTCCAGCATCGACTCGGCGTCGTGCTCGTAGGTGAAGTAGACGACCGAACGGCCGGAGGCGGCCGCGTTGCGAGCCATCTGGACGGCGAAGGTCGTCTTGCCGGCACCCTGGGCACCGGCCAGCAGCAGGAGGCTGCCCGAGCGCAGGCCGCCGCTGAGGGCATCGTCGAGGGCCGGGAAGCCGGTCGGCCAGATGGTCGGGTGATCGGCGCCGGAGCGCAGCCGTTCGTCCGTGCTGGCGAGCACACTGCTCAGCGAGGTCAGCTGTGGATCCATGAGGGAATTGGACCAGTTCCGGGGGCTCGCCGCAGGAGATTGGGACAATCCGGGCCGAACGGGTGACCCCGGCCCGTGGCCGCGACCCGGTCCGATTTGGCCGGCGCCGCTGCCGCGGCGTAGAGTATCCCCGAATCCAGAGACCGCCGGTGGTCGTGCTGTGCACACAGCCCGTCCGAAGGTCCGCAGACGCGGACGGCCAGCGCAGGTGACAGAGCAGGGCCACACCGGCCCATCAACGCCCTGGCGCCGTGCGCCGGGGCGTTCGTCGTCTCCGGGGTGCGGGGTCTCGAAAACCGTAGTTCGGAAGGAGACCCATGGCGCGGCCAGAAAAGGTAGCAGCCGTCGCGGAGATCGTTGAGTCCTTCAACGGTGCCGCGGGTGCTGTGCTGACCGAGTACCGCGGTCTCACCGTGAAGCAGCTGCAGGACCTGCGGCGCTCCCTCGGCGAGAACGCCAACTACGCCGTGGTCAAGAACACGCTCGCCAAGATCGCCGCCGGGGAGGTGGGCATCGAAGGCTTCGATGACCTGCTCACCGGTCCGACCGCCATCGCCTTCATCAACGGCGACGTGGTCGAGGCGGCCAAGGGGCTGCGTGACTTTGCCAAGGCAAACCCCGCCCTCGTCATCAAGGGCGGCGTTCTGGACGGCAAGTCCCTCGACGCGAGCGAGGTGGCCAAGCTGGCCGACCTCGAGTCGCGTGAGGTGCTGATGGGCAAGCTGGCGGGCGCGATGCTCGCCTCGCTCTCCCAGGCCGTCTACCTGCTCAACGCCCCGATCGCCCAGGCTGCCCGGCTCGCCGGCGCGCTGCAGGCCAAGGCCGAGCAGGACCCCTCGATCCTCGCAGGTGGTGCCGGTACGCCGGCCCCGGCGCAAGCTTCTGCTGAGGAGACCCCGGCCGCCGCCGAGGACGTCGCGGAGGAGGCCGTCCCGGCCCCCGCCGAGGCGACCGACGAGGCTGCCGAGTCCACCGACGCCTGAGCCCAGGCCGACGTACACCACCTGAAACCCAGGCCCGCCCCACCGACCGACACGGCGGGCCACAACCGGAAGGAAACGCCACCATGGCGAAGCTCAGCACCGACGAGCTCCTCGACGCGTTCAAGGAGATGACGCTCATCGAGCTCTCCGAGTTCGTGAAGCAGTTCGAAGACACCTTCGGCGTGACCGCCGCCGCTCCGGTGGCCGTGGCCGCCGCTCCTGCCGCCGGTGGCGCTGCCGCCGCCGAGGAGGTCGCCCAGGACGAGTTCGACGTCATCCTCGAGGCTGCCGGCGAGAAGAAGATCAACGTCATCAAGGAGGTCCGTGCGCTGACCTCCCTCGGTCTGAAGGAGGCCAAGGACCTCGTCGAGGCCGCCCCCAAGGCCATCCTCGAGAAGGTCGACAAGGCTGCCGCGGACAAGGCCAAGGAGGCGCTCGAGGGCGCCGGGGCCACCGTCACCGTCAAGTGACTCGCGCCTGACGCCGGCTCCGGTCGGTCGTCAGGACCTGCACGACCAGTTTCCGTCCTCAGGGCGGCCATCCCTCCGGGGTGGCCGCCCTGAGGCGTTCCGCGGCACCTGAAACCTGCCCGTAACCTCTCCGCGCCTGGCCCGTTGACCCATCTGCGCAGGCCACGAGACGGAGGGAGGTCGGCATGGGTGTCGAGATCCAGATCACCGGACTGACCAAGTCGTTCGGCACGCAGCTGATCTGGGGTGACGTGTCCCTGACCATCCCGGCCGGCGAGATCTGCGTGATGCTCGGTCCCTCCGGCACCGGCAAGTCGGTGATGCTGAAGACCCTGATCGGGCTGATCAAGCCCGACCGTGGCTCGGTGGTGATCGAGGGCACCGACATCGCCAGCTGCTCCGAGCGGGAGCTCTACGAGATCCGCAAGCTCTTCGGGGTGCTGTTCCAGGACGGCGCCATGTTCGGCTCGATGAACCTCTACGACAACGTCGCCTTCCCGCTGCGCGAGCACACCCGCAAGTCGGAGTCGGAGGTGCGGGCCGTGGTGATGGAGAAGATGGAGCTGGTCGGCCTGGTCGGCGCCGAGACCAAGCTCCCGGGCGAGATCTCCGGGGGCATGCGCAAGCGCGCGGGCCTCGCCCGGGCCCTGGTGCTCGATCCCGAGATCGTGCTCTTCGACGAGCCGGACTCCGGCCTCGACCCGGTGCGTACGGCGTTCCTCAACCAGCTGATCGTCGATCTCAACGCGCAGATCGACGCGACCTTCCTGATCGTCACCCACGACATCAACACCGCGCGCACCGTGCCCGACAACATCGGGCTGCTCTACCACCGCCACCTGGCCATGTTCGGCCCGCGGGAGATGCTGCTCTCCTCGGAGGAGCCGGTGGTGCGCCAGTTCCTCAACGCCCAGCGCGTCGGGCCGATCGGGATGTCGGAGGAGAAGGACGCCGACGAGCTGGCCGCCGAAGAGGGCCAGGAGCTGCCCCCGCTGCCGCCGATCCCCCTGCAGCTCGAGCCCACGAACGGCATCGCGCGGCGCAGCCAGCGGGCGCCCGGTGAGTGGTGCGCCGCCCACGGGATCACCCCTCCCCCCGGATCCTTCGACGGCGAGCTCGCCGGCGTGATCGGCGGCTGAGGACTCCAGATGGCTTCTCTCACGTCCAGTCGCGCGCTCGCGCCGATCGCGACCGCAGGCACCCTGTTCGCCTTCGGGCTCGATGTCGCGCGGGGCCTGTTCCGTCGGCCCTTCCAGCTTCGCGAGTTCATCCAGCAGGCCTGGTTCATCGCCTCGGTCACGATCATCCCGACCGCGCTGGTCGCGATCCCCTTCGGCGCCGTCATCGCGCTCCAGGTCGGCGGCCTGATCAAGCAGTTCGGGGCGCAGTCGTTCACCGGGTCCGCCGCGGTGCTCGCGGTGGTGCGTGAAGCGGGACCGATCGCCACGTCGCTGCTGATCGCCGGCGCCGGCGGGTCGGCGATCGCCGCCGACCTCGGCGCCCGCAAGATCCGCGAGGAGCTCGACGCGATGATGGTGCTGGGCATCGACCCGATCCAGCGCCTGGTGGTGCCTCGCGTGCTGGCCTGCATGCTGGTCTCGGTCTTCCTCAACGGGCTGGTCTCGGTCGTGGGGGTGGCCGGCGGCTACGTGTTCAACGTGGTCCTCCAGGACGGCACCCCAGGGGCGTACCTGGCCAGCTTCACCGCCCTGGCCCAGCTGCCGGACGTCTGGCAGGGGATGGCCAAGGCGCTGGTCTTCGGGCTGATCGCGGCGATCGTCGCGTCGTACAAGGGGATGAACGCCGCCGGCGGGCCCAAGGGTGTCGGCGACGCCGTCAACGAGTCGGTGGTGATCAGCTTCATGCTGCTGTTCGTCGTCAACTTCGTGATGAGCGCCCTCTACTTCCAGCTGTTCCCACCGAAGACGGGTTGACGTCGATGGCCCTCCAGCTCGACTCACTCAAGGCTGCCTACCGCCGTCCGCTCGGCTTCCTCGACGCGCTCGGCGCGGAGCTGGCGTTCTACGCCCGCGCCCTGGCCTGGACGCCGCGCACCCTGGCCCGCTACCGCAAGGAGATCCTGCGGATCCTGGCCGAGGTGACGCTGGGCAGCGGCGCGCTGGCCGTGATCGGCGGCACCGTCGGCGTGATCGCCGCGCTGTGCTTCTTCACCGGCACCGAGGTGGGCCTCCAGGGCTACGCCGCCCTCGACCAGCTGGGCACCGCGAACTTCGCCGGCTTCGTCTCGGCGTACTTCAACACCCGCGAGATCGCGCCGCTGGTGGCCGGGATCGCGCTGGCCGCCACCGTCGGCTGCGGGTTCACCGCCCAGCTCGGTGCGATGCGGATCTCCGAGGAGGTCGACGCCCTCGAGGTGATGGCCATCCCGTCGTTGCCGTTCCTGGTCACCACCCGGATCATCGGCGGCCTGGTCGCGGTGGTGCCGCTCTACGTCGTCGGGCTGCTCAGCTCCTACTTCGCGACCCGGCTCACCGTGGTCACGTTCTTCGGCCAGAGTCCCGGCACCTTCGACCACACCTTCGACCTGTTCCTGCCTCCCGGTGACGTGCTGTGGTCCTTCGGCAAGGTCGTGGTGTTCGCGATCGTGGTGATCCTGATCCACTGCTACCACGGCTACAACGCCAGCGGCGGGCCCGCCGGGGTGGGCGTCGCGGTGGGTCGTGCCGTGCGCACCAGCATCGTCGCCATCAACGTGATCGACCTGTTCCTCTCGATGGCGATCTGGGGCACCACCACGACAGTGAGGCTCGCCGGATGAGGTCGCCCCGGGTCCCGCACAAGGTGCTGGGCGTGGCGTTCCTCTGCCTGCTGCTGGCGGGGGTGTGGCTGACCCAGGCCATCTTCACCAAGAAGTTCGTGGCCTACGACGAGGTCACCCTGCAGACGTCGCGGATCGGGCTCCAGCTGCCCGAACGCGCCGACGTGAAGGTGCGGGGCGTGCTGGTCGGCGAGGTGCTCGACTTCCGGCCCACCGTCGACGGCGCCGAGATCACGCTGGGCCTGCACCCGGACCAGGTCGACGCGATCCCGAGCAACGTGACCGGGTCGATCCTGCCCAAGACCCTCTTCGGCGAGAAGTACGTCGAGCTCGACATCCCCGAGGTGCCGGCCCGGCAGCACGTCGAGGCCGGAGCGGTGATCACCCGGACCGCGGTCTCGACCGAGGTCGAGCAGGTGCTGGCCGACCTCTACCCGCTGCTCACCACGGTGCAGCCGGTCGACCTCAATCACACCCTCACCGCGCTGGCCACCGCGCTCGAGGGCCGCGGCGAGCGGATCGGCGGCAACATCGAGGTGCTGGACTCCTACCTGAAGCGGATCAACCCGCAGATCCCCGCGCTGGTGGAGGACCTGCGTCTGACCACGTCGGTGTCGAACACCTACGCCGACGTGATGCCCCAGGTCGCGCAGGTGCTGCGCAACTCGGTGACCACCGGCCACACCCTGGTGGGACGCGAGGAGGCCCTGCACGCGCTCTTCGTCGACGTGGCGTCGTTCTCCGACACCGCCCGCGACTTCCTGGACGCCAACGGCGACAACCTGATCCGTCTCGGTGGACTCACCTCGACACAGACGGCGCTGTTCGCGAAGTACGCCCCCGAGTACCCGTGCCTGATGAAGGGCATCGTCTCGGCGGCGGCACGACAGGCCCAGGCCTTCCGTGGGTTCACCCTGCACATCAACCTGGAGACGATCCCGAACCAGCCCCGTGGCTACGGGCCACAGGACCAGCCGCGCGTCGCCGACACCCGCGGCCCGCACTGCGGCGGACTTCCCTACCCGGGCTACACCCAGGCCCACCCGTGGACCGCCGTCCCCGACTTCGACGACGGCGTCGACGAGCCGACCGGCAAGGGCACCAGCCGGGTGGCGCCCGGCTTCGGCTCCGGCTCCGGCTCCGGCGTCGGGTTCGTGGGCAGTCCCCAGGAGGCCACCGTGCTCAAGGGCATGCTCGGCCCCGCCCTGGGCCTCCCCGCCGCGGACGTCTCCGACCTCGGTGTGCTGCTGGTCGCGCCGATGGCCCGCGGCGCGGAGGTGAGCCTGCAATGAAGCTCCTCGACACGCGCACCTCGATCGACCTGGTCAAGCTGGTGGCCTTCATGGTCGTCACCACGATCTTCACCTCGCTGCTGGTGATCACCATCGGCAACCTGACCTTCGGGTCGACCGCGCAGTACCGCGCCGTGTTCACCGACGTCACCGGCGTGGTGAAGGGCGACGACGTCCGGATCGCGGGGGTGAAGGTCGGCACCGTCAAGGACGTCGAGATCACCGACCGGACCCGGGCGCTGATCACCTTCTCGGTCGCCGACGACGCACCGCTCACCGAGGCGACGCACGCAGCGATCCGCTACCGCAACCTGGTCGGCCAGCGCTACCTCGCGCTCACCCAGGAGGTCGGCAGCCGGGCCGTGCTGGCGCCGGGGACCACGATCCCGCTGGACCGGACCTCTCCGGCGCTCGACCTCACGGTGCTCTTCAACGGATTCAAGCCGCTCTTCCAGGCGCTCTCGCCGGCCGACCTCAACCAGCTCAGCTACGAGGTGATCCAGGTCTTCCAGGGCGAGGGCGGCTCGCTGGAGAGCCTGCTCGGGCACACCGCGTCGGTGACCTCCACGCTCGCGGGCCGCGACCAGGTCATCGGCCACCTCATCGACAACCTCAACGAGGTGCTCGCCCACATCGGCGACCGCGACGACGAGCTCTCGGCGCTGATCGTCAACTTCCGCGACCTGGTCGGCGGCCTCACCAAGGACAGGGCGGCGATCCTGGGTTCGCTGGAGTCCGTGTCGGCGCTGACCGACCAGACGGCGAGCCTCGTGTCGGGCGCGCGGTCCCCGCTGGTGGACGACGTCACGCACCTGCGCAAGGTCGCCACGCTCCTCGACGACAACAAGTCCGAGATCGACCGGGCCCTGCAGGTGCTGCCGATCAAGCTGGAGAAGATCGGCCGCACCGCCGCCTACGGCTCCTGGTTCAACTTCTACCTGTGCGACTTCACCGGCCGGGTGCAGGTCGCGGGGCAGACCCTGCCGGTCACCTATGCCACCGGATCGTCGAGGTGTCACCTGCGATGAGCACCCCCTTCCGTGAACGCAACCCGGTCGTCGTCGGCGCCACCAGCCTCCTCGTCGTGGTCCTGCTCGTCGTGGCCGCCTTCAAGGCCGACTCGCTGCCGCTGATCGGCGGTGGCGACACCTACTACGCGGCCTTCGCGGAGGCCGGCGGGCTCAGGGCCAACGACGAGGTCCGCATCGCCGGGGTCAGGGTCGGCAAGGTGCAGCGCATCGAGCTCGCCGGCGACCACGTCCGGGTCGCGTTCCGGATCGACGCGGACGCCGACTTCGGCGGCGACACCCGCGCCGCGATCAAGGTGAAGACCCTGCTCGGCGCGATGTTCCTGGCCCTGGAGCCGGCCGGTGACGGCCAGCTGCCCCCGGGGGACGAGATCCCCGAGACGCGTACCAGGTCGCCGTACGACGTGGTCGACGCGTTCTCCGGCCTGGCCCAGCGGGCCCGGGACGTCGACACCGACCAGCTCGCCCAGTCGCTCGGCGTGCTCGCCGACCTGACTCGCAACACCCCGGAGGAGTTCCGGTCGGCGCTCCGGGGCGTCTCCGCGCTCTCCTCCACGCTCGCCTCGCGCGACGAGCAGATCGGCACGCTCCTGCAGCACCTGCACACCGTGGTGGGGGTCCTCGACGAGCGTGACCAGGACATCGTCGGCCTGATGAAGGACGGCGACGTGCTGTTCCGGGCCCTGGTCGCCCGCCGGCAGGCGGTGCACGACCTGCTGGTGTCGACGTCGACCCTGTCGAAGGAGCTGACCGCGCTGGTGCGACAGAGCCGCGCCGACCTGAAGCCCGCGCTCACCCACCTCGAGGACGTCGTGGGCGTGCTTCTGAAGAACCAGGACAACCTCGACAACAGCCTGCGGCTGATGGCGCCGTTCTACCGGGTCTTCGCGAGCACGCTGGGCAACGGCCCCTGGTTCGACACCTACATCCAGAACATCCCTCCCGTGCCGAAGGTCGGGTGAGTCGACGATGGAGCTCGACATGAGTCGCCTGCGCCGCTGGCTGCCGCCGGTGCTGGTCACCGTGCTGGTGGGAGCCTTCGGCCTGACCCTGGTGGGGGGAGACGACACCCGCACCCTCACGGCGTCCTTCCCCCGCACCGTCTCCCTGTACGTCGGCTCCGACGTGCGGGTGCTCGGCGTCCCGGTCGGTCGGGTCGAGTCGGTGACCCCGCAGGCCACCGACGTGAAGGTGACGATGAGCTACGACGCGGCGGTGAAGGTGCCGGCGGACGCCCGGGCGGTGATCATCTCGCCCTCCATCGTCGGTGACCGGTTCGTGCAGCTCACGCCGGTCTTCCAGGGCGGCGAGGTGCTGGCCGACGGGGCCGAGCTCGACCTGGCGCACACCGCGACGCCGCTCGAGCTCGACCAGGTCTACGGCAGCATCGACCGGCTCACCGTGGCCCTGGGGCCCACCGGAGCCAACAAGGACGGTGCGCTCAGCGACCTGCTCGACAGCACCGCTCGCAACTGGGGCGGGCAGGGCGAGGCCTTCCACCAGACCATCGGCGACCTCGGGGACCTCACCGGCACCCTCGACGACAACAAGGACGAGCTGTTCGGCACGGCCGCCCGCCTCGAGTCGTTCATCTCCACCCTGGCCGAGAACGACTCCACGGTGCGCGACTTCAACCAGTCGCTGGGCAGGGTGTCGACGACCCTGGCTGGGGAGCGCCAGGAGCTGGCGGCCTCGCTGCACAACCTGGGCATCGCCATGGACCAGGTCTCCGGCTTCGTGAAGGAGAACCGCCGGACGCTGCGCACCAACATCTCGGGGCTGAACCGGGTGGTGCAGATCCTGGTCAAGCAGCGCGAGGCCCTCGACCAGATCCTGGAGGCCGGCCCCGTGGCCCTCAACAACCTCTCGCTCACCTACAACCCGCAGGCCGGCACCCTCGACACCCGCGCCAACGTGGGGGAGGTCCTCAACCAGGTGCAGAACGACCCCGGCACCCTGCTGTGCGGCCTCGTCGACCAGGCCGGCAGCAACGGCCGGCTCTGCGACGTCATCCAGCAGGCGCTGCCGCGACCCGGTGCGTTCGGTGGCTCCTCGGACCTGTCCACCGGCGGTCAGCGGTACGACGCCACCCTCGCCGGGCTCCTGGGAGGTGCCCGATGAGGCGCCTGCGCATCCTCCTGCTCGTGCTCGCCGGGCTGCTCGGCCTGTCGGGCTGCGACTTCAGCGTCTACGACATGCCGCTGCCCGGCGGCGCCGACGTGGGCGACCACCCGATGGTGGTGCGCGCCCGCTTCGACGACGTGCTCGACCTGGTGCCGCAGTCGACGGTGAAGATCGCGGACGTGACGGTCGGCAAGGTCACCGACATCACCCTCGACGGCTACACGGCTGTCGTCACCATGCAGCTGCGCCGCGACGACGTGCACCTCCCCGACGACGCCCGCGCCGACATCCGCCAGACGAGCCTGCTCGGCGAGAAGTTCGTGTCCCTCTCCGCACCGCCCGACGGCGGCTCGGGGGCGCTGTCCGACGACGACCTGATCACCGCGACCGGCCGCAACCCCGAGGTCGAGGACGTCCTGGGGGCGCTCAGCCTGGTCCTCAACGGCGGTGGCGTGGCCCAGCTCAAGACCATCGCGGGCGAGCTCAACAAGGCGCTGGAGGGACACGAGGGCTCGGCGCGGTCGCTGCTCACCCAGGTCCGGGTGCTGACCACCCAGCTCGACGAGAACCGGGGCGACCTCGTCGACGCGATCGACGCACTCGACCGGCTGTCCACCGCGGCCAACCGCCAGCGCGGTGCCATCGACGCGGCGCTCGACGACCTCCCGGCCGCGCTCAGGTCGCTGGACTCCCAGCGTGCCGACCTGGTGAAGATGCTCACGGCGCTCGACCGCCTGAGCTCCGTGGGGGTGCGGGTGATCCGCTCGTCCAAGGCCGACACCATCCGCAGCCTCGAGAACCTCACCCCGATCCTGAGCAGGCTCGCCGAGGCCGGCGATGCCCTGCCCAAGTCCCTCAACGTGTTCCTCACCTACCCCTTCGTCGACGAGGTCGTGGGCCGCAACCCGACCGTGGCGCGCAACCTGCACATGGGTGACTACACCAACCTGTCGATCAAGCTCGACCTCAACCTCGACGACCTGTCCGGCTTGCCGAGCGGCCTGCCGTCGGTGCTCCCCACCGGCCTGCCGACGAACCTGCCCTCGGAGATCGACCCCACGGCCATCGTCGGCGACCTGGCCGCCTGCCTGGGCAGCGCCGACCTGACCAGTGCCGCCTGCCGCAGGCTGCTGGGCACCCCGGCCGGGATCCTGGCGCTCAAGAAGGCCTGCGCGAAGCCGAAGAACCAGGACAAGGACGTCTGCACCCAGCTCAACGCCCTCCCCGACCTGCCCCTCGGGTCGGGTGGGGTCACGCTGCCGGCTCTGCCCACGCTGATTCCCGGGCTGCCGCGTCCCGGCGTCGGCCCGTCCACGGGCACGGCGCCCACGGATCCGCGAGGACCCACCATGCGCCAGCTGATGGAGCGCTACGACCCCGACCTGGTCAGTCTTCTCGTGCCCGGGCTGGTGGGCCGATGATCACCCGTCGGACGAAGGTCCAGCTGATGGTGTTCGTGCTGATCACCCTGCTCGGGGTGAGCTTCGTGGGCGCCCGGTACGCGCGGCTCGACCGGCTGGTGCGTGACGACAGCTACCCGGTGGTGGTCCACCTCCCCGAGTCGGGCGGCATCTTCTCCGGCGCCGAGGTCGACTGGCGTGGCGTCAGCGTGGGCCGGGTCGCCGAGATGACCGTCTCCGAGACCGGTGTCGACGTCCGGCTCGCGATCGAGAACGGCTTCGACGAGATCCCGGCCGACACCCTGGCCGTCGTCGCGAACCGGTCCGCGGTGGGGGAGCAGTACGTCGACCTGCAGCCGCGCACGGCCACCGGGCCGTTCCTGCGCCGCGGCTCCGAGATCGCCACCGCCGACACCCGCACCCCGTTGGCGACCGCGACCCTGCTCGCCGACCTGAGTCGCACCGTCGACTCCGTCGACCGGAGCTCGCTGCGCAGCGTGGTGCACGAGTTCGGCGTGGCGTTCGACGGCACCGGTGAGGACCTCGGGCGCATCATCGACACCTCGAACTCCTTCATCGCGGCCGCCAACGACAACTTCGACGTCACCACGTCGCTGATCCGCGACGCCGACACCGTGCTGCGCACCCAGGTCCGCTCCGGGTCGGCGATCCGCACCTTCTCGAAGAACCTGGCGCTGTTCAGCGGGACGCTCGCCGCCAGTGACGCCGACCTGCGCCGGGTGATCGACTCCGGCAGCGCCACCGCCCAGCAGCTGCGCAGCTTCCTCGAGGAGAACCAGGTCGACCTGGCCGGCCTGATCAACGGGCTGGTCACCACCGGCGAGGTCGTGGTGCACCGGCTGCCGGGCGTCGAGCAGCTGCTGGTGGTCTACCCCTACGTCGTCGAGGGTGGGTTCACGGTGGTGGCCAAGGACCCGGTCACCGACCTGTACGACGCCCACTTCGGGCTGGTGCTCACCACGGACCCACCGGTGTGCCACCGCGGCTACGAGTCCACCGACACCCGGCCGCCCCAGGACGGTACGAACCGGCCGATGAACGAGTCGGCGCACTGTGCCGAGCCGGCCACGCAGTCCAATGCCCGTGGCGCCCAGAACGCGCCGCGCCCCGCCGCGGCCTACCGCCCCCCTGTCGCCGGCTACGACGCGGGGACCGGCCGGCTGACCTGGGGCGACGCGGTGCCCACAGCGCCGCCCGGTCACGCCACCTTCGCCCCGGGCACGCTCGGTGCGGAGTCGTGGAAGTGGCTGTTCCTGCAACCGATGGTGCCCACCGAGGAGACCCCGTGACCCTGACCGAGATCGATCACGAGACCGAGACCGAGACCGAGACCGAGACCGAGCTGACGCCCGAGGAGGTGCCGCCGCCACCGACGGCCACCCGGTGGCGCCGGCTGGTGCTCCTGGTGCTGCTGGCGGGGCTGGTCGGCGGCGTGCTGACGCTGGCCTGGCTGGCCGTCCACCGCACCGGCGCGGCCGACGACGCGGCCGCCGACCGCGAGGAGGCGATGAGCCTGAGTGAGCAGTTCATGCTCCGGATGGGCACCTACGGCCCGGACCTCCTCGATGGCCAGGGGCAGATGCCGGACTACCGCAGCGGGGTGAAGGAGCTGATCACCCCGAAGTTCGCGACCTCGTTCGACACCCAGGTGGGTGCGGCCGAGCAGCTGGTGGCCCAGTCGGGGGTCTCGCGCAAGGCCGCGGTCTACGCGACCGGTGTGTCGTCGATCGACGCCGACTCCGCCGACGTGCTGGTGGCCGGCTCGTTCACCGACTCCTACCGCGGCAAGGGCCCGGGGGAGCCGCTCGCGGTGCGGATGCAGGTCTCCCTGGTCAAGGTTCAGGGTGACTGGCTGGTCGACGACTTCGCGCCGATCGTCGCGCCCCAGACCGAGGCCCAGAGCGGAGCGGGCCGGTGAACGCCACCTGGTACGACCTGCTCGATGTCGAGCCGTCCGCCCCCACGCCGCGGATCCTGGCCGCCTGGAAGGGCGCGATCGACGGCCTCGACCCGACCGACCGCCGGTTCCGGAAGTTCAACGAGGCCGCGGCCGTGCTGCTCGACGACGAGCGCCGCGCGGCGTACGACGCCGAGCTGGCCGCGTCGCAGCTGCCCGAGGAGGAGGCCGAGGAGTCGACCGACGAGCCGACCGGAGTGGGCCTGGCGCCGGCGGCGCGCCCTGCCCGACGGCCGGTGCCGTCCTGGCTGCTGGTCTCGTTGGCCCTGCTCGTCGGGGTCGTGGCAGCCGGTGCGCTGGCCCTGGTCCAGCTGCGGCCGGCCGACGGTGCCGTCGCGCAGGCCGCAGCGTCTGCCGAGTCCGCGGCCCGCCGGGCCGCGCCGGCGATCTTCTCCTACGACTACCGGCACCTCGACGTCGACCACGACGCCGCCGCGGGCTTCATGACCGCCGACTACCGCGCCCGCTACGACCCGCTGTTCGAGGTGATCCGCGAGAACGCGCCGGGGCTGCAGACCGCGACCAGGGCCGACTTCATCGCCTCGGGGCTGGTGCGCACCGGTGCCGGCGACCAGGCCGACGACCGGGTCCAGGTCTTCGTGGTGTTCGACCAGCTGACCACCCACAAGGGCCGCTCCGAGCCGTCCCGGACGCCGGCCTTCGCCACCTTGACCATGCAGCGCGAGGGGCAGAACTGGCTCGTCGACGACGTGCAGGGCCCGCCCGTCGCCGGCTGAGCGAGGCAGTTCGCCGCGCGCCTTTGCCGAGATGTGCTTGACCTGAGAGTCCGTCCGGTTCATGATCATGCGGCAGCGACTAGCTCCCTTGCCAGGCGCAAGTTGTGTCGCGCCTATTTGTGCGTTACTCTGAGCGTTCGCGTCCGCCCTCAAATGCTTCCTGCCTGCCCGGTGGCTGGTTTGTGGTGGGTCGACGCCAGTCACCGACGCGACACCATAAGAAGGACGCTCTCTTGGCCGCGCGCAGCACCGCTGGTAATCCCCGCCGTATTTCCTTCGCAAAGATCGACGAGCCTCTCGAGGTTCCACAGCTCCTGGCACTGCAGACCGACAGTTTCGACTGGCTGGTCGGCAATGCCAAGTGGGAGCAGCAGGTCCAGGCCCGTGTGGACGCGGGCGAGGACGTCAGTCCCAAGTCCGGTCTCCAGGAGATCTTCGAGGAGATCTCTCCCATCGAGGACTTCTCCGAGACGATGTCGCTCTCGTTCGAGAACCCGGTCTTCTACGACCCCAAGTACACCACCGACGAGTGCAAGGAGAAGGACTTCACCTACTCCGCTCCGCTCTACGTGTCGGCGGAGTTCACCAACAACGACACCGGTGAGATCAAGGGCCAGACCGTCTTCATGGGTGACTTCCCCCTGATGACCGACAAGGGCACCTTCATCATCAACGGCACCGAGCGTGTCGTGGTGTCGCAGCTGGTCCGCTCCCCGGGTGTCTACTTCGAGCGCACCGCGGACAAGACGTCCGACAAGGACATCTACACCGCCAAGGTGATCCCGTCGCGCGGTGCGTGGCTGGAGTTCGAGATCGACAAGCGCGACATGGTCGGCGTCCGCCTCGACCGCAAGCGCAAGCAGAACGTCACCGTCCTGCTCAAGGCCCTCGGCTGGACCAACGAGCAGATCCGCGAAGAGTTCGGCGAGTACGAGTCGATGATGCTGACCCTGGAGAAGGACCACACCCAGGGCCAGGACGACGCGCTGCTCGACATCTACCGCAAGCTGCGCCCGGGCGAACCGCCCACCCGTGAGGCCGCGCAGACGTTGCTGAACAACTACTACTTCAACCCCAAGCGCTACGACCTGGCCAAGGTCGGTCGCTACAAGATCAACAAGAAGCTCGGCCTGCTCGAGGCGTTCGACCAGCAGACGCTGACCGTCGACGACATCGTCGCCGCGATCCGCTACATCGTGGCCCTGCACGACGGCCGCGAGGAGCTGGAGGCCCCGCAGGGCCCCAACCCGATCGCTGCCGACGACATCGACCACTTCGGCAACCGCCGGATGCGCACCGTGGGCGAGCTCATCCAGAACCAGCTCCGCACCGGCCTGGCCCGGATGGAGCGGGTGGTCCGCGAGCGGATGACGACCCAGGACGTCGAGGCCATCACGCCGCAGTCCCTGATCAACATCCGCCCCGTGGTCGCGGCGCTGAAGGAGTTCTTCGGCACCTCGCAGCTGAGCCAGTTCATGGACCAGACCAACCCGATCGCCGGCCTGACGCACAAGCGTCGCCTTTCGGCGCTCGGCCCGGGTGGTCTCTCGCGAGACCGCGCCGGCATGGAGGTCCGCGACGTCCACCACTCGCACTACGGCCGGATGTGCCCGATCGAGACGCCGGAAGGCCCGAACATCGGCCTGATCGGCTCGCTCGCGTCGTACGGACGGATCAACCCGTTCGGCTTCGTGGAGACGCCCTACCGGGTGGTCAAGAACGGTGTGGTCACCAACGAGATCCACTACCTGACCGCCGACGACGAGGACCGGGCCGTCATCGCCCAGGCCAACGCCGTCATCGACGCCAAGGGCCGCTTCGTCGAGGAGCGGGTGCTGGTCCGCCAGCGCCACGGTGAGGTCTCCGAGATCCTCGCCCCCGAGGTCGACTACATGGACGTCTCGCCGCGCCAGATGGTGTCGGTGGCGACCGCGCTGATCCCGTTCCTCGAGCACGACGACGCCAACCGCGCGCTGATGGGCGCCAACATGCAGCGCCAGGCCGTGCCGCTTATCAGGAGCGACTCGCCCCTGGTCGGCACCGGCATGGAGTACCGCGCCGCCGTCGACGCCGGTGACGTCGTCACCGCGAAGAGCTCCGGCGTGGTCAAGGAGGTGTCGGCCGACTCCATCGAGGTGATGAACGACGACGGCACCTACGAGACCTACAAGCTGTCGAAGTTCCGCCGGTCCAACCAGGGCACCTGTATCAACCAGCGCCCGCTGGTGAGCGAGGGTGACCGGGTCGAGGGTCCGGCCGACGGTCGCGCGGGGTCGCCGATCGCCGACGGTCCGTGCACGGACCAGGCCGAGATGGCGCTGGGCACCAACCTCCTCGTGGCCTTCATGCCCTGGCAGGGCCACAACTACGAGGACGCCATCATCCTGAGCCAGCGCCTGGTGCAGGAGGACGTCCTCACCTCGATCCACATCGAGGAGCACGAGGTCGACGCCCGCGACACCAAGCTCGGCCCCGAGGAGATCACCCGCGACATCCCCAACGTCTCCGAGGAGATGCTGGCCGACCTCGACGAGCGC
>JBBQRV010000021.1:0-27203 GCA_038214475.1 Propionibacteriales bacterium | reverse complement strand
GGGGGAACCCGGCACCCCAGTCGAGGGACGACGCACTCACCGCCTGCACCGAGACCGTCGGGGTCGCGTCCCAGCGGCAGCCGGAGAGCCCGCCGGCCGTCCGCACCACGCGAGGGTCACCCGCCGGCCGCTCGGCGAGGGCGGCCACCTCCTGACTGGTCAGAAGGTGGCGCAGTAGGCGCTCGCCGCGGGGTCACTCGGTGCCGTCTGACCCGCCGACGGGCTGCTCCGCTCGGTGGTCGCCTCGTGCTCGCCCGAGGAACAGCCGCCGGCCACCAGGACACCCGCTGTCACGAGACCGGAGACCCTCAGCCCGCGCCGCACGTCCACGACTGCATGGTGTCACGCGGTTGCGGGCACGGGCCCTCGGGAAGGATGTGGCCATGACCTACGTCGAGATCGCCCGGGCCGAGTCGGAGCGCGGTGAGATCGTGCTGCGCAGGCGCGAACAACCGCGTGCCACCGAGCTGCGGGTCAACGGGGTGTTCGTGATGGACACCCTGGAGACCTCCACCGAGCAGGCCCTGGCGCGCGAGGCGCTGGCCGCGGTCGAGGTCCCCCGCCGCGTGCTGGTGGGCGGCCTGGGCCTCGGGTTCACCACCCGCGCGGTGCTCGACGACCCCCGCGTCGAGCACTGCACCGTGGTGGAGATCGAGCAGGTGCTGGTCGACTGGATGCGCGACGGGACCCTCTGCCACGGGCCGGCACTCCTCGCAGACGGGCGCGCCACGATCCGGGTGGCCGACGTCGCCGCGGCGCTGGCCGAGGCAGCGGAGGCGTCGTACGACGTGGTGCTGCTCGACGTCGACAACGGGCCCGGCTACCTGGTGCTCGCCGACAACGCGGCCCTCTACCGGGCCCCCTTCCTCGCCGTCTGCCGGCGCGCGGTGGCTCCGGGTGGCGCCGTGGTCGTCTGGTCGGCCGAGGCCGCGCCCGATCTCGAGGCGGCGCTCGGCGAGGTCTTCGACGACGTCGTCGCGCGGGCGCACGAAGTCTCGCTGCAGGGGCGGGCGGAGCACTACTGGCTCTACTGCGCCCGGGTACGGTCGAGCACGTGAGCGACGACTACCGCATCGAACACGACTCCATGGGCGAGATCCGGGTGCCCGGCGACGCCCTGTGGCGGGCCCAGACCCAACGGGCGGTGCAGAACTTCCCGATCAGCGGCACCCCGATCGAGCCACACCTGATCCATGCGATCGGGCAGGTCAAGGCGGCCGCGGCGGTGGCCAACGGCAGCCTCGGCGTGCTCACGGCCGAGCAGTCCGAGGCGATCGTCGCGGCGGCCCGGTCGGTCGCCGCCGGGGAGCACGACGACGCGTTCCCGATCGACGTGTTCCAGACCGGGTCGGGCACCAGCTCGAACATGAACGCCAACGAGGTGATCGCCACCCTGGCCGCGCGCGCCGGCACCGACGTCCACCCCAACGACCACGTCAACGCCAGCCAGTCGAGCAACGACACCTTCCCGACCGCGATCCACGTGGCCGCCACGCTCGCCGTCGCCGACGACCTCCAGCCCGCGCTCGAGGTGCTGCGCCGCTCGCTCGCCGGCAAGGCCGAGGAGTTCGCCGACACGGTGAAGTCGGGCCGCACCCACCTGATGGACGCGACCCCGGTGATGCTCGGCCAGGAGTTCGGTGGCTACGCCGCCACCGTCGGCTACGCCGGCGAGCGCCTCGACGCAGTGCTGCCCCGGGTCCGCGAGCTGGCCCTGGGTGGCACCGCGGTGGGCACCGGCATCAACACCCCACCCGGGTTCGCGGCCCGGGTGGTCGAGGAGCTCTCCGCACAGACCGGCCAGCCGTTCACGGAGGCCCGCAACCACTTCGAGGCGCAGGGCACCCGCGACTCGTTGGTCGAGCTCAGCGGGGTGCTCAGGACGATCGCCGTGGGCCTGACCAAGATCTGCAACGACCTGCGCTGGATGTCGTCGGGCCCGACCACCGGCCTTGCCGAGATCCATCTGCCCGACCTGCAGCCCGGGTCGAGCATCATGCCCGGCAAGGTCAACCCGGTGCTGCCCGAGGCCACCTTGATGGTCTGCGCCCAGGTCATCGGCAACGACGTCACCGTGACCACCGCGGGCGCCGCCGGCAGCTTCGAGCTCAACGTGATGATGCCGGTGCTGGCCCGCAACGTGCTCGAGTCGATCCGGCTGCTGTCGACGAGCACGGTCCTGCTCGCCGAACGCTGCATCGACGGCATCACTGCGGACGCGGAGCGGATGCGCCGCTATGCGGAGTCCTCACCGAGCGTGGTGACTCCGCTGAATCGCCACCTGGGCTACGAGCTGGCCGCTACGGTGGCGAAGAAGGCGCTCGCCGACGGTGCGACCATCCGTGACACCGTCCTCGCGATGGGCCTGCTCGACGACAGCACACTGACCGAGGAGCAGCTCGATGCGGCCCTCGACGTGAAGGGAATGACCCACCCGTGAGCCTCACCACCGATCCCGCGGCTCTGCGCGCGCAGTACGCCACGGAAGAGAACCTCGAGACCCGCCGCTCGGTCTGGCACCCCTCGGCCGACGGCAGGGACCCGTCCACGGAGGCACTCGACGCGATCGTGACCGCGCGCCCGGGCGCCGTGCTCGAGGTGGGGTCAGGCACCGGTTGCTTCGCGTCGCGGGTGCGGGCCGCGCTGCCGGACGCCCGGCTGGTGGCGGTCGACCAGTCGGAGCGGTTCGTCGAGCTCACCTCCAGCCGCGGCGTCGAGTCCCGGCTCGCCGACGTGCGCGACCTGCCGTTCCCCGACGACAGCTTCGACGCGGTGGTGGCGATGTGGATGCTCTACCACGTGCCCGACCTCGACCGGGCGCTCGACGAGGTCGACCGGGTGCTGCGCCCGGGTGGGCTGCTCGTGGCGGTCACCAACGGCGACGAGCACGTCGCCGACCTGCGCCGCGAGGCCGGTGGCGGTCCTCTCGTCACCACGTTCAGCAGCGAGAACGGTGGCCCGGCGCTGGAGCGGCACTTCGCCGACGTACGCCGTGACGACATCGCCACCCGGGCGGTCTTCAGCGACCACGCCCAGGCACTGGCCTACCTGGCCAGCAGCGAGGAGGACCGCGCCTGGCGGCTTCCTGCCTTCGACGGCCCACGGGAGTACGCCGGGCACGTCACCGTCTTCACGGCTCGCGCCCGCTGAGGGACCTGTGAGCGGTCAGTACCAGCCGTAGGACTGCGAGTGGCCCCACGCGCCGCACGGGCTGCCGTAGCGGTCCTGGATGTAGCCCAGGCCCCACCGGATCTGGGTGGCGGGGTTGGTGGCCCAGTCGGCGCCGGCCGAGGCCATCTTGGAGCCGGGCAGGGCCTGCGGGATGCCGTAGGCCGACGAGGACGGGTTGTCGGCGTTGACCCGCCAGCCGCTCTCGCGGGTCCAGAGGGAGTCGAGGCAGCCGAACTGGTCCTGGCCGAAGCCGAACTCACCGAGCAGCGCCTGAGCGACCGTGCGGGGGTCCCCTGTGGTGACGTCCACGGTCACCGTGATCGCCCGGCCGGAGTCCGCGGAGAGCGCGACCTGCTTGGCCGGGTCGAGCGGCTCGCGACGGTCGGAGCGCGACGCCTGGCCCTCGGCACGGGCGGCCAGGTCGGCGGCGCTCAGCGTCGGGATGTCCTGGGCGGCGACGTCGCCCGACCCCGTCGTGGAGGAGTCGGTCGAGCTCCCCGTGTCGGCCCCGGTCGCAGTCAGGTCCTCGGCGCCGGCCACCACCATGTCGACCGGGTCGCCCATCGGGTCGGAGAGCACTCCGCCGGACACCGCGACCCCGGTCGCGGCCGCGGCCACCGACGTGAGGAGCACGGTGTTGCGCAAGACCTTCTTGGGAGTCCCGACCGCGGGCGTGCGGTGCTTGGGCACGTACTTCGCATGCTTCGACAAGGCTCTGCTCACGGGGGATAGACGACACGGGGGAGTCGTGCGACCGAGTGCGACGCCGACCTCCGAGGGGCGCAGGTCACGAAACGGTCTCGGCCCACCATGCAGGATTCGGACGAGGCAGGCAAACCGAACGCCGGGATTGGAAAGGAAATTTTGGTCACACCCGCCACCTGCGCCACACCGTCCCCGCCCGCCCCAGAACCGGACAGGTTCACCGGCTGGAACGGGCGGGGAAACGGGCAGGCGGGCCTTCCGGCGCCGCACGGCGGGCCGGGCTACATCGTGACGTTCTCCAGCATCTCGGTCACCAGGGCCGCGATCGGCGAGCGCTCCGAGCGGGTCAGCGTGACGTGTGCGAACAGCGGGTGTCCCTTGAGCCGGTCGACGACCGCCACCACGCCGTCGTGACGACCGACCCGCAGGTTGTCGCGCTGCGCCACGTCGTGGGTGAGCACCACCTTGGAGTTGGTCCCGATCCGGGACAGCACGGTCAGCAGCACGTTGCGCTCCAGCGACTGGGCCTCGTCGACGATCACGAACGCGTCGTGCAGCGACCGGCCCCGGATGTGCGTCAGGGGCAGCACCTCGAGCATGCCGCGGTCGAGGATCTCGTCGATGACCTCCTTGGACGTCATCGCGCCGAGCGTGTCGAAGACCGCCTGGCCCCAGGGGGACATCTTCTCCGACTCCGAGCCCGGCAGGTAGCCGAGCTCCTGGCCACCGACCGCGAACAACGGCCGGAACACCACCACCTTCTTGTGCTGGCCGCGCTCCATCACCGCCTCCAGGCCCGCGCACAGGGCCATCGCAGACTTGCCGGTGCCGGCGCGCCCGCCCAGCGACACGATCCCGACCTCGGGGTCGAGCAGCATCTCCAGGGCCACCCGCTGCTCCGCGGAACGGCCGTGGATGCCGAACGCCTCGCGGTCGCCGCGCACCAGGTGCACCTGCTTGTCGGGACCCACCCGGCCCAGCGCGGTGCCACGGGTCGACAGCAGCACCAGACCGGTGTGGCAGGGCAGCTCACGCGCCGAGGCCAGGTCGAGCGTGCCGTCGTCGTACAGCTCGTCGAGCTCGTCGGCACCCACCTCGAGCTCGGCCATGCCGGTCCAGCCGGAGTCGGAGTCGGAGATCGCCTCGGCGCGGTACTCCTGGGCGTCGAGACCCACCGCGGAGGCCTTGATCCGCAGCGGGAGGTCCTTGGAGACCAGGGTGACGTCACGGCCCTCGTTGGCCAGGTTGCGGGCCACGGCCAGGATCCGGGTGTCGTTGTCGCCCAGCCGGAAGCCGGAGGGGAGCGACGCCGGGTCGGTGTGGTTGAGCTCCACGCGCAGGCTGCCACCGGAGTCACCCACCGGGACGGGCTGGTCGAGTCGTCCGTGCACCACCCGCAGCTCGTCGAGCGAGCGCAGCGCGGACCGGGCGAAGAAGCCCAGCTCCGGGTGGTGTCGCTTGCCCTCGAGCTCGGTGATCACCACGACCGGGAGGACCACCTGGTGCTCGTCGAACCGGCGCAGCGCGCCGGGGTCGGCCAGCAGCACGCTGGTGTCGAGGACGTAGGTGCGGACTCCGGAAGACGTCGAGTTGGTGCGCTTGTTCGCCACGGCCAAACCCCTCACGACCACGCGCGCACTCGGCGCCCGGTCCTCAGCTCATGCAGATGGACCGGGACCTCTGGTCGAGTGGTGCTGACCGGAGCGGGGCCCGAAAGCCGGAGTGCCGACCTCCGACGCAGGACGAGGCGCAGCCGCTCTCGTACCGTGCGATGCAGTCGTGAGTTCTCACGAACGGGCCTCCCGATACGGAGAGCTTCCCCACTCCCCGATGACCAAAAAAGTACGCCGCGATCGCGCCGGATCGCGGCGACACGCCCGAACGGGGGGTGAACGGTGGATGCCGGCTGTGTTTCGGCAGGTCACCCGCCGAAGCGGCGCTCGCGCTGGGCGTAGGCGCGGATCGCGCGCAGGAAGTCGACCCGGCGGAAGTCCGGCCAGTAGGCCTCGCAGAAGTAGAACTCCGACTTCGCGCTCTGCCACAGCAGGAAGCCACCGAGCCGCTGCTCCCCCGACGTGCGGATCACCAGGTCGGGGTCGGGCTGGCCCTTGGTGTAGAGGTGGTCGGCGATGTGCTCGACGTCGAGGATGTTGGCCAGCTCTTCCAGGGAGGTGCCCTTGGCGGCGTGCTCGTGCAGCAGCGATCGCACCGCGTCGGCGATCTCGCGGCGCCCGCCGTAGCCGACGGCGACGTTGACCAGCATGCCGTCGACGTCGCGGGTGGCCTCCTCGGCCGCCTTGAGCCGTGCTGCCGTCGAGGACGGCAGCAGGTCGAGGGCGCCCACCGGGTGCAGTCGCCAGCGCTGCTCGTCGGCCAGTGACGCCACCGCCTCCTCGATGATCTCGAGCAGCGGAGACAGCTCCTCGGCCGGACGGTTGAGGTTGTCGGTGGACAGCAGCCACAACGTGACCACCTTGATCCCCACCTCGTCGCACCAGCCCAGCAGCGGCTCGATGTTGGCGGCGCCGACCCGATGCCCGTGGGCGGTGTCACGACCGACCGCCTTCGCCCACCGCCGGTTGCCGTCGAGCATCACGCCCACGTGCTTCGGCAGCCGGTCCGAGGGGAGGAACTTGACCACTCGGGCCTCGTACGCCGGGTAGAGGACCCGCCGTACCCGGTCCTTCAGATTGATCGTCCACTCCGCCACGCCCCGATGCTACCGGCGCCGGCTGTGACAGATACCTCGCTGGTCCGACGGACGCCCGAGCGGTCGTCGGTTACCGTGGAGGAATGAACGACGTCCTGCGCACGACTGCGGACTCGATGGCCGGACGGGTCGCCGAGGTGGTGGCCGACGTCAAACCCAAGCTGCGCGGCTGGCTGCACCTGGTGACGGTCCCGCTCACGCTGGCCGCCGGCATCGTGCTGATCTCGCTCTCCCCCACCGCGTCCACCAAGTGGGGCTCCTCGATCTTCGTGGTCAGTGCGCTGGTGCTGTTCACCGTCTCGGCGATCTACCACCGGGGCAACTGGTCACCGCGCATGTGGGCGTTCCTGCGCCGGTTCGACCACTCCAACATCTTCCTGCTCATCGCCGGTTCCTACACGCCGTTCACGCTGATCCTGCTCGACGGCCGCCAGCAGGCGGTGCTGCTCACGGTGATCTGGACGGCGGCGGTCCTCGGCGTGCTGTTCCGGATCTTCTGGGTGGGCGCCCCACGCTGGCTCTACGTACCGATCTACATGGCGATGGGCTGGGCGGCGGTGTTCTTCCTGCCGGGCTTCGCCGCGGGGGCCGACCGGCTCGGCTTCGGGGTGGGCACCGCGGTGCTGATCCTGGTCGTGGTGGGCGGGGCGCTCTACACGCTCGGAGGCGTGGTCTACGGGCTCAAGCGCCCCGACCCGTTCCCCCGCTGGTTCGGCTTCCACGAGATCTTCCACTCATTCACGATCCTGGCCTTCGCGGTGCACTTCGTCGGCGTCTCGCTGGCGACGTTCTCCCTGCGCTAGCCGCCCGCAACGTCGTCCGGCTCGGTCACCGGGCGCTCGCAGACGAAGTCGCGACACACGTACGCCGCCGGCCGACCGTCGACCTCGTCGCGCCCGGAGAGCAGCGGCAGGTCGGTGCGCCCCGGCTCTCCCACCACCACGACCGCCCCCGGGCGCCGCCGCGCCGCCCGCTCCAGTGCGTCCCTGCCCGGGCCGGGCCGGCCCACCACGGCGATCTCCACCGGACCACCCTGCATCAGCTGTGCCGCCGCCAGCGACCAGCCGGCGAAGCGCGGCGCCCGCTCGGCGATCCGGCCCAGCACCCCGAGGGCCTGCTCGGCGGCGGTGCGGTAGCTGCCCTCGCCGGTCAGGGCGGCATAGGTCACCAGCGCGTGCACCATCGCCGACTGGCCGCAGGGGCTGGCGTTGTCGGCGAACTCCCGGGGCCGGGCCAGCAGCGCGGGGGCGTCGTTGGCGGTGTCGTGGAACCCGCCGTCGTCGGCACGGAAGTGGTTGAGGGCGCCGTCGAGCAGGTCGCGTGCGTGCTCGAGCCAGACCGCGTTGCCGGTGGCCTGCGCAAGCGACAGGAAGCCGGAGGCGACGCAGGCGTAATCCTCCAGCACCCCCTCGTGCGGCCCCAGGATCCGGTCGCGCGACACCCTGCGCAGGCGGCCGTTGACCAGGTGCAGGTCGACGAGCAGCCGACCGGCCAGGGCCGCGGCCTCGACGTACTCCGGCTGCTCCAGCAGGGTCCCGGCCTCGCAGAGGCCGGTGATCGCCAGCCCGTTCCAGGCGGCCACGATCTTGTCGTCGCGCGCCGGGCGGGTGCGCAGGTCGCGGGCCGCACGCAGCCTCCGGCGTACGCCGTCGAAGCGCTGCTCGTCGTCGGGGTCCGCCCGCAGCTGGAGCGTGGAGCTGCCGTGCTCGAAGGTGCCGGTGACCTCGAACAGCGCCGTGGCCCAGGCACCGTCGTCGTCGCCGAGCACCGCACGCAGCTGCGCCGGCGTCCACACGTAGAACGTGCCTTCGGCACCGTCGCTGTCGGCGTCGAGCGCGGAGGCGAAGCCGCCGTGGTCGGTTCGCAGCTCGCGGAGCAGGAAGTCGGCGGTCTCGCGGGCGACCCGCTCCCCCAGCGGCCCGCCCCACCGGGCGTAGACGCCGAGCAGCTGGGCGTTGTCGTAGAGCATCTTCTCGAAGTGCGGCACCACCCAGCCCTCGTCGACCGAGTAGCGCGCGAACCCGCCTCCGAGCTGGTCGAAGAGGCCCCCGCGGGCCATCGCCGTGCAGGTGTCGTCGAGCATCCGCCGCGACTCGGCGTCGCCGCGGAGGGCGAGGAAGCCGAGCACCATCGACGGCGGGAACTTCGGCGACGTCCCGAACCCTGCGTGGCGGGGGTCGAACTCGCCGGCCAGGGTCGCCACGGCGGTGTCCAGGGTGCCCGCGTCGACGTGCCCCGGAGCCACGGTCATGGCCTGCTGGAGGTGGTCGCGGATCCGTCCGGCCGCCTCGGCGACGTCGCCGCTGCGCTGCTCCCAGGCCTCGCTGAGCGCGGTGAGCAGCTGCCGGAACGACGGCTGGCCGCCGCGCGGCTGGTCGGGGAAGTAGGTGCCTGCGAAGAACGGCGCACCCTCGTGGTCGAGCACGCAGGTCATCGGCCAGCCGCCGTGGCCGGTCATCGCCTGGGTCGCGGTCATGTAGACCGCATCGACGTCCGGGCGCTCCTCCCGGTCCACCTTGACGCTCACGAAGTGCCGGTTCATCAGGGCCGCGGTGTCCGGGTCCTCGAAGGACTCGTGGGCCATCACGTGGCACCAGTGGCAGGCGGCGTACCCGACGCTGAGCAGGATCGGCACATGGCGGCGCCGGGCCTCTGCGAAGGCCTCCTCGCCCCACTCCCACCAGTCGACGGGGTTGTCGGCGTGCTGCAGGAGGTACGGCGAGGTCGCGTCGGCGAGGCGGTTCACCGTTCCAGCCTGCCACGAGCACTGCCCGGCGCCACCAGGTCGTGCGGTCGGCCGTCGCCGCAGCCGATGGCCCACAATGACGCACATGCGCAGGAGCATCGCCGTTGCGGCGACCGGCCAGCAGGCCCTCGACGCCGGGCTCGCGGTGGCCGACGAGGGGGGCAACGCGGTCGACGCGGCACTGGCGGCCGCGATCGTGGCCGGGGCCACCGAGCCCGGCATCGTCAACCTGCTGGGCGGCGCCTACGTGTCGGTATGGCCCGCGCACGGCGAGCCGGTGGTCATCGACGGCAACGTCGAGATGCCCGGCCGCGGGCTGCCACCCGAGCGCTTCGGACGCGGGGTGCGCGAGATCGTCACCGAGTACGGCGGCGGGGTGACCCTCTACGCCGGACCCGGCTCGGTGGCCACCCCCGGCGTGGTCCCCGCCTTCGCGCTGGCCTCGCAGCGTCACGGCGCGCTGCCCTGGTCCCGGGTCGTCGAGCCCGCCGCGGCGGCCTGCCGCGACGGCTACCCGCTGAGCCGGGCCTCGGCCACCTACCTGGCCTATGTGCACGACTCCCTCTTCAGCGCCGACGCCCAGGCCCGCGAGGTGATCACCCGTCCCGACGGCAGTCCGCTGGCCGCCGGCGAGCTCACCACGAACCACCGGCTCGCGGAGACCCTGGACCGGTTGGCCGTCGAGGGGACCGGCCTGTTCGTCACCGGCGCCGTCGGGCGCGCCATGGTCGCCGACCTGGCCGCCCACGACGGCCTGGTCACCGCGGCCGACCTGGCGGCGTACCGCCCGGTCCTGCGCACTCCGGTGCGCCGCACCGTCGGCGACTGGGACATCGCGGTCAACCCGCCGCCGTCGGTCGGCGGACCGATGCTGGCGGTGATGCTCGGCGCGCTGGCCCGCTGCTCTGACCGGCGACCTGGCCGGCGCTCGGAGTGGGGCTGGCAGGACGCGATCGAGATCCAGCGCGCGGTGCTGGGCCACCGGATCCGGGTGCACGACCTGTCCCGCGACCTGGAGGCGGCCGGTGACGCGCTGCTCGCCGCCGTCGAGCGCTACGGGTTGGAGGGGCTGCCCACGTCACCGTCCACGGCGCACGTCTCCGCGGTCGACGGCGACGGCAACGCGTGCGCGATCACGCTGTCCAGCGGCTACCACTCGGGCACCTGCGTGCCCGACACCGGACTGCTGTGCAACAACGCGCTCGGCGAGGTGGAGCTGAACCGGCTGGGGCTGCACGCCCTGGCCCCAGGCACCCGGCTGGCCTCCAACATGGCGCCCACGGTGGCCCGGACGGGTGACGGCCGGGTGCTCGCGATCGGCTCGCCGGGAGCCGACCGGATCACCACCGCGCTCATGCTCGTGCTCGGCCAGGGCTGCCTGCACGGCGCCGACCTCCAGCACGCGATCTCGGCACCCCGGCTGCACGTCCGGATCCGCGACGACGACCGGGTGAGCGTCGAGCACGAGGCCGACGCCGGGATCGCCTCCGCGGTCGCGGCGCTCGGCCTGCCCGGACACGCGTCCCCCGAGCCGCACTTGTCCTTGGGCGGCGTGGGCGCGGCCTGCCGCGGGGCCGACGGCAGCCTGGAGGCGGCCGGCGACGGCCGCCGGGAGGCGGCCGTGGGGGTGCGGGGCTGAGCATCGAGAGGCCCCGGGTTGATCGCGGGCCCCCGGTCGAGCACAGTGGCAGCATGGATGCCGAAGGCTGGAACGAGCGGTACTCGACCACCGACCTGGTCTGGTCGGTGACTCCCAACCAGTTCGTGGCCGCCGAGTGCGCCGACCTGACGCCCGGCCGGGCCGTCGACCTGGCCGCCGGCGAGGGGCGCAACGCCATCTGGCTGGCCCGTCAGGGGTGGCAGGTGACGGCCGTGGACTTCTCGCAGGCCGGGCTCGACAAGGGCCGCGAGCTCGCCGGCGACACCGAGGTCGAGTGGGTGTGCGCCGATGCCACCGCGTGGGTGGGCGACCCGACGTACGACCTGAGCGTGCTGGCCTACCTGCAGCTGCCCGCCGCCGAGCGCCGCGAGGCGGTCCGTCGCGGCTTCGAGTGCCTCTACCCCGGGGGCACCTTCCTGCTGGTCGCCCACGACACCACGAACCTCGCCGAGGGCACCGGCGGGCCGCAGGACCTCCGGGTGCTGATGACGGCCGACGACGTGCTCGACGACCTCGAGGGCCAGAGCTTCGAGGTGGTCCGGGCCGGGCGGGTGTCCCGGGACGTGATCGGCTCCGACGGCGTGACCCGCACGGCGTACGACGCGCTGGTCCGGCTGGTGCGACGCTGACGCTCCGACGTGCGGTTGGCCCCTCGCTTGTAGACTCCGCCCCGTGACACCGACGCAGTTGAGGGCGTTCGCGTGTGTGGTGCGGTTGGGCTCGGTCAAGGCGGCTGCAGGCGAGCTCGAGGTCAGCGAGGCAGCAGTCTCGATGCACGTCGGCCAGCTCCGCAAGGAGTTCGGCGACGAGCTCTTCACCCGCACCGGTTCGGGGCTGGCCTTCACCCCCGGTGGGCTGCGGCTGGCCAGCCGCGCCGTCGAGATCCTCGGCCTCCAGGACCGCACCGCGCGCGAGGTCAGCCAGGCCGGGCACGGCCGCCGGGTGCTGCGACTGGCCACCTCCAGCCTGTTCGCCGAGCACGCCGCCCCCGGCCTGATCGACCTCTTCGCCAGCCGCGCCGACGACCTCGAGGTCGAGCTCAGCGTGCAGCCGGTCTCCGCCTTCCCCGCACTGCTCGCCGCCCGCACCGTCGACGTCGCGATCGGCCCCGCCGCCAGCGCCCCGCACCCCTCGGTGGTGCAGCAGATGTTCCTGCTCTACGAGGTGGTCGCGGTGACCAGGCCCGAGCACCCGATCGCCACGCGGTCCGTCAACGGAGACCTCGCCCGGCGCCAGATCTGGAACCTCGGCCCCGCCGCGGTGGGCACCGAAGGGGTGGTGCCGGCCATGCTGCGCAGCCTGCGGATCCCGGAGGACAACCAGCGGATCTTCCAGAGCGACGCGGCCGCGCTCCAGGAGACCAAGCGCTCCGACGCGGTGGCCCTGGGACTGCAGTTCGCCGTGGCCGGAGACCTGGCCGGACACCGGCTGGTCGCAGTCGACGGCCCCGGCCTGCGGGCCAAGGGCCGCTGGGCGACCATGGCCCTGCCCCCGCACTCCCAGACACCGGCGGCGGCCGAGCTGCTGCGCTTCATCACCACGCCTCGCGCCACCCAGGCGATGGTGCGCGGCGCGGGGGTCAACCTGGGCCGGTTCAAGCCGGCCGTGCACGTCACCCTCTGGAGCTGACGCCCGCGATCGCGTCGAAGACCTGCGGCAGCTCGCGCAGGGTGTGCGCCGGCAGGAAGGCGTCGCACCACGGCAACGCGGCCGCCATCGACCCGACCAGCGGCTGGTAGCCGGGAGCGGCGGCGCGCGGGTTCAGCCACACCACCCGGCGAGCCCGGCGGCAGGCTCGCGCCATCGCCTCGGCGAGCTCGGCCGGCGGGTCGCTGTCCCACCCGTCGGAGGCGATCACCAGCACGCCACCGCGGATCCCGTTGCCGTGTCGCGACGCCAGCAGCTCACGCAGGCAGGAGGCCAGGTGGGTGCCGCCGTACCGGTCCACGACCTGGTCGCTGGCCTCCGCGATCGCCGCCGCCGCCGAGGTGTGCAGCAGCGCCGGTGTGAGCCGGGTCAGCGACGTGGAGAACACGAACGTCTCGGCCCGGCGGGTGCGGGCGAAGGCACGCATCAGGTGCAGGTAGGCCGTGGAGTAGCTCTGCATCGACTGGCTCACGTCGCACAGCAGGGTGAGCCTGAGCGGCCGCTGTACGTGGCGGTAGCGCTTGAGCTCCATCGGCTCCCAGCCGGTGCGGCGGGAGGCGGCGATCGTCTCGCGCAGGGCGAGCCGGCGTCCGGACCCGCGCACCCGGAGCCGCCGACTGCGCCGGGTCGGCCAGCGGTGGGCGGAGGACTCCAGCCAGCGGCCCAGGGCCGCCAGCTCGGCCTCGTCGAGCTCGTCGAGGGGGGTGTCGGCCAGGTGTGCCACGTCGCTGGGCATCAGCTCCGGGAACGCCAGGTCGCCGTCCTCCTCGTCCTCGCCGCCGGAGGCCATCCGGGGCAGCGTGTGCCAGGGCAAGTCCGCGCCGGCGCCCTCGTCACCGGGGTCGCCGGCGACCGAGCTCAATGACTCCTCCGGCTCCGGGGGTGCGTCGGTCCCCGCGCGGCGGGCATGCGGGTCCACCGGGAGCACGGCCTCGCCGAAGACGGCCCGGAAGACCGCGTCGAAGACCTCGAGGTCGTGCTGCCTGGACACCAGCGTGAGCCGCGCCAGCCAGTAGAGCGCCTCCACGTCGCCGGGGGGCGCCACCTCGAGCGCCTCGGTGAAGGCGGTCATCGCGGTGATGCTGACCGGGACGCCCCGCTCACGCAGACGCTGCGCGAGCGCCGCCACCAATGCCGCCCGGTCGACGCCGCGCAGCACCGCGCCGCTGCGGGACGATGCCGCTGGAGGTGGGGCCGGAGGTGGGGGCACGGCTCAGCCGAACGCGTAGGAGTCCAGCGAGGCCACCACGGTGTCCCGGTCGTCGGGGGTCTTGGCGACCGCACCCAGGCTCGGCACGACCACCTCGCGCACCAGCTCGGTGGCCCCGAGTGCGGAGAGCGCCGCCACCCAGTTGATCGCCTCGGCGACGCCGGGTGGCTTGTCCACGTCGAGGGTGCGCACGTGGCCCACGAACTGGGCGGCCGACTCGATGAGGGACACGTTCGCCGCCGGCGCCGTCCGGCGCAGGATCTCGACCACCCGCTCCACCTCGGGGTACTCCAGCCAGTGGTAGAGGCAGCGACGGCGCAGCGCGTCGTGCAGGTCCCGGCTGCGGTTGGAGGTGAGCACCACGATCGGCGGCTGCTGGGCGGTGAACGTGCCCAGCTCGGGCACCGTCACCGACCCCTCCCCCAGTGCCTCGAGCAGGAGGGCCTCGAACTCGTCGTCGGCCCGGTCGATCTCGTCGATGAGCAGCACCGGCGGCCGCGGCCCGGTGTGCCTGATGCAGCGCAGGATGGGCCGCTCGACGAGGAACTCCTCGCTGAACAGGTCGGCCTCGCTCAGCGACTGGTGCTGCGACTCCGCGAGCCGGATGGCGAGCAGCTGGCGCTGGTGGTTCCAGTCGTAGAGCGCCTCGTTGGCGGTGAGCCCTTCGTAGCACTGCAGGCGCACCAGCGGCGCGTCGAGCACGGTGGCCAGCACCTGCGCGGCGGCGGTCTTGCCGACTCCCGGCTCACCCTCCAGCAGCAGCGGCAGGCCCAGCCGCAGAGTGAGGAAGACCGCGGTGGCCATCCCCTCGTCGGCGAGGTAGCCGTGCTCGTCGAACCGCCGGCGGACATCGTCGGCGGAGGTGATCGGCGCGGTCACCCGTCGACCTCGAGCAGGGCGCGGTAGTCGTCCCAGGTGTCCACGTCGCGGGGTACGTCGCCGGCCACCGGGACGCGGACCACGTCGTCCCCGGCATCGACCAGCTTCCAGACGGCCTTGTCGCCGTGCAGACCGGTCAGGGTGTCGTGCATGCTCCGATCGAACCACAACGGGTGGCCGAGCCCGTCGTCGTACGCACAGACGCCGACGGCATGTCCGGCGGCGGCCGCGACCAGCGCGTCGATCGTCTCGGGGGTCACTCCAGGCTGGTCGCCGAGCAGCAGCACGATCCCGTCGGCGTCGTTGCGCACCCTGCCCAGCGCGGTCCGGATCGAGGTGGCGCAGCCGTCCCCGAAGTCGGGGTTGAGCACCACGTCGACCCCCGTGAGGTCGACCTGCTCCTGCACCTCGTCGGCTGCTCCCCCCAGGGCGACCACCACCTGGTCGAGGGCGGCGCCCCGGACCCGGTCGAGGGTGACGTCGAGCAGCGTCGCGCCCTGGTAGGCGAGCAGCTGCTTGGGGCTCCCGAGGCGCCGCGATCCCCCGGCGGCCAGCACCAGCGCGGAGACGATCACGAGGCGTGCGTCTCCAGGAACCGGTCACGGCAGCCGGGCATGCAGAACCAGTGGTCCACGCCGTCCACCCGGGCATGGCTGGTGTCGGGGCCTACCGTGACGGTCATGCCGCACACCGGGTCGACCGCCTCCGTCGGGCGCGGCACGGCCCGGCTGGACGCCGGAGCGAGCAGTCCCTCGACGCGGATGGCGCGCACGATCGCGGCCAGGATCGACAGGCCCATCTCGGGCGCGGTCCTCGCCCCGATCTCGAGCCCGACGTGGGTGTGCACCCGGGCCGCCTCCTCGGGACCGAGCGCGAGCTCGGCCAGCAGGGCGAGGGCGCGGGTGCGGCTGCAGACCACACCGACGAAGCCCACGCCGGCGTCGAGAGCACCGCGCACCTGGCCCGCTTCGTCGCCACCGTGGCTCGACACCACCACCGCGGTCGCGCCGTCGGGCCCGGCGCCCTCGGCGGCCAGGTCGACGACGAAGCCCAGGGCGGGCGCGAGGTCGGCCACCGCCTGCGCGGTCGGCGACGTGCCGACCACCAGCAGCACCGGTGAGGGCAGCAGCGGCTCGAGGTAGATCTCCAGGGCTCCTCCGGACAGACAGGGGTTGACCACGATGGTCGCACCCGGCGACTCGGGAAAGGCCTCGTTGCCGTCGGGCAGCACCCGCAGCAGCAGGCTGCGGCCCGAGTCGAGGGCCCCGAGCGCGGCCGTCCGCACCGAACCGGCCGCGCAGTGCCCGCCGACGAAGCCCTCGATGGAGCCGTCGGCGAGCACGATCGCCCGGTCACCGGGCCGCGCCGAGCTGGGCTCCTGGGCGCGGACCACGGTGGCCTGCACGAACGGCACCCGCGAGCTGGTCAGCTCGGCGATCCGGGCCGACATGGTCGGGCTCACGTCGAGATCCTCCTCAGATGGGCGGGGTCGGTCGACCCTGCATGGCGTCCCACACCCGCGAGGGGGTGAGGGGCATGTCGGCGTGCCGGATCCCGAACGGCTTGAGCGCGTCGATGACCGCGTTCACCACGGCCGGCGGCGACCCCACCGTGGCGGACTCCCCGATGCCCTTGGCGCCGATCGGGTGGTGCGGCGACGGGGTCACCGTGTGTCCGGTCTCCCAGTGCGGCACCTCGAGCGCGGTCGGGATCAGGTAGTCCATCAGGGAGCCACCGAGGCAGTTGCCGTCCTCGTCGAAGGAGATCATCTCCATCAGCGCCATCCCGACCCCGTCGGTCAGGCCGCCGTGCACCTGGCCCTCGATGATCATCGGGTTGATCCGGGTGCCGCAGTCGTCGACGGCGATGAAGCGACGCACCTTCACCTCGGCAGTGCCGGGGTCGACGTCGACCACGCAGATGTAGGCCCCGAACGGGTAGGTGAGGTTCTCCGGGTTGTAGCAGATCTGCGCCTCCAGACCGCCCTCGATGCCCTCGGGCAGGTCACCCGCACCGTGGGCGCGCATCGCGATGTCCTGGATGGTCACCGACCGGGTGGGGTCGCCCTTCACGTGGAAGGACCCCTTCTGCCACTCCAGGTCGGCCACCGACACCTCGAGCATCCCCGACGCGATGATCTGCGCCTTGTCGCGGACCTTGCGGGCCACCAGCGCGGCCGCGGCACCGGAGACCGGTGTCGAGCGGCTGCCGTAGGTGCCCAGCCCGAACGGGGTCTGGTCGGTGTCGCCGTTGACCACCTGGATGTCGGCCGGCGGGATGCCGATCTCCTCCGCGATGATCTGCGCGAACGTCGTCTCGTGTCCCTGGCCCTGGCTCATGCACGACACGCGCACGACGGCCTTGCCGGTGGGGTGCACCCGCAGCTCGCAGCCGTCGGCCATGCCCAGCCCCAGGATGTCCATGTCCTTGCGCGGCCCCGCGCCCACGGCCTCGGTGAAGAACGCGACACCGATGCCCATCAGCTCGCCCCGGGCCCGCTTCTCGGCCTGCTCGCGGCGCAGCTCGTCGTAGCCCGCCATCTCGAGGGCCAGCCGCATCCCGCGCTCGTACTCGCCGGAGTCGTAGACCCACCCGGTCTTGGTCGTGTAGGGGAACTGGTCGGGCTGGATGAAGTTCTTCAGCCGGAGCTCGACCGGGTCCATCTCGAGGTCGTAGGCCAGGCAGTCGACCATCCGCTCGACGAGGTAGACGGCCTCGGTGATCCGGAACGAGCAGGCGTAGGCCACTCCGCCGGGCGCCTTGTTGGTGTAGACGGCCGTCATCGAGCAGTAGGCGGCCTCGAGGTCGTAGCTGCCGGTGAAGACCCCGAAGAAGCCGGCCGGGTACTTGATCGGCGCCGCGGTGCCGTTGAAGGCGCCGTGGTCGGCCAGCACGTGGGTGCGCAGGGCCAGGATCTTGCCCTCCTTGGTGGCCGCGATCTCCCCGCGCATGAGGAAGTCGCGGGCGAAGCCGGTGCTCACCAGGTTCTCGGTGCGGTCCTCGACCCACTTCACCGGCTTGCCCAGCACCAGCGACGCCACGATCGCGCACACGTAGCCGGGGTAGATCGGCACCTTGTTGCCGAAGCCGCCGCCGATGTCGGGCGAGATCACCCGGATCTTGTGCTCGGGCAGGCCGGACACCAGCGCATAGACGGTGCGGTGCGCGTGCGGGGCCTGGCTGGTGGTCCACAGCGTGAGCTGGCCGCCGACCCGCTCGTAGTCGGCCACGCAGCCACAGGTCTCCATCGGTGCCGGGTGCACGCGCGGGTAGACGATGTCCTCGGTGACGATGACGTCGGCCTTCGCGAACACGGCCTCGGTGGCCGCCTCGTCGCCGGTCTTCCAGTCGAAGCAGTGGTTGTCGGTCTTGCCCTCGAGGTCGGTCCGGATCACCGGGGCTTCCGGCGACAGCGCCTGGCGTACGTCGATCACCGGCTTGAGGATGTCGTACTCGACGTCGATCAGCTCGAGCGCGTCGCGGGCGGAGTAGCGGTCCTCGGCCACCACGAAGGCGACCTCCTGGCCCTGGAAGCGCACCTTGTCGGTGGCCAGCACGGCCTGCACGTCGTTGGACAGCGTGGGCATCCACGCCAGTCCCTTCTCGGCCAGGTCGGCCCCGGTGATGACTGCCTTGACCTTGGGGTGCGCCAGCGCGGCGCTCGTGTCGATGCTGAGGATGTTGGCGTGCGCGACCGGCGAGCGCAGGATCGCCAGGTGCAGCATGCCCTTGAGCTGGATGTCGTCGACGTAGTTGCCCATGCCCCGGATGAAGCGCGGGTCCTCCTTGCGCAGCATCCGCCCGTAGCCGACCGGGTGCTGGTCGTTGTCGGCGTGCTCGAGGTCCTCGGGGGTGGCGGCCACCCCTTCGTCCAGAGTGGTCATGACTCGCTCCCCACGGGCTCGGTGGCGTCCTCGGACTCGGCGCCGGAGTGCTCGGCGGCCCACTGGATGGAGCGCACGATCGTCGTGTAGCCGGTGCACCGGCAGATCTGTCCCGAGATCGCCTCCCGGATGGTCTGCTCGCTGGGGTCCGGGTCGCGGTCCAGGAGTGCCCGGGCGGTCATCAGCATGCCCGGGGTGCAGAAGCCGCACTGCAGCCCGTGGCAGCGCATGAAGCCCTCCTGCACCGGGTCGAGCACGCCGTCCTGCTCGAGGCCCTCGACGGTGCGCACCTCGTGCCCGCCGGCCATCGCCGCCAGCACCGTGCAGCTCTTCACCGGTTCGCCGTCGAGCCAGGCCACGCAGGTGCCACAGTTGCTGGTGTCGCAGCCCCAGTGGGTGCCGGTGAGGCCGAGCTCGTCGCGCAGGAAGTGCACCAGGAGCATCCGCCCCTCGATCTCCCTGGTCACCGGCTCGCCGTTGACGGTCATCGTGACCTGCATGTCAGAGGTTCCTTCCCTGGTCGTTTCCGGTGGCCGGGCCGCCCGCGGGCCGGTCGCCCGCGATGCCTGCCTGGATCCGCTCCACCGCGGTGCGCAGCGTGCGTCGGGTGAGCTCGTCGGCGAGGTGCCGCTTGTACTCGGCGGTGCCCCGGTTGTCGGTGGTGGGTGAGCAGCCGGCCGCCGCGATCGCGCCGGCCCGGGCATAGAGCTCCTCGGACGGCACCTGGCCGCGCAGTGCCTCAGAGACCGCCGGGAGCCCGGTGGTGTTGGGGCCGACGGCCGCCAGTCCCACCCGGGCGTCGGAGATCACCGCACCGTCCATCCAGACCGCGGCACCTGCCGACGTGACCGCCCAGTCGCCGGCGCGGCGCTCGACCTTGGCATAGGCACTGGACCCGTTCGGTCGCACCGGGATCCGCACCTCGAGGAGCATCTCGCCGTGCTCGACCGCGGTCTCGTAGGGGCCGCGGTGGAAGTCCTCCATGGTCACCACCCGCTCACCGCCCGGGCCACGGATCACGCAGCTGGCGTCGAGCGTCGTACACACCGCGGAGAGGTCCTCCGACGGGTCCGCCTGGCACAGCGACCCCCCGAGGGTGCCCCGGTTGCGCACCACGGGATCGGCGATCACCCGCTCCGCGTCGGCGAAGATCGGGAACAGCGCCGCGAGCTCGGGCGACTCGAGCAGCTCGCGGTGGCGGGTCATCGCCCCGATCCGCACCTCGTCGGCACCGACCCGGACGTAGCTGAGCTCGCCGTGGAGGTCGTTGATGTCGATGAGGTACTCGAGGTTGGCGAGGCGCAGCTTCATCATCGGGATGAGGCTGTGGCCGCCGGCGACCAGTCGGGCCTCCTCGCCGAGCCGCTCCAGCAGGCTCAGGGCGTGGTCGACGCTGGTGGCACGTTCGTACTCGAACGGGGCTGGGACCTGCATGGGGCGACCTCCGGGGGACAGGGCGACGTGACGGCAGTCACACGACTGTCGCCCCCGGCGACCCCCGCGTCAACGGCGACCTAAGCAGATCGTTGATCGGCTCCGGATCACACGGCCAGCAGCAGCATGTAACCCATCGCCGCGGCCATCGCCACGTCGCACGAGGCGTCCCGCCGCACCGACGCAGGACCACGCCGCAGCACCGTGACGAGGGCGACCAGGCCGACCAGCGCAACGGCGCCCAGGACGGCCACCAGGACAACCGGGACCAGGCCCGCGGGCAGGCCCGCGAGGGAGTGTCCGGCAGGCATCGACATGCCGGGCGACATGTCGTGCGACATACCCGGCGACGTACCGGGCGCGCCGCCGCCGGACCCGGCAGGCGGCGCCGCCACGGCCGAGGCGGCGGGCACCAGCATCGCGGTCATCGCCACGCAGCCCACCGCCAGCCGACCGTACGCCGGGCGGCTGACCCGGCGCGACACCTGGACCAGCGACCACACCAGCCCGGCAGCGAAGACGGGCAGCGCCAGCACCGACAGCGACCGCGGGAAGGGCACGAGCAGCATGCCCACCATCGCGACACCCATCGCCACGTGCCAGGCGTCGAGGTCGCGCCGGTGCCCGGTGTCGCGCAGCGCGGGCAGGAACGCCCGCGCCAGGCAGTAGAGCACCACGATCACGAGTGCGGCGGCAAGCAGTCCGGCCATCGGCCGAGCATCGGGCAGCCGGGAGGGGGCGTCAACGCCCACCTCAGCCTTTGCTTAGTCGCGTGCCTGCCCGGTGTCCGGCTCGGGCTGCGGGTCCGGAGCCTGGCCGGCGGACGGGTCGAGGTCCGACGGATCGGTCGACCCGGCCGGAGCGGCCGACCCGGCCGGAGCGGCCGGAGCGGCCGGCTGGTCGCCGTACACCCCGGCGTCCTTCGCAGCCTGCGCCTTGCGCAGCTGGCGAGCCAGGCTCCAGCCGAGGAGCGCCACCGCGACGCCGAGGAGGATGAAGACCACGAACGCCGTCCAGCCGGCCTTGACGTCCTTCGGCTCGGGCACCTGCTCGGTCGCCAGGACGAGGAACGAGACAACGAGAGCGTTCATGCCCTCATTGTCGCAGGCCGTCTCAGCCGGCCTGCAGGGCCACCAGGCAGGTGGCGAACGAGGCGGTCACGGCCATCGTCCGGGCCGAGTGCGCGCGGTTCCAGCGCCGCTCGAAGGCACGGCGCGCCGCGGCCAGCGCGGCGTCGTCCGCCGAGCCCCCCACCCGGGCAAGGGCCTCGTTGAGCGGGATGTTGATCGCGCCGGTCACCCCCAGCGCGAGCAGGTGGAGCGCCAGTGCCACGCCGGCCAGCGGACGCTGCGGCCCTGTCAGCGTGGCGACGACCAGGGCGATCGGGGTTCCCATCAGCAGGACGAGGAACCCGGGGTCGACGATGGCCACGTTGATCCGCTGCATCACCGCGACCAAGGTGGCGTCGTCACTGACCCGGAGCGCCGGCATCACCGCCAGCGAGAACGCCAGGAACAGGCCGGCCACCAACCCGGTGCCGGCGGCACCGAGCACGAGTGCGGGAGCGCTCACCGCTCCGGCGGGACGGCGATGCCCGAGAACAGGTCGTCCTCCGGTGTCGGCGCGGACACGTGGCTCACGACCAGCTCGTAGTCCTCGGTCGGCCACACCTCCTGCTGCAGCGCCATCGGCGTGGAGAACCAGAAGCCGTCAGGGTCGATCTGGGTGGCGTGCGCCAGCAGGGCCCGGTCGCGCACCGGGAAGTACTCGCCACAGGGCACCCGGGTGGTGATCCGCTTGTCGTGCTCGGGGTTCGGCTCCCACTTCTCCAGGCGCTCCTTCCAGGGCGACTCCAGGCCGGCGGCCTCCATCGCCTCGTGGATGGCGACGGTCCGCGGCCGGTTGAAGGAGTGGTGGTAGTAGAGCTTGAGGGGCTGCCAGGGCTCGCCTGCGTCGGGATAGCGCTCGGGGTCGGACGCCGCCTCGAACGCGTGCACCGTCACCTGGTGGCACATGATGTGGTCGGGGTGCGGGTAGCCCCCGTTCTCGTCGTACGTCGTCACCACGTGCGGCCGGAAGGACCGGATCAGCCGGACCAGGGGCGCGGCGGCCTCCTCGACCGGCACCAGCGCGAAGCAGTCCTCGGGCAGGGGCGGCTTCGGGTCGCCCTCGGGCCACCCGGAGTCGACGAAGCCGAGCCAGTCCTGGCGCACCCCGAGGATGTCGCGAGCCGTCTCCATCTCCACGCGGCGGATCTCGCTGATGTTGGCGAGCACGTCGGGGCGGTCCATCTTCGGGTTCAGGACCGAGCCCCGCTCACCACCGGTGCAGGTCGCCACGTGCACGTCGACGCCTTCGGCGACGTACTTGGCGGTCGAGGCGGCGCCCTTGCTCGACTCGTCGTCGGGGTGGGCGTGCACGTGCATCAGCCGGAGGCCGGAGCGGTTGACCATGGCGAGAAGTCTAGGCGGGTGCTCGGGGTCACCCGGCCGCACCCGCCCCCACCGGACTCTGGGACCATGGAGTCGTGACCGACCTCGCCGACCGCTACGGGACGTCGCGCCGGGGGCGCGGCCCGGTGATCGTGGTGGCCGGAGCGCTCGCGGTGCTCTTCCTGGGCTGGCTGGCCTGGACGACCTGGTCGTACTCGCGCCCGGACGTGACCTCGGAGCTGCTCACCTGGCAGGTCACCGGCGAGCACGGCGCGGTGGCCAACGTGCAGGTCGCCCTGCGCGCCGACGACACGACCGCCACCTGCACGCTGCGGGCCACCGCGGAGGACCACTCCGTGGTCGGGGAACGGTCCTTCGAGGTCGCCCCCGACTCCGCGTCCAGCCTCCAGGTGCAGGTGCGCACCGAGCGCCGAGCCACCGCCGTCGAGCTGGTCGGCTGCACGACGCCGGGACAGTCCCGCCCGCGTTGACGTGCACATGGGGCGGGGTCCTTGCTAGACTTGTCTACTTGATTCACCCCGCTGGGGCCGGGTTGTCGAGCAACCGTCGCCAGCATCACCCGAGTTGACCCATCGACACCCGGCGGCGCACCGTCACCGCCAGCGGCGGGGTGCACCACCAGACCATGCAGGTACGGCGCCGTCGTACCCGCTGACGGAAATTGTCAGGAGTAGCAGATGACGACGAGCGACACGTCCACCGGCGCCGACACCGTGTGGCTGACCCAGGATGCCTTCGACAAGCTGACGGCAGAGCTCGCGAGCCTCAAGGGCCCGGTCCGCCAGGAGGTCGTCGACCGGATCTCGGCCGCGCGTGACGAGGGCGACCTCAAGGAGAACGGCGGCTACCACGCGGCCCGCGAGGAGCAGGGCAAGGTCGAGGGCCGGATCCGCCAGCTCGAGGACATGCTGCGCCGCGCCGAGGTCGGCGAGACCCCGGAGGACGACGGCACCGTCTCCCCCGGCATGAAGGTGACCTACCGCTTCGTCGGCGACGACGACACCGAGACCTTCCTGCTCGGGGCCCGCGAGATCGAGGACGACTCCCTCGAGGTGTTCTCGCCGCAGTCACCGCTGGGCTCGGCCATCCTGGGCGCCAAGAAGGGTGACACCGTCACCTACACCGCCCCCAACGGCAAGGACCTCCAGGTCCAGATCGTCGACGCGGTCCCCTACGAGGGCTGACCGAGCGACCTCACGGAGCCACCGGACCCCTCGGGGTGCCGGTGGCTCTGCCGTGTGCGGGGGTCAGGCCGCCTCGATCACCCGGTAGCCGCGGTCCTGCAGCCGCGCGATCACCAGGCGGGTGTGCTCGGCGCCACGGGTCTCCATCTGCAGGTGCACCTCCACCTCGTCGAGACTGAGCTCGGCCGAGGTGCGCTCGTGCGACACCTCGAGGATGTTGGCGCCGGCGTCGGCGACCTCGCCGAGCAGCCCGACCAGCCCGCCCGGCAGGTCGGGGATGCACACCCGCACCTGCAGGTAGCGCCCGGCGGCCGCCATGCCGTGCCGGATCACCTTGCCCATCAGCAGTGGGTCGACGTTGCCTCCCGAGAGCACGGCCACCACCGGGGTGCGGAACCGGGTGGGGTCGTCGAGCAGGGCCGCGACCGCGGCGGCGCCCGCCGGCTCGACGACCATCTTGGCGCGCTCCATCAGGGCCACCAGGGCACGCGAGAGCGACTCCTCGGAGACGGTGAGGATCTCGTCGACGTGGTCCTGGACCGCGCGGAACGTGATGTCGCCCGGCAGCCCCACCGCGATACCGTCGGCCATCGTGTGCATCGAGGCCAGCTTGACCGGTGCGCCGCTGGCCAGCGAGGCCGGGAACGCCGCAGCGCCCTCGGCCTGGACGCCGACCACCCGGACACCGGGCTTGAGCGCCTTGACCGCGATCGCGATGCCGGCCAGCAGCCCGCCCCCGCCGGTCGGCACCAGCACGGTCTCGACCTCCGGCGCCTGCTCGAGGATCTCGAGGCCGCAGGTGCCCTGGCCGCGCACCACGTCGAGGTGGTCGAAGGGATGGATGAGGACGGCTCCGGTCTCCGCGGAGAACTCCCGGGCGGCCACCAGGGCGTCCTCGAGGTAGCGGCCGTGGAAGATCACCCGGGCGCCGTACCCCCGGGTGGCGCGCTCCTTCGGGATCGGGGCACCCTCGGGCATGAACACGGTGGCCTCGATGCCCAGCATCTGCGCGGCGAGGGCGACGCCCTGAGCATGGTTCCCGGCCGAGGCGGCCACCACGCCGCGAGCCCGCTCCTCGGGGGACAGCCGAGCCATCCGCACGTAGGCGCCGCGGATCTTGAACGAACCGGTGCGCTGGAGGTTCTCGCACTTGAGCAGCACCGGGCCGCCCGCGAGCGCGGACAGCTGCCGGCTGCCCTCCATGGGGGTGCGGATGGCGACCCCTTCGAGCAGCCGGGCCGCCTCCTGGATCTCGGCGAGGGTCACCTGGTCAGTCATGCTGCTCCTCTGCGGGCACCGACGGCCGGTCGGCGCCCAGCTGGTCGTCGGGATTCTCCTGGGGGTCGTCCCCCAGGTTGCTGAAGCCGGCCAGGTGCAGCACCACCGCGTTCAGCGCGGCCGCCGCCGGTACGGCGACCAGCGCACCGGCGATCCCGGCCACCAGCACGCCTGCGCCGAGGGCCAGGATCACGCCGAGCGGGTGCAGCTTCACGAAGCGGCCCATCAGGAACGGCTGGAGCACGTGGCCCTCGAACTGCTGGACCACCACGACACCGATCAGCATCAGCAGCGCCGCGAACGGCCCCTGGGCCACCAGGGCCACCAGGATCGCCACCGTGCCGGCGATGGTGGCACCGATCATCGGGATGAACGCACCCAGGAAGACCAGCACACCGATGGCGAGCACGAACGGCACCCCGATCAGTCCGGCCACCAGCATCACGCCGAGGGCGTCGGTGAGGGCCACCAGCACGGTGGCCCGCACGAAGTGGGTCAGCGACACCCAGGCCACCCGGCCCGAGGAGTCGACCCGCTCGCGGGCGGCGCGCGGAGCGATCCGCACCACCCACGACCAGATCCGCTCCCCGTCAGCGAGGAAGAAGTAGGTGGAGAACAGGATGATGAAGAACGCGGCGAGCACGTGGCTGAGCGCACTGCCGACCTCGCTGACCCGCTTGAGGACCTCCCCCTCCTTGGAGTAGTTCTCGATCGAGGTCTGGGCCTGGTCGATGTAGCTGTTGATCTGGGAGTCCGAGGCGTTCAGCGGCCCGTCCCGCAGCCAGGTCTTGACCTCGTCGAGGCCCTGCACCACTTGGTCGGCGAGGTCGGTCGCGCCCTGCGCGATCTGCTGGCCCACGAAGGTGAGCAGCAGGGCGACCAGCGCGATGCCGCCGACCACCACGAACAGCGCGGAGAGGGAACGGGGGATCCCGAGCTGGGCCAGCCAGCCGACCAGCGGCCCGACCAGGGCGGCGATCAGCAGCGCCACCACGACGGGCAGGGCGAGCAGCGCGAAGAACCCGATCAGCCGCAGCAGGACGTAGCCGAGCGCACCGATGATCAGCAGTCGCCACGACCAGGCCGCGGCCAGGTCGACACCCCACGGCACCTGGGCGCGGGAGAAGTTCGACGGCCCGGCGCGGATCGGCTCCAGCTCGGCATGCCGTTCGGCACGCAGCCTGGCCCACTGCGCCGAGAACTCGTGGGCGACCCGTTCGGAGAACCGCTCGGCCTCGTGCTGCTTGCTCTTGTGCAGCGACACGGGTGCGTCGGCGGAGTCCGGACGGGGGTCCTCAGGCTGCGCGGCGGTGTCGTTGCTCACGCCGACAGGCTACCCATCCGCCAGCCGTGCGGAGAGCCGGTACGCCGTGTCCGGGTGCGCGTCGGCGAGCAGCCCGACGGCGGCGAGCACCGACACCCGGTCGACCACGACGGGGGCACGGGTCGGGACCTGCCAGCCCTCCTCGGCGTCGGCAGGCAGGGCGGCGAACACCTCGCGCTCGACGCCCGGTGCGCCGTGGCGGAACACGCCACCCGACGCCACCACCAGGTCGACCTCACGCAGGTCCTTGCCGCTGCGCTCGACCACTCGCCCGTCCGGCCCCACCACGACCCGGGCCCGGCCCGCGTGCCGCCGCAGCGCGAGGCGGGCAGCGAGGCCGGCGATCCGGACGTCATCGGTGGCGGACTCGTCGTCCGTGGGCAGGAAGGCGGGATCGTCGGTACGGCGCTGCGCAGCGCGCCGGAGCCCCGCGTCGACCACCAGGTCGGCCGCAGCCGCCTCGAGGGTGGAGACCGCGGACCAGCGCATGCCGAGATCGCCCTCGACGGTGCGGGTCACCGGGGTGGTGGCCACCACCTCGCGGGCCAGGCCACTGTCCTCCGGGTCGAGCTCGATCACCGAGTGCACGTCGGTGGTCGCGCCGCCGATGTCGACCACCACCACGTCGCCCGTCCCCGGGCGGGTCTCGTCGAGCCCGCGGGCCATCAGCTCGACGGCGGTGAGCACCACGTCGGGGGTGGCCCCGCGCACCATCGTGGTGAAGTCGGCCCGGCTGCTCAGGTGCTTGCCGCCGATCACGTGCGACAGGAACATCTCGCGGATCGCGGCCCGCGCGGAGTCGGGTGCGAGCACCCCGATCCGCGGCACCACGTTGCCGGCCAGCACGTGCGGCGTCCCTGCCCGCTCCAGGGCGGCGCCCACCGCGGGCTGGGCCTCGACGTTGCCGGCGACGACCAC
>JBBQRV010000020.1:0-27331 GCA_038214475.1 Propionibacteriales bacterium | reverse complement strand
CCAGGACAGCTCGGCCAGGACCAGGTTGGAGGCGACCTGGAGGTTCAGCCCCACCCCGGCGGCGGTCAGCGAGCAGACCACGACCTCGACGTCCGGGTCGGCGTTGAACGAGGTGATCGCCTTCTCCCGGGCCGCGCGCGTCTGGTCGCCGCGGATGGAGGAGCAGCGGATCCCGGCCCGTTCGAACGTCTGCTCGGCGGTGTCCATCACGTCGATGTGCTTGGCGAAGAAGACCACCTTGCCGACGCTGCGGACCAGCTGCGCCGTGTAGTCGGCCGCCAGGCCGGCCTTGGCCTGGCCGATGCGCCGCATCATCGTGAACACGTTCTCGTCGGTCTTCGTGGTCGTGGTGTCCTGGCGCTCCCAGGTGGCGACCCGGCGTACCAGCTCGTGATCGATGCCTTCGACGACACGACCGGCGGAGCGGGTCTCGAGCGCGCTCTCGTAGCGCGCGACCAGCCGACGCGCCAGCTCGCGCTCGGCGCGCTGGATGGACCGGCCGACGGCGTCGTCGAGCTCCACAGGCAGGTCCGCGATCCGCCGGGCCGGGATGTCGGCGGCGACGTCGATCTTGCGGCGCCGCACGATGCCCATGTCGACCACCGCGCCTCGGGCGGCGCGGTAGAAGCCCGGGTCGAGCGGGAACAGCCCGGTGTCCTCCAGGGCGTCCATCAGCTCGGCGAGCGGCTTCTTGTCGTCGATCCAGCCGAGGAACTCCCAGATCGCCCGGAAGTCCTCGATGTCGTTGATCAGCGGGGTGCCGGTGAGGGCCATCAGCAGCGGCTTCGGGGTGCGGGCCCGGATCCGCTCGGAGAGCTGGAGGGCGTGCCGGGAGCGCTGCGAGCTCTTGTTCTTGATGAAGTGCGCCTCGTCGACGACCATGCCGCGGAAACCGAAGTCGCCGAGCCAGCCGACATGCCGGTCAAGCACCTCGTAGTTGACGATCACGATGTCGGCGAAGCCGTCGATGGTGTGCCCGTCGCCGTGGATCACGGTGGCCGGCCGGTTCGGCGTCCAGAGCCCGGCCTCGCGGGCCCAGTTGGTCTTCACCACGTTGGGGACCACGACCAGCAGCGGGAACGCGTCGGCGGCCTGGGCGGCCAGCAGGGCCTGCGCGGTCTTGCCCAGCCCGGGCTCGTCGGCCAGCAGGAAGGTGCGGTGCCCGGCCTCCGCCGAGGCGACCACCTGGGCCTGGTGGCGCATCAGCTCGAAGCCGCCGGGCGCGCGCAGCGACCTGGGTTCGGGCAGGTCCATGCACGACGAGGCTCCGCCGTACTCGAAGGCCCGCAGCAGCGGGCCGATCAGCTCCCAGGTGGCCAGCCGGCGCGGTGCGGCTGGGCGCGGCTCTGCCGCGGAGAAGTCGGGGGCCAGGAACGGGTTGGCGAGCTGGCGGGAGATGACCGACTGCGGGACGACGCGTCGTTCGGTGGGAGCGGACTCCGAGGTCTCGGCCGGGGCGACCTCCTCGGGCGGGGCATCCATCCCGCCCTTGGTCAGCATCTCCCGCTTGAGCGCCTTGGCCGCCTCGGTGACCTCCGCGTCCTCGGCGAGCAGCTGCAGCAGCGAGGTGTCGCGGGCCGCGGTCTTGGCCAGGATGGTGGCCACGCCGTCGAGCCGCTTGAGCTGCTCGGCGCGATGCGCCTCGGTGCTCTCCGAATCGGCCTTGACCCGGGCCCGCTCCTCGCGCACCAGCAGCGCGATCACCTGGAACTTGGTGCGCCCCGAGGTCAGCGAGCCGCGCTGCGCGGCCGCCTCGACCTCGCGCACCCCTTTGGCCAGCACCGGGATGATGCCCTCGTTGTCGAGGTCGCGCACACGCCGACGGTTCCGCGGTGCGGTGCGGGTGCCGCCGGACTGGCGTCCGGACTGGCGCTCTGGCTGGCGCTCGGACTGGCGCTGACCTCGTCGAGCCAACAGATTCCTCCTACGAAGCGCCCGGCACGCCGGCCGTGGCGGTACGGCGTCAGCGGGCCCGGTCCCCGAGACGGGACCCGATGCAGCCGTCGTACGAGACGACCATCGGTGGCCGTCCCATGAGCGACCCGGCTCGACCACTCGGCGAGGGCGTCGGCACGACGGGCACTGAGGCCCTCCGCGCGACCCGCCGAAGTCCGGTCGGATGCCGCGTCACCGACCCCGGAGCGAGAGCTGCACTCGACGAGCAACGAAACGGTGGTCGGTTCTCGCGACCATGGTAGCGCTCACGGCCCCGGAACGTGACCTCCCGGGCCGGGTCCGTCGCCCAGGTGCCGCCACAGGCCGTGGCGCACCCGGTCCTAGGCTCGTGGTGGAACACCCCACCCCGACAGGAGACCCATGCGGAACTGGGCAGGAAACGTCGTCTACTCCACCGAGGACGTCCGACACCCGCAGACCGTCGAGGAGCTCCAGCAGGTGGTGGCCTCCGCTGCTCGCGTGCGAGCCGTCGGGACCGGCCACTCGTTCAGCCCCGTGGCGGACACGACCGGGACCCTCGTGTCGACCCGCGATCTCCAGGTCGAGATCGCGGTGGATGAGGTTTCGGGGGTCGCCGTCGTTCCCGGCGGGGCGACGTACGCCGAGGTGGGCCGGGCCCTGCATTCACGGGGCTGGGCCCTGCACAACCTCGGCTCCCTGCCGCACATCACGGTGGCCGGCGCCTGCTCCACCGGCACCCACGGGTCCGGGTTCACCAACACCTCACTGGCCGCCGCGGCGGTGGGCATCGAGCTGGTGCGTGCCGACGGCGAGCTGGTGTCCTCCCGGCTCGGGGACACCGAATTCCCCGGCATGGTGCTGTCGCTCGGCTCGCTGGGCGTGGTGACGCGAGTCTGGCTGCGCGTCGAACCGACCTACGAGGTGGCCCAGGAGGTGATCCTCGGCATTCCGTTCGGCACCGCGGTCGACCAGGCCCAGGAGATCCTCGGCTCGGCGTACAGCGTCAGCCTCTTCAGCTCGTTCCGCGACCCGGCCCGGCTGGACTCGGTCTGGGTGAAGCGCCGCGTCGACCGCGAGCCGACCCCCACGTCCTCCCCCTGGGGCGGACGCCCGGCGACCGAACCCGTCCACCCGCTGCTGGGGCTGGATCCGATCGCGGCCACCGAGCAGCTGGGCCGGCCGGGGCCCTGGCACGACCGGCTGCCGCACTTCCGGGTCGAATTCCAGCCGAGCGCGGGTGAGGAGATCCAGTCGGAGTTCTTCCTCCGGCGAGCGGACGCCGGAGTGGCCCTGGAGGCGCTGAGTCGTCTGGGGCCGGTGTTCACCGAGGCCCTGCAGGTCTTCGAGATGCGCACGATCGCGGCCGACGACCTGTGGCTCAGCCCGTTCCGGGGGCGCGACACCGTCGCGGTGCACGCGACCTGGGTGCGCGACCTCGACGCGGTGCTACCGGCGCTGGCCGCCCTCGAGGCCGCACTGGCGCCGTACGAGCCCCGACCGCACTGGGGCAAGCTGGCACTCGGGTTCGACGCCGACCGCATCGCGGGGCTCTACCCGGCGCTCCCTCGCTTCCGCGAGCTCGCCGAGCGGCTCGATCCGCAGCGGTGCTTCACCAACGCGTACGTCGAGGGCCTGGGCGTGCGCTGAGGGACCCACGCCCGAGCGACCTCCGCGGCACGCTGCCGAAGCGAGGAGGGCGGCAGCGAGTCGCTCACTCTCGGCCGCAATGGCGAGGTGCCGCGGCGGCCGGACTAGGGCTCGTCGCCCGACCATGCCTTGACGTACGCGACGAACGAGGGGTCCGAGGAGACGATCCGCTCCATCTCTTCGCCCCCGTCACACGTCAGCAGCGCAACCGTGAGGTGCGAGGGAGTGTGGGCGATCACGCGCCACCCGCCTCCCGCAGCCTGCCACCGTGTCAGGCGCTCCACGTCGGTTCCCGGACCAACCGCGTTCGTGCCGCGGCCGACCTCGGGCATTTCGGGTGCCGTCATCGGGCCCTCACGCTGAGGGGGACCCCGGCGTCCTGGTCGCCTGCGCTTGCTTCGACCGACCTCGTGCAGGCGGCCGGCGACCCGTTGGCGGCGGTGCTGTTCATAAGGGGGATCCTTCGTTGGGTGCGCCAGACTGTCCAGGGGTCACGACGCGAGGAGCGCGACCCCGGCCACCAGAAGCGCCACGACCTTGACGAGCTCGAGCGCGACGTAGGCATGGTGGGCGTGCGAACGCGCCACGTCCCGTCCGGCGAGGACGGCGTCGGAGCGTCGCACCAGCCGTGGGCGCACCACGAGCAGCTGCCCGGCGAGACTCGTCACCGCGGCCATGAGGGCGATGATCGTCGCCGTTGACGGAGGATCGACCATCACGACGAAACCCAGTGCGACGCCGAACACCACCTCACACGAGTTCAGGGCCTTGAACACGAGGCGCCCGATCCCAAGCCCGATCGGCACTGTCACACCCGGGGCGCGGAACTTCAACGGAGCCTCGAGGAACGAGATCGCCAGCACCATGCCCAGCCACACGAAGGTCACTGCCACAGCTGACGCCGCCGCGGCGCTCATTCGAGCGCGTCCTTCGAGCGGAGGTGGACGACGCACAGGTCTGGTTCGGCGAACGAGTCAAGACGGTCGACGGTGAACGGCGCCCGCCAGCCCTCCGCCAGACCCTGCATGACACCCAGATGTGCCGGACAGATCACCTCGGGCAGAGACTCGGCCAGCTCGAGGAAGGGGCAGTGTCGCAGCCCGATCCGGAGGTGGTCGCCAGCGGCGAGGTCGTCGTGCTCGGGCGCGAAGCCGAGCTCGTCGAGCACCCCGACCATCATGCCCCACGCCCCTCCACCGCCCACGCCCTGCTGTCGAGCGGTTCCGGCCTGCGTCCTGCCCCAGGCTCGACCGAGCTCGCTCGCCTGCGCGCTCGGCCGCTCGGCCGCGGCCAGCCCTCGACCCAGGATCTCGGCCAGGACGCGGTAGCCACGTGGGCCGCCCGGGTCCATCCGGCGCACCGCTCGCAACAGCGCCGCCGGCCGGCCAGGCCCACGTGCAGCAGCGTGCACCTGTTCGACCAACCCGAGCTCCCTCAGGTGGTCCACGTGAAATCGCACGGTGTTCGGATGGACCTCGAGCAACTCTGCGACCTCAGCGACAGTCAGCGCATCCGGAGCCTCCCGGAGTGTCCGCAACACCTCTGCGCGCCGGTCCAAACCCCCTGCCTTCCCTCGGCCCCGCGACTGGCTCACTCGTCTGCCGTCCTGTTCTGCGGCGGCAGCGCCGTGACCCATGGCGTGTACACGCACGCCCGATCCACCACGTCCACACACGGCTGACCGATCACATACGTCATGCCAAAGAGTTTACACAATCGCCATTTGGATAAACTCGCTGGCGTTCTCGGCGCCTGCAAGCCGGTCGCCATGCCTGTCCAGGTCGGGCTCGGTCGCCTTGGGACGGGACCCAGGCCCCTCGCTGCTCCCCGCGTACCGTTGCACCAACCACCGACGGGCGAGGGAGGCGGTCCATGGCGCTCACGATCGACCAGGCCCGGGCGGTGTATGACCGGATCGGACGTGCCCAGGACTGGCAGGCCTTCTACGAGGACCCGACCGCAGACCGTCTGCTGGCCCACGCGGCCATCGGCGACGGTGCGGCCATTCTGGAGTTCGGATGCGGCACTGGACGCCTGGCCTCCCGCCTGCTTGCAGACCTACCGGAAGCGCACTACCTGGGCATGGACCTGAGCCCGGTGATGATCGAGCTGACGCGCTCCCGGCTGGCCCCGTTCGGAGATCGGGCGCGGGCGGTGCTGGTCGATGGCTCGCTGCCGCTACCGGCCGAGGAGGCCTCGGCTGACGTCGTGGTCTCCACGTTCGTGTTCGATCTGCTCCACGAGCAGTACGCCGTGCACGTGCTCGACGACCTGCGTCGAGTCCTCGCCCCCGACGGCCGGCTCTGCCTGGCGGGGCTCAGCCCGGGGGTACGCCCTGCGGAGCGTCTGGTGTCCCGGACCTGGACGGCCATCTGGCGGCTGGCGCCCCAGCTGGTGGGCGGCTGCCGCCCCACCAACGTCGCCGCGCTGCTGGATGAGCGCTGGCAGGTCCACCACCGCTCCCGGGTGCACAGCTGGGGACTGGTCACCGAGGTCGTCATCGCCACCCCGACCGATTCTGCAGGGTGATCCCCACCGGCGCATGACGTGAGCGAGTCGACCACAGATGCCGACGCAGTCGATCACGCGTCGTTGGGTCCGGAAGAACTCGGCGGAACCTGCACTGACCTGGGCCGACAACCGACATCGGTGTCGCGGTCGTCCTCGACATTACTGCACCGTCTCGGACGATCTCGAGGCTCTTCGGGCCGAAACTGCGGAGTAAGCGCGGAGTACCCGCTTCGGCATTGCGGTCTCAACTGCCGGCGGGCCATTGCGGGCAAGTGAGCCGGTAGGGCGAGCCGGGGAAGAACTGCTGCCACTCTGCCTGGGTCAGGTTGCGACCGGCGATCCTGCAGGCTCTGGCTTCCCACGTGCTCGTGCGTGTGTTCACTGTCCACGTCCTGCCGTCGTTGGCGGTGACGAGCAACCCGGAACTGTCGGGGAGGTAGGAGATCGACGGGTCGGCGGTCAGGTCTGCGGGCAGGGCCAGGCTGGCCTCGTAGTCGCCGGAGCGGCCGTCCCAGACCCGGATCCGGTCTGCTTGCAGCGCGGCGAACTGGGTGCCGTCGGGCGAGTATGCGAGTTGATCACCCGGGGTGTGCGCGTCGGAGCCGATCCATTCCAGGGTGTCGAGATCGAGCAGTCGCACGTTGTAGTGCTGATCCGTCGTAGCCATCAACGACCTGGTGGGTGACAGTGCGCCCTTGTCCTCGGTCTCGAGCCTCCGTCGCGCCAGAGTCGGTAGATCCCGACCGAGCGTGCGCGCCACGCCGGGTGGGCGACGTCGCCGATCGCAGCCGGCAGGGTCGGGTAGACCATGGCTGTCCCTGCCCCGAGGAGCACCGCGGCCAGCGCCCAGAGTCCGAAGGTGGCGCCGGCGGCGACGATTGCGAGGGCGACTGCCTGGGTGAGCATGCCGCCGACGATCAGGTATTTGCGGCCGATCCGGTCCGAGAGTGCCCCGGTGCCGAGTTGACCGAGCCCCCACACGGCGGGATAGCTGGTGACGGCGACCGGACCCCTGGCGAGGTAGGGCGAGGAGCCGACAAGTGCTCCGGCGAGGGGCGCGACGACGGCGGCGTACAGGCCGTAGACGGGGTCGAGCCCGGCGATCGAGGCGTTGGCCAACACTGACCGCGGCAACGAGGTCCCCGCGCGCCGGCCGGGTCAGCATCGGTGTCACACCACGGACAGCGGGAACGACCGGCCCACAAGGCTGCGACGGAGCACGGGAAGCGCGGCGGCGATCCCCCGGAGCTCCTGGACCGAGTGGGACTGCGGCGCGGAGATCATCGCCGGCACTCCCGCGTCCCCGGCCTCGCGCAGCTCGATGTCGAGCGGCACCCGTCCGAGCAGAGGCGCGTCGATGGACTCGGCCAGCCTGTCGCCACCCCCGCTGCCGAACAGCGCCGTGCTCGCGTGGCACGAGCCACAGACCAGCGCGGACATGTTCTCAACGACCCCGGCCACCGGCATCCGTGCGTTGCGAGCCATCCGGCCCACCCGTTCGGCGACGGTCTGCGCAGCGGGCTGCGGGGTGGTCACGGCGATCAGCGCGGCGTCCGGGACCAGCTCGAGCAGCGACATGGTGATGTCACCGGTGCCCGGCGGGAGGTCGATCAGCAGCACGTCGAGCTCGCCCCAGTGCACGTCCGTGAGGAACTGCTCGAGCGCCTTGTGCAGCATCGGGCCGCGCCACACGACAGGCTCCTCGTCGGTGACGAAGAAGCCGACCGACATGAGCGAGACACCGTACGCCTCGACCGGGAGCATCAGCCCCTTCAGCGCGACGGGTGCCCGTCGAACGCCGAACAGGTGCGGGATGGAATAGCCCCACACGTCGGCATCGAGAATGCCGACGCGCTTGCCCTGCTCGACAAGCGCGATCGCGAGGTTGGCGGTGACGGTCGACTTGCCGACCCCGCCCTTGCCGCTGGCCACAGCGTAGACTTGGGTGGAGGAGTCGAGGCCGAACCGATGGCCACCCTCGGGGGTGTTCCCCCGGAGACGGGCGGCTAGTTGCATCCGCTCGTTGTCGCTCATTGCGCCGAAGCTGACCTCGACACGCTCGACACCGGCGACCCTGCTGACGACCGCGGTGACGTCCCGGGCCAGGGTGTCCTTCATCGGGCAGGACGGCGTGGTGAGCCGAACGGTCACCTTGACCGTGCCGGACCGGTCGACCTCGAGGTGGCCGATCATACCGGCCTCGTCGAGCGGCAGGCGCAGTTCGGGGTCCTCGACGGTGCCGAGGGCCGCCTGCACCGCGTCGAGGTCGACCTCGACGTTCGATCGGCGGCGGGCCCGGAGGCTCACTGGCCTTCACCCCCCGATGAGACGCCCGCGACACGGTAGGCAGAGCGCTTCGGCGTCACGTTTCGCATCATGAACTCCGGCCGGCGTTGGCCGTCGGGGCCGGGGCCGGGACGAGTCATGGACAACCAGCGGCGGTAGACCATGCGCGACTTGTTCACGTCGACCTCGACGTCGCCGTACTGGTCGCCGTCACGAGCCTTCTCGATGCGCACCTTCTGGTGCCAGCAATGCATGCCCGAGACCGGGTCGGGCTGGACCGGGAAGGTGAGGTTCTGGTGCACGCCCGGGTCGTCCCAGTAGATCCGCTCGGAGTCGGGGTCGTCGCTCTTGAAGGGCTTGATGCCGTCGGTGTACCGGAGGTTCCAGATCCCCGCTTCCGACCGGTTGAGGTCGACCTTTCCCATCGCCCAGCGGCTGCCGGGGTGACCTTCCTGTGTCCAGCGGCCCATGTGGTGGGAGAGGCCGACCACGCCGGGGCGGATCGCCTCGGTGGCCCAGACCCGGACGACGAAGTGCCCGATCTCGGTCGTCACCCGCACCAGGTCGCCGGTGGACAGGTCGAGACCCTCGGCGTCGGCCTGGTTGAACCACAACGGGTGGGTGTTGGAGATCTCGATGAGGTACTTCGCGTTGCCCGAACGCGTGTGGATCAGCGTGGGAAGCCGGAAGTTCGGCATCAGCACGAACTCGTCGTTGCCGCGGTCAATCTTCCGCGCGGAGACGTGCGACTCGATGTAGCCAGGCGTCGCCTGGTCCGGCCACCCCCAGTCGGCCAGCGTCGTGGAGTAGAGCTCGAGCTTGCGCGACGGGGACAGCCAGCCTGCCGTTCTCGTGCCGTCCTCGTGCTCGATGCCGACGGCACCGGCCTCCCCCACCAACGGCGGGGCGGTCTCCATCGTGACCGGCTTGCGCAGCACACCGTTCTCGTCAGGCATCGCTCCGTCGAGCTCGGCCTCGCTCAGCGACCGCTCGTCGAGCCGGTAGACGTCCTTGGCGACCTCGAACACGCCGTACTTGCGCATGTACGCCAGCGGGGTGAGCACCTGTTCCTCGGCCGCGGCCGGAAGGCCGGGCACGCTGTTGGCGAAGAGGATCTCGTAGTACTCGTCCTGGGTCATCTTCTCGCCCGGACGTGCCTGCGACTCGAAGTGCTTGCGGATCCCGAGCGACCCGTCGGGATCGATCTGCCAGGACAGCTCGAACCAGAACTCGTTCTCCTCCCACACCTCGCCGGGATTGGTGTCGCGGGAGTCCTTGAAGGGCATGCCGCGCTGCTCCATCGCCACCCGCTTGACCGGCTGGCGGAAGGCAAGCCACTTCGAGGTGTGGGTCTCGAACGACATCGTGTCGTGGCGCTCCGAGGCATGGCCCATCGGCAGCACGTAGTCGGCGAACGTCGCCGACTCGCTCCAGGTCGGGGTCAGCGCGACGTGCAACCCCATCTTGCTCTCGTCCTTGAGCACGTCGATCCAGGTGAACCCGTCGGGGTTGACCCACAACGGGTTGTAGACTCGGCTGAAGTAGACGTCCAGCTTGCCCCGGCCGTCCTTGAGCAGGTGCGGCAACAAGATCGACATCTCGTTGGTGGTGAGTGGGTACTCCGGCGGCCAGAGCATCTCGCTCCAGATGTCGTTGGGCTCCGGCATGTCGGGGAAATGGGCGATGAACTTGTCCCAGCCGTTCGGGTGAGTGCCCCCCACAGTGCCGACGCTGCCGGTGAGCACGTTGAGGAAGAACAGGCTGCGCGTGATCTGCCAACCACCCAGGTTGCCCGCCGCGGCCGAGCGCCAGGTGTGGGTGGCGAGCGCGGTGCCCGCCCCGGCCACGATGCGCGCCAGCTCCTCGATCTGCTCGACGGGGGCGTGGGCCTCCTCCGCGGCGAACTCGAAGGTGAAGTGGGCGTAGTCCTCGGTCAGTCTGTCCAGGAAGGCCTCGAAGTCCTTGGGCGCGTCCGGGTGCAGGCGCTCGAGGTAGACGTCCCAGTTGACCCATCGGCGGATGTACTCGTGGTCGATCTGACGGGTGCGCAACAGGTAGGAGGCGACCGACAGGAAGATCGCACCCTCGCTGCCCGGCCACGGGGAGATCCACAGGTCCGCATGGGAGGCGGTGTTGGAGAGCCGCAGGTCCAGGACGACCAGCTTGGCGCCGTTCTCCTTGGCCTCCATGATCCGCTGCGCGTGCGGGTTGAAGTAGTGCCCCGTCTCCAGGTGGCTGGAGAGCAGCACCATCGCCTTGGCGTTGGCGTAGTCCGGCGACGGCCGGTCGTAGCCCATCCAGTGCGTGTAGCCGCTCCGCCCCCCCGAGGAGCAGACGTTGGTGTGGCTGTTGTGCCCATCGATGCCCCAGGCCTGCAGGACACGCTCGGCGAAGCCGTCCTCACCGGGACGGCCGACGTGGTACATCACCTCGTCGCGGCGGTCCTCGACGATGGCCTTGCGGATCCGGCCCGCGATGTCCGCGACCGCCTCGTCCCAGGAGACCCGCTCGAACTGGCCGGACCCCGCTCGCCGACCCGCTTCAACGGGTACAGGATCCGATCGGGATCGTGGACCTGGTTGATCGTGGCCGGGCCCTTCGCGCAGTTCCGACCGCGCGAGCCGGGGTGGGCAGGGTTGCCCTCGAACTTCTTGATCGAGAGGTCCTCGTGGTCCACGTAGGCCAGCAGGCCGCACGACGACTCGCAGTTGAAGCAGATCGTGGGGATCAGTGAGTAGGTGTGCGGGACCTTGCGCGGGTGCGCCTTGGCGTCGTACTCGACGTGGTGGTCCCAATCCTCGACCGGGGGGTAGTTGCGCAGCCCCTCGTGGCTGCGTGCGCCGGGCAGGTTCACGGGGTTGACGGGGTTCACGGGTGCTCCGTTCGTGGCGGTCATGAGAGGGGCGGGTCCTGGCCGGCGCGGACGAAGACGCTCTCGTAGGCGACCAGCGCAGGCTGGACGGTCAGGCCCGCTAGCGCGAGCAGCGCGACTGGCAGCCCTCCCCAGGTGAGCCCGCCGAGGCCGAGGGCCGCCACCGCGGGGAGGACTGCGCCCATCCAGAACAGCCGGGAGTAGCGGCCCCTGGTGATGATGTGTGCGGCCACCGTCGCCTGTCGGCTGGCGTGCGTGCCGGCGTACTCGACGCCGAGCATCAGCAGGTGCAGGAGCGTCGAGACCACGAAGACCACCGTGATCAGCTGCCAGGCCTCATCGGAAAGGTCCGCGAACAGGCCGGCGACGGCCAGCGCCCCGCTGCCGACCATCATGGCCTGGACGACGAGGTGCCAGAACAGCAGTGGAGACTGCCACAGGTCGCGACCCTCGGCCTGGCCGAACAGGAAGGCCGTGTAGCCGGCCATCAGTGCGCTGACCGGGATGGCGAGCCACGCCAGCAGGGTCATCAACCAGCCGACGTCGAGGAACGCGGCCAGCAGCCACAGGACCGCCCCGCCCGAGAAGACGGTGAGGACGTAGGCGCCGAGCACGAGCCACGAGGACCAGTTGGACTTCAAGAAGATGTACAGGAAGCGTTCGGGACGCTTGAGGTCCCACACCAGCAGCGCGCCGGTGGTGGCCGCACCGAACAGGCCCAGCAGTGGGGCCGCGTAGTCGCCCACACCACTCAGCTCGATGCCCATCAGGTGGGCCAGGGCGGCCAGCGCGAGCGCACCCGCACCAATGCCCTTGGTCCACAGGTAGGTGACGACCTTCCAGCCCCACGGCCGCGGGTGGGCGGTGTTGAGGGTGGTGCGGGCGTTGGTCACCGGGTCGCGGGTCAGGTCGCCCGCGTTCTCCAGGCGCTGCGCGTCGGGCTTCGCCCAGATGTAGGTGTCGTCCACCGGGGCTGCCAGCGGGTCGAGGACGGCCCGATCGGCGCCGAGGTAGAAGACGTTGGGGCCGGTGTTCTGCTCCGGGGAGCGCACCGCTGTCTCCTGGGTGCTGACCAGCTTGGCGATACCGCTGGTCGGGTCATCGAGGTCGCCGACCCAGATGGAGTGGGTCGGGCAGACCACGACGCAGGCGGGCTCGAGGCCCTCGTCGACCCGGTGCGCGCAGAGGTTGCACTTCGCGGCGGTGTGGGTGTCCGCGTCGATGTAGATGGCGTCGTACGGGCAGGCCTGCATGCACGACTTGCAGCCGATGCACCGTTCGTTGTCGAAGTCGACGATGCCGTCGTCACGCTTGTAGAGCGCCTGGGTGGGGCAGATCTTGATGCAGGGCGCGTCGGTGCAGTGGTTGCAACGCATCACCCCGAACGAGCGGGTGGTGTCGGGGAACGACCCGGTGTCGACGTACTTGACCCAGGTGCGGAACTGGCCGACGGGCACCTCGTGCTCGGTCTTGCACGCAACCGTGCAGGCGTGGCAGCCGATGCAGGTGCGTTGGTCGATCGCGAAGCCGTATTGCACGCAGGCTCACTTCTTCCGGATGACGTAGCGGTAGATCCCGTCCGCGCTGCTGGTCTCCAGCAGCTCGTTGCCCGTGTCCTTTGCCCACGACGGGATGTCGCTCCTCGACCCGCCGTCTGAGGCTTCGAGGAGCATCACCTGCCCGGACTCGATCTTCTTGATGCCTCGAGAAGCGAGCAGCACGGGCATCGGGCACTTCTGGCCCTTGGCGTCGATGGTGAGGTCGACCGTGTAGTCCATGACTGGCTCCTTGACAGGGGTGAGGGTCAGATGAAGAGGTTGATTTGGGACTTGCTCATCGCCGAGAGCGCCGAGGCGGCACCCACCGGATCGCCGACCCCCTCGATCAGCTGGTCGGGTCGCAGTCCGAGCAGCTCCATCGTCATCTCACACGGCCAGAGGTTGACGTCGAGCTCGATGCACATCTCGATGAGCTCCTTGGGGCTGGCGACCTTCTGGTCCGTGGCCAGCTTGTTCATCATCCAGGAGCCGGCACCGGCCATGTTGAGCTTGGAAAGCTTCATGTGGCTGATCCCCGGGCGGTTCATCCCGGCGAGGGCCTTGGTCATCGCGTTGGTGCCGGTGATCCGGACGTCGTCACGCACGAGGGGAAAGAGTCCCCAGAAGGTGAAGAAGATTGTGGTCTGCATGCCATAGGCGGCACCGGTCGACCCCAGGATCAGGGTGGGCCACATCTTGTCGAGATCGCCGCTCCAAGCCACGATCGTCATGCTCTCGGGTACGTCGCTGTCCGACATCGACCGGAGCTCCTTTCCCTGCGAAGAGGCGTTGCCAACTGTGACCCCGGACACTACATTCGTCATTGCGCATATAACAAGACCTCCGTAGAACTCGCAGGGAGAACCCACGTGGCACAGACCATCACCCCACTCGAACTGTTCCAGGAGATCGCCTGGGGACGCATCAGCGAGATCCTCGACGTCCGCAACGTCGACGAGTTCGAGGCTGCCCCGATTGAGGGCCCGCGACCGGTATCGACCCGCAACGTGCCGGTCTATCGCGCGTTCGATGAGCTCGACGACGAAGCCGCACGCACACTCGATGACGCCGTGCTGATCTGCGGCCAGGGCAACGGCTCGGAGCTCCTCGCCGAGGAGTTCGAGGAACGCGGCAAGACGGTCCGTTCCCTCGAGGGCGGCACCGATGCCTGGAACCGCCTGCTGGTGCCGTTCGAGATCACCGACCTGCCCGCGCCCGTCCGGATGTGGCAGTTCCAGCGCCCCGCCAAGGCATGCCTGTCATACGTCGTCGGCGTCCCCGGCGAGCGCTGCATCATCGTCGACCCCACCCGACAGCCGCAGCCCTACCTGGACCTGGCGGCCGAGCACGCCATGACCGTGGCCCACGTGGTCGACACCCACGTGCACGCCGACCACATCAGCGGCGGCCCCGCACTGTCCGCAGAACTGGGCGTCGAGTACCACCTCCCACCCGAGGACTGCGGCGGCGTCGTGCCGTTCCCCAACCGGCCGCTCAAGGACGGCGACGTCCTGGACCTCGGCTCCGCCGAGGTGCGGGTGATGAGCATGCACCTGCCCGGACACACCCCGGGCACCATCGCCCTCCTGGTCAGCGACGCGATCCTCCTGGTCGGCGACACCGTCTTCGTCCGCGGCCTGGGCCGTCCCGACCTCACCGGGCAGGCCGAGGAGCTCGCGCGCGACCTCTTCCGCAGTGTCCACGAGCGGCTGCGCCCGCTGGACCCGCTGACGATCATCGCCCCCGCGCACTGGTCGAGCTCCGCCGAGATCAACTCCGACGGCCTTGTGGTCACCACGCTGGAGGACGTGTTCACCGCGACCCTGCTCAACGAGAGGGCGATGGAGAAGTTCGTGGAGGAGATCGTGACGTCCCTGCCGGCGGCCCCGGACACCTACGACACGATCCGGCTCGTCAACGCTGGCAAGGTGGCCCCACCGGAGGACGAGATCGACGTCCTCGACGTCGGCCGCAACCAGTGCGCCGCCTCGACCTCGCTGGCCTGAGCCGGTGCCCCCCTCCCCCGGTCGTTCCAGACGCACCCCGGTGCACGAGGTCGGCGAGGCCCCCGACTACCGCTTCACGCTCGCCAACGAGCGCACGTTCCTCGCCTGGGTGCGCACCGCCCTCGCGATGATGGCGGCCGGCGTGGCGGTGGTGCAGTTCGTCCCCGGGCTGGACGTGATCCGGCACGCCCTCGGGATCCTGCTGATCACCCTTGGTGGCCTGCTCGCTGGGGTGTCCTACGCCCACTGGCAGCGCAACGAACGGGCGATGCGACTCGGGGAGCAACTGCCTCGCTCGCCGATCCCCCTGCTGGTCGCGGGTGTGCTGACAGTGACCGCCGTCGTCGCCCTGGTGCTCACCGTGGTCGACCTGGTCGGAGGCTGAGCTCGGTGGACCCGGGTCTCCAGGCCGAACGGACCGCGATGGCGTGGCAGCGCACGGCGTTGGGGATCGGGGGTGTGTCCGCGCTGCTGCTGCACCACACCCATGGGGCGATCCTGCCGTCACTGCCCGGCGTCGCGGGACTACTGGGCGCCCTCGGACTGATCCTGATGGTCGAGGCGCGCTACGTCCACAACAGCCGTCACGGCGAGGCCGGGAACTCCCCGATGGGGCCGGCGATGGTCCGCGCCGTCGCCAGCGGCGCGGTACTTCTCGCCGTGGCGACACTGCTCGTGCTCGCTACGGCGCGCTGACCCTACAATCAGATCCACGCACGACGCGGAACGGGGGCGGGAGGACACGTGGACAAACGGGTAGAGGCCGAACTACAGGAGCTGCACGCCCGCGTCTGCAAGGCGATCGCCGACCCCAAACGACTGCTCATCATCAACGAACTCCGCGACCGTGAGCTCAGTGTGGGCGAGCTCTGCGAGGCGCTCGACCTCAGCCAGTCCAACGCCAGCCAGCACCTCGCGATCCTGCGCGAGCGCGGCGTGGTCTCCACCCGGCGCCAGGGAACCAGCGTGATCTACACCCTGCGCGGCCAGAAGGTCCTCCAGGCCGTCGACCTGCTCCGGGAATTCCTCGCCGAGGACCTCGCCGACCGCGGCCGGCTCGGCGACGTGATCTCGGGCTGACCCGCCAGGCCGGCCCGCCCGCGCGGCGCCGGGGACTGAAATGTACGGACACGTGTGGGCCCCTGCTACGTTGAAAGTATACCCCCCTGGGTATTGCGCGAAGCTAAGGAGGAACCTTGACCACCGTCATCCCGATCGACACCCCCGGCCTCGGGGACCGCACCTACCTGGCCCACGACGGCAGGGTCGCCCTCGTCGTCGACCCCCAGCGGGACTACGACCGCGTGCTGGCTGTCGCGGACAAGGTCGGCGTCACGATCACACACGTCTTCGAGACCCACATCCACAACGACTACGTCACCGGCGGCCTCGCCCTGGCCGAGGCGGTCGGCGCCTCCTACCTGGTGAACGCCGACGACCCGGTCGCATTCGAGCGCACGCCGGTGCGTGACCGCGACGTCATCGAGGTGGGCGATACGATGCGGGTCCGCGTCGTGCACACCCCGGGCCATACGCACACGCACCTCTCCTTCGCGCTCGAGGCCGAGGGCGAGTCGGTGGCTGTGTTCACCGGCGGGTCGCTGCTCTTCGGCTCGACCGGTCGCCCCGATCTGCTCGGCCCCGACCACACCGACACGCTGACCCGCGCCCAGTGGCACTCCGCCCAACGGCTCGCCGACGAATTGCCCGACGCCACCGTGGTCTACCCGACCCACGGCTTCGGCAGTTTCTGTTCCGCCACCCAGTCCGAGGCCACCGCCAGCACGATCGGCCAGGAGAAGGTCTCGAACCCCGCGCTGACGCAGGATGAGGCGGCGTACGTCAAGCAGCTGCTCGCCGGGCTGGACGACTTCCCGGCCTACTACGCCAAGATGGGACCCGCGAACTCCGCTGGCCCCGGGGCACCCGACCTCTCCGCCCCCGACATCGCCGACCCGGCCGAGCTTCGTCGCCGCATCGACGCAGGCGAGTGGGTGGTGGACCTGCGGACGCGTTCCGCGTTCGCCGCCGGCCACCTCGACGGCACTGTCAACTTCGGCACCGACGGGCAGTTCATCACCTACCTGGGCTGGATCCTGCCCTACGACGCCACCATCACCCTGCTGGGCGAGACCCCCGAGCAGGTCGCCGAGGCCCAGCGCGACATGGTCCGCATCGGCATGGACCCCGCCGCGATGGCGAGCGGCAATCCCGAGGAGTGGGCCGACGGCGCACCCCTGCGATCGTTCCCCGTGGCGGACTTCAACGCCCTGGCCGCCGAGCTCAAGGAGAACCCGGACGCCACCGATCGGGTCCTCCTGGACGTCCGTCGTGGCTCAGAATTCGACGCCGGCCACATCGACGGGGCCGTGAACGTGCCGATCCACACCGTGCTCTCGCACCTCGAGTCGATCCCGGACAAGAAGCTGTGGGTGCACTGTGCCGCCGGCTACCGGGCGAGCGTGGTGGCCTCGATCCTCTCGGCCCGCGGTCATGATGTCGTCGCCGTCGATGACTCGTTCGATGAGAACGCCGCCAAAGCCGGCCTCCTGGTCGTCTGACCAACTTCTCCCTGTCTGGGACCGCACCACCAACGAAGGAGCCGACTTCTCTGTGCCCAACACCGCCGCTGAGGCCCGCCGTCTCGACGCACCGACCCTGCAGGAACGCCTGTCGTCGGACGACGCACCCCGTGTGCTCGACGTCCGCACTCCGGCGGAGTTCGAGACCGCGCACATCCCGGGGTCCTACAACGTCCCGCTCGACACGCTGCGCGAGCACCGTGCCGAGCTGCGCCGCCACCTCGACAAGGACGTGGTCCTGGTCTGCAAGTCCGGGGCGCGAGCGGAGCAGGCGGAGCAGGCGTTCACCGCCGCCGGCCTGCCGGGCCTGCGCATCCTGGACGGCGGCATGGTCAGCTGGGAGGCGGCCGGCGCACCGGTCAGCCGCGGTCACCAGTCTTGGGAGCTGGAGCGCCAGGTGCGGCTGCTCGCCGGCGGCCTCGTTGCGACCAGCGTCTTCGGCAGCGTGGCCTCACCTCGGCTGAAGTGGGTGGCCGCGGCGATCGGAGCCGGGCTGGCGGGCGCGGCGATCACCAACACCTGCGCCATGGGCATGCTCCTCGCGAAGATGCCGTGGAACCGGACGTCCGGGAGCCCGTGCGACGTGGACGCACTGGTGCAGGCGCTCGCGGACAGCGGGGCTGCAGCGTCGTGAGTGCGCCCCTGGGAACCGGCGAGATCAACGAGCGTGTCGTTGGCGACGCGTGTCCGGGCTCCACCCCGCCTGGGGGGATCCGTCAGCACCCACCACTCCGGTCCTGACATCAACCCCTGCGGAGGGCTTCCAGGAGTACGCCGACCGCGCGCTCCACTCCTCTGCCTCTACTGCGGGCTGACCGGCACCCGCTGGATCGGCGCGCCGGCGCGTCGCGATGCTCGGGGCGTTCGGGGCGCTGCGAAGGGACCGCACCCCGAGGAACCACTCGACTCGGCCCGCGGTGATCTCCGCGAGCGTGTAGTGCTCGAACGCGGGCAGGACGTGCAGGAGCACCTGGTCGCGGTAGTTCTGCTTGGTCCCTTCAGCGAGCCGCTGGATGGCGAGGTCGGCCAGCCACACCTCGGCCAGATCAGCGAAAGTGCTCTTCGGCGTGAGGACCCTGGTGCTGCCGAACGTGGGCCGATCCAGGAGCCGTTCCTTGAGGACTTGCCGTGCCTGAGCTGCGCTTCGTGCCGTCACCCGGACGTGGCGCAGCCGACCGTCCGCGTCGCGGATCCGGGTTTCGGCGATCACCCGGTCACCCCGGCGCCGTACCGCGATCGACCCGTAGGCGCCCACGGGAGTCCGGGGGCGCGCCATCAGTGCCCCCTCAGCCGGTTCCGCCGATCGTCCTCGCTCTCCAGACGCGTCAGCCAGGCATCGATCTCGCTCACCCTGAAGCGCAGCTCGCGGCCAACACGGAAGCCGCGAGGTCCCCGTCCCTGGCTGCGGAGGTCGTAGATCGTCTGGGCGTTCACCTGCAGCTGCGCGCATAGCTCGGACAGGGACAGGACACCGTCGACAAGTGACAGGGTCGGGGCCGTGGCAGACGCTCGGATCTTCTCGGGCTTCATGACGGTCAGGTGTGCGAGGAGTTCCGGGACCCGTCGAGCGCGCCCGAGATAGGGCGATGAGTGCGGCCCGGTCGGGCCAATTGTGCGGAGTAAACGCGGAGTGGCCATGCTGTCTCCCTGTTCGGGATGACGGGCATCGGCCCTGACCTGCAGGTTTGGTGGAGCTGAGGGGATTCGAACCCCTGGCCTTCTCATTGCGAACGAGACGCGCTACCAACTGCGCCACAGCCCCTCGGTGATGCCGGCGCCGCTCAGGGCGACGCGAGGCAAAAAGATAGCACCCGCGATCGGGCGGCACCGAATCGCCCGGTCGGCACTGGCGAGGTCAGGAGCCGACGGCGCGGTGGCTGGCGTCGCCGGCGTCGGCGTTGCGCTTCTCGGCGCGCTGCTTGTCGGCCTCACGGGCCAGGGCGGAGTCGTCGCCGTGATGACCCGAAGTCCACACGCCGGAGTCGTCGAGGGCGATGGTGCGCACCGAACGGCGCGCTGCCGCAGGCTTCCCGACGTACGTCGGCAGCGTCACCGGCAGCGGGTCCCAGAGGCCCGAGCCGACCGCGTCCACGGCGGGGATGGTCGTGGTCTCGTTGGTCTCGGCAAGCTCGTCGAAACCCTGCTCGTTGCGGTGCACGTGCACCTCGACGTCGACCTCGACCTCGACCTCGAGGGAGTCGTGGTGAGGCCCGGCGGAGTCGGCCCCGGTGAGCACGGTCGTCCCCGGGACGGCGCGCTCCTTCTTGACCATCAGCCGGCAGGCCACCAGCCAGGCGAGCAGCAGGCCGACCGGCGCAGCCTGCCAGGCCCAGCCGATCGCACCGAGCGCGGCAGCCACGGCCACCGCGACATTGACCAGCAGGATCAGTCCGAGGACCCGACGTCGGCGCTGGGTGGCCACCCGGACCGCGGCCCGGCGGGCGCGCAGCTCGGCCGGCGTCGGCTCGGCGAGCTGCTCCTCGGGCAGGGCGCCGGCCATGGTGCTCGTCGCCTTGGTCTCGACGACGGTGGTCGAGCGGCCACGCGCGGGGGTCACCACCAGGCGGGCGTCGCGGGTGTTCACCGGTTCCCGGCGGGCGAGCACGCGCATGGTGTGGGAGAACCGGTCGACCGAGCGGCTGCGGACCACCTCGTCATGGTGCTTGAGGGCCTTGGGAATCAGGTAGGCGGCCCACGCGACCGCGAGGGCGACGAAGATGATTCCGGAAAGATCCACGCCCCAGAGCGTAGGTTCGCTAGCGCAGGATGGGGCGGAAGTCCATAGGTGTGTCGCAAAACAACTTCTGTGACTGGTGTGATCAGCCCTCTGTCGGGCCCGAGACGCGAGCCAGCATCCCGCCCGGGCACTCCTCCACGGTGACCGCGTAGATCCGGTGGTCGCGCCACGCGCCGTCGATGTGCAGGAAGCCGGGGGCGAAGCCGACCTCACGCAGCCCGAGCTTCTCCACCACCCGTAGCGAGTTGGTGTTTTCCGGCCGGATCGCGATCTCGACCCGGTGCAGCCCGGCGGGTCCGAAGCAGTGGTCGATCACCATCGCCACGGCCAGTGGCACGATCCCCCGCCCGGCGGCTCGCTGGTCGATCCAGTAGCCGACCGAGGCGAACTGGGCCGAGCCGCGCACGATGTTGTTGACCGTCACCTGGCCGACGAAGTCCCCCCCGTACTCGATCGCGAACGGCATCGCCTGGCCGTCGCGGGCCAGCCGGTTCAGGTGCCGGGTCAGCGAGCGGTAGCTGCGCGGCCGCTGGCGCCCCCCGGGCGGGACGGTGGCGTCCCAGCGCCGTAGCCAGTCGGCGTTGCGCTGACGCGCCTCACGCCACTGGGTGGCGTGCCTCCCGGCCAGGGGGCAGACCCGCACGTCCCCGTGCCGCATCTCGGCCGGCCAGCCGTTCAATGATCGCTCCCCACGACCTGCTCGACCGCGTGCACGACGATCGGCTCCAGCACCGCGAGGCCGTCCTTCACGCCGCCCCGCGATCCTGGGAGGTTGACCACGAGGCAGGTGCCGGCCACGCCGGCCAGCCCGCGCGACAGCGCGGCGGTCGCGATGCCCTTGGTGACGCCGTGCTGTCGGATCGCCTCGGCGATGCCCGGCACCTCGCGGTCGAGCAGCGGCCGGGTGGCCTCGGGGGTCAGGTCGGTGGGGGTCAGCCCGGTGCCGCCGGTGGTCAGCACCAGCCGGGCTCCGGCCGCCACCGCGGCGGAGATGGCCTCACCCACGGGCGCCCCGTCGGGCACGACCACCGGCTCGGCGACCGAGAAGCCCCAGGCCCGCAGCGCGGCCACGATCAGCGGGCCGGTGGTGTCGTCGTAGACGCCGGCGGCGGCCCGGTTGCTGGCGACGACCACGCCGGCGGGCAGGCCATCGGCCGCGCCCGTCACCGGGACCAGTCCCCCGACTTGCCGCCCGCCTTGGACTCGACCCGCACGTCGGTGATGACCGCGGCCTTGTCGACGGCCTTGACCATGTCGATGACGGTGAGGGCGGCCACCGAGACGGCCGTGAGCGCCTCCATCTCCACGCCGGTGCGGTCGGCGGTGCGCACCGTCGCGGTGATCTCGACGGCGTCGTCGACCACGTCGAGGTCGACGGTGACCCCCGACAGCGAGAGCGGGTGGCACAGCGGGATCAGTGCGGGCGTCTGCTTGGCGCCCATGATCCCGGCGATCCGGGCCACCGCCAGCGCGTCGCCCTTGGGCACGCCGGCGCCGCGGAGCAGCGCGACCACCTCGGCCGACACCAGCACCCGGCCGGTCGCCACCGCGGTGCGGGAGGTGACCTCCTTGGCGGTCACGTCGACCATCCGGGCGGCCCCGGCGTCGTCGAGGTGGGTGAAGCCGGTCATCAGAACTCCTCGTCCAGGCGGAGCACCTGCACCTGCTCACCGGCCGCCACCGAGGTGGCCTCCTCCGGCACCACGATCAACGCGTTGGCGTGGGACAGGTCGCCGATCAGGTGCGAGCCGTGGCCGCCGACCGGGGTCACCGCCGAGACCGCCCGCCCCGCGTCCACGTCGTACGCCGCCCGCAGGTACTGCCGGCGCCCCGGCGGGGAGGTGATCGCGTGGGTGAGCAGCCCCCGGGTGAGCGGGCGCGAGTAGGGCAGCATGCCGAGCATCCGGCGGATCGCGGGCAGCACGAACACCTGGAAGGAGATGTAGGCCGACACCGGGTTGCCGGGCAGGGTGAAGATCGGGGTCTCGTCGTCGCCGACCACCCCGAAGCCCTGCGGCTTGCCCGGCTGCATGGCCACTCCCCCGAACCACACCGTGCCGAGGGCGCGCAGCGACTCCTTGACGACGTCGAAGTCCCCCTCGCTGACCCCGCCGCTGGTGATCACCAGGTCGGCACGCACCAGCTGGTCGGACAGCGCGTCCCTGAACGTGGCGGCGTCGTCGGGCACGATCCCAACCCGGTAGACGATCGCGCCGGCCTGCCGGGCAGCGGCGGCGAGCAGGTAGGAGTTCGCGTCGTAGACGCTGTCGTGGCTCAGCGGCGTGCCGGGCTCACGCAGCTCGGAGCCGGTGGAGATCACCACGACCCGGGGCCGGGGCCGGGTGGAGACCCGGTCGCGGCCGACCGCGGCGAGCAGCCCGATCTGGCGCGGGCCGAGCAGCGCGCCCTCCTCGATGAGCACGTCACCCTCCTCGACGTCCTCGCCGGCGCGACGGATGTGCTGGCCCAGCTCGGGAGCGCGGGAGATCACCACCCGGGCGACACCCCGGTCGGTCCACTCGTAGGGCACGACCGCGTCGCAGCCCTGGGGCACCGGGGCGCCGGTCATGATCTTGACCGCGGTGCCCGGCGACATCGCCAGCAGCGACGCCTGCCCGGCACCGATCTCGCCGACCACCGGCAGGTGCACCGGCGCCTCGTCGGAGGCGGCCGCCACGTCGGCATGGTACACGGCGTAGCCGTCCATGCCGGAGTTGTCGAAGACCGGCAGCGAGACGCCGGCGACGACGTCCTCGCACACCGGCAGGCCCACCGATTCCAGCAGCGGCTGGGGGAAGTGGTTGAGGGGATGGACGGTGGCCAGGATCCGGTCGAGGTGCTCCTCGACGGCGATCGGCTCAGCCATCCGAGGACCCGTCCGAGTCCTCACCCGCGAGCACCGTGCCCGGTGCGATCCGTTGCGCGGAGTCACGTCGGTCGAGGGCGACGTCGCCGACCACGCTCACCCGGGCACCGAAGGTCCAGTCGCCGTCGACCCGCAGCGACGAGGCCTTCACCAGCGAGGGCGCACCCTCGGCGAAGCGCTTGTCGAAGTCGCCGACCAGCTTGTAGTGGTCGCCGTCGAGCTCGACGAACGGCAGCTCGGCACTGGCCTGGTGCATCACGAAGTCGTCGCCGAGGTCGTAGACGTCCGAGCGCAGCAGCAGCAGGTCGTTGGTGGTCTTCACCGGCACGAACCGCTCCCGGCCCACCTCGATGGTGCGCGCGCCCTCGAAGATCTCGATCGCCGCGCCCATCGCGGTCTCGATCTGGATCACCTCCGGGGTGCTCTTGTCGCCCGGGTCGAGGTTCTTCACGTTGCGGATCAGGGGCAGGCCCAGCACACCGTCGCGACCCTCGATGGCGTCGCGCATCGCGACCAGGTCGAACCACAGGTTGTTGGTCGAGGTGAACCGGTGCCGGTCGAGGTCGGCCAGCGACGCCTGGTCCTCGGGCAGGGTCTGGGCGGTCTCGCGCAGCACGATCCGGCCGTCGTTCCTGCGACGGGCGAAGTGCCCGCCCTTGCGGTCGGAGGGCGTACGTCGCACCGCCTCGATCGCGAAGGGGGCACCGGAGGCCGCGAACCAGCCCGCGACCCGGGCATCGGGCACCGCACCGAGGTTGTCGGAGTTGGAGACGAAGACCCGCTGGTAGCCGGCGGCGATGAGCGTGTCGAGGAGCCCGCTGGAACGCAGCGCCGGGTAGATGTCGCCGTGACCGGGCGGACACCACTCCAGGTCGGGGTCGGGCGGGTACGACGCCGGCGCCAGGGTCTTCTTCAGCAGCTTGGGCTCCTTGCTCTGCAGGAACTCCAGCGGCAGGCCCTCGACCGCCAGGTCGTCGTAGCGGGCCAGCGCGGCCATCGTGTCGGCGGAGGTGCGGAACGAGTTCATGAAGATCAGCGGCAGCGGGGCGTCGTACCGCTGGCGCAGGTGCAGGACCTGCCGGGCGATGATGTCCAGGAACGACAGGCCCCGGCGCACGCACAGCAGCGACTTCGCGCGGTCCATGCCCATCGAGGTGCCGAGCCCGCCGTTGAGCTTGATCACCGCAGTCGTGGAGATCGCCTGCGCCGCCACGTCGTCGGAGACGTCGACGTCAGCGAGCGCCTCCATGTCGAGGGGATCGATCGACGACTCGGGGATCATCCCGGTCTCGCCGTGCTCGAGGAGCCGGTAGTAGTGCGCGAACACCTCGATCGCGGTCTCGTCGACTCCGGCGCCCGCCATCTTGGCGCGCGCCGCTTCCAAACCTTTGCTGCCCATGCCTCGATCGTAGGCTGACTTCGTGCCCATCGCGCAGACGCCCCAGAACAAGACCGCCCTACGGGACCAGCTGCTGACCGCTCGCAACCGGCTGTCCCTGGCCCAGGTGGGCCGGGACGCCGCCGCGCTCGCGGCCCGCGTGCTCGACCTGACCGAGGTACGACGCGCCGGCACCGTGGCCGCCTACGTCTCCAGGGGCACCGAACCGGGCACTTCCGCACTGCTCGACGCGCTGCGCGCCCAGGGCAAGCGGGTGCTGCTGCCGATCGTCCTGCCCGACCTCGACCTGGACTGGGCGGTGCACACCGGCGACCTGGTGCCGGCCCGGATGGGCCTGCTCGAACCGGCCGGCGAGGGGGTCGGCCGCGACGCCATCGCCTGGGCCGACGTGGTGCTCGTGCCCGGGCTCGGCGTCGACGGCTCGGGCATGCGGATCGGGCGTGGCGGCGGCTGCTACGACCGGGCCCTGGGCCGGGTGCCCGTCGGCACACCGACGATCGTGCTGCTCTACGACGACGAGGTCCTCGACCAGGTGCCCGCCGAGCCGCACGACCGTGCGGTCACCGCCGTGGCCACGCCCACCCGGCTGCTGCGCTTCTGATCGTCAGCCCGGTGGCACCAGCGTGAGCCGGTCGTCGGTGGCAGCGTCGACCGCCGCCGCCGAGAAGGCCCACGGCAGGGTACGGCCGGCCACGTAGAGGTCGGTCTGGTCGGTGTAGTGCGACGACCAGGTGTGCCCGGAGGCGCCGGTGAGGTTGACCCACCGGGAGGCGTCGAGATCGCCCAGGGAGACCACCATCCGCATCGACGGGGCGGCGGTGACGTCGTACCCCTCGGCGGCGTCCCAGCTGGTGGCGTCGACGATCGAGCCGCCGCCGCCCACCTGGTAGCCGTCGCGGTTGAGCAGGGCCTCGACGGGGCCGACCCCGGAGTCGCCCAGGGTCTGGTTGCGCAGGTTCATCCGGTGCAGCCGGCCCCAGGTCCACTCGCCCGGATCCAGCGCCTCGCGCCGGGTGAGCTCGTCACGGGCGTCGACCATCGCCCGGCGCAGCACGTCGTCGCGGGTCTCGCGGACCACCTCGGTGGTCTGGTCGTCCCACCAGTCGTTCGAGGGGTCGCGCAGCAGGTCGCTGACCGCGGCCCACCACCGGCTGTCGCCCGAGGGCCACAGCGACTCGCGCAGCTAGTCGTGGAAGGTCAGCTCGAGCACCCGGCGCCACACGACGTTGAAGTACGCCGCCGCCGCGGAGTCGGGCGGCTGGGTGTAGTCCCAGGTGCGGAGCAGGCGCTGGCCGTCGCTGTCGTAGCCGGCAGGCAGCTCGACGTCGAGCAGGTAGGGCACCAGGGTCGGCGCGAACCCGTTGTAGGTGTCGAGCTGGAGGTCGGCCATCTCGTCGACCGAGAGCTCGCCCTCCTCCTGAAGCCGGTCGCGGATCCGCTGCGAGCGGTAGCCGTAGTCCCAGTCGGAGGTCAGGTAGTAGGGATAGGTACGTCCGATCACGGCCTGGTTGGCGGTGGCGATGAACCCCGACGCCGGGTCGAGCACGCTCGGGAGCGCGTCGAAGGGCACCGACGCGCCCGTCCAGTCGTTCTCCGGCAGCCAGCCGGCCGACGGCACCAGGCCGCCGTTGCCCGACTTGCGCAGCGGGATCCGCCCGGGTGCCTGGTAGCCGATGTGGCCGTCGGTGTCGGCGTACACCATGTTCTGCGCGGGCACGTCGAACGACGAGGCGGCGACCCGGAACTCGTCCCAGTTCGTCGCGGTGTCGAGGGCCAGGATCGCGTCGGCGGTCGGGGCCGGGTGCAGCGCCGTCCACTCCAGGGCCACCGCGAAGCCGTTGCCGGCGTCGGGGCCCGGCGGAGCGGCGGCGTTCGCCCCGACCGTGCTGAGCTCCGTCGAGACGTCGGAGAGCAGCGGACCATGCTTGGTCGAGCGGACCCGGAGCGTGAAGTCAGGGGCGTCTCGCACCTTGATCACCTCGGTGCGGATCCGCAGTGGCCGGTAGCTGCCGCCGTAGAGCCACTGGTCGCCCTGGGTCTTCTCCAGGTAGAGGTCGGTGACGTCGGGTCCGAGGTTGGTGAAGCCCCAGGCGATGTCGGCGTTGTGGCCGATCACCACGCCCGGGACTCCGGAGAACGAGAAGCCGCTGACGTCGAAGGGACAGCTAGCGTCGACGGTGCGGCAGTGCAGGCCCACCTGGTACCAGATCCCGGGCAGGCTGGTGCCGAGGTGCGGGTCGTTGGCGAGCAGGGGCATGCCGGTGGCCGAGTGCTTGCCGTCGACCACCCAGCTGTTGCTGCCCAGTCCCGCGCCGTGCCCGAGCAGGGCTGGCACGTGGCCGACGGAGGTCGCGAAGTCGCGGACCGCGGCGACCTCTCCCGCGGTGTACGCCGGTCGCTTGGGGTTGCGGGTCTTGCCCGGCCGGGCGCCCTGGTCGAAGACGCCATCGACGACCGCGCCCCTGCCCACGATCGGGGCGTGCTCCATGTAGGGGTAGGGCGGGTAGAGCTCGTCGACCTGGTCGGCGTCGTGGTTGACCGCGAGCAGCACCCGGGAGATCTCGTCGTCCATGTTGCCGCGCAGGTCCCAGGCCATCGCCTTGAGCCAGGCGAGCGAGTCCACGGCTGTCCACGGCTCGGGCTCGTAGTCGAGACCGGACACACTCAGCAGCGTGTACTCGACCGAGATCTGTGACGGGGTGTGCGTGTCGAGGTAGGCGTTCACGCCGTCGGCGTACGCATCGAGCGCGGTGCGGGTGTCGGGCTGGAGCAGCGCCAGCTCCCGGGTGGCGACCCGGCGCCAACCCATCGTGCGCACCGCCTTGTCGGTGTCGAGCGTGGTCGCACCGAAGAGCTCCGAGAGCCGCCCGGCCGTGATGTGCCGGCGCACGTCCATCTCGTAGAAACGGTCCTGGGCGTGCACGTAGCCCTGCGCGCGCATCAGGTCGGCGGTGGTGTCCGCGTAGATCT
>JBBQRV010000019.1:0-27649 GCA_038214475.1 Propionibacteriales bacterium | reverse complement strand
AGCAAGGCAGACTGGGACAGGGCCATCGTGTGGTTCTCCTTCGAAAAGTTCCTTGGCGGGTTCTTTACGAAGCCTCACACGGTGGCTCCTCAACGTTCAGGAACCTGACCGGGAGTTACACCACGACAGGGGACGTCACCTCGACGAACGCGTCTGGCTCGACAGATTCCACCGGGTTAGATCCGTCGCCATGCGCGAGATCGTCCAAGAGGTGCAGGAACCGCCGACCCTGCTCGTCCGGAGCGCTTGGACTGTTCCACCGAGGCGCATCACCGCCGACGACCAACGTCGTGATCAGCCGCTGTAGAAATTCCTCACGGCCCAACTTGAGGCGGCGCCAAAGGCTCTCGGGGCTCTCCCACATGGATTGCAGCCTAGATCGCGGCTCCGAGAAGTATGGGTGGCGCCAGGCCGCGTTTCCGCCGACGAGCGCCACACCGGCGCTCTGGCGAGGGAGTCGCGACCTGCTGCCGCCTCAGACTGTCGATTACCAGATCTAGTTCTTGGCAAAAGTCGGTGGCTGGCAGCACGCCGCGGGACGCAGGTCCGAGGTCGCCAACTCTTCACTACTGTGGATCACCCGCTCACCGAGCGTTGCACCCTCCACCCCGTCCCAGTCCCCGGTTACGTTGAAGCAGTCCGGGTGGTGGTAGACGCCCTTCCCGCCTTTGATGCTGATGTACGACTCTTCGGGCACCGCAATTCTCGTTCCTGTTCGGCAGGTCCGCGGCTGCGGATGGCAAAGACCGCAGTTCTGCATCTCGTGCAGCTCGCAACGAGCGAGCGGATCGGACGGTTCAGTCACACCGCGAACGTACGGGCTTGTGGAATAGGCGTCCACGGGGCGCTGCCGCCTGAGCCGAGACGACCGCGACATCGCGCCGCCTGGCGAAGTGGACGCGTGGGACTAGCGTTGCAGCCGATCGCAGCAGGGACCCACCGGGGCTTGAGGATGAGGCGCGCCGCGGAGTGGGCTGAGGAGCACGAAAGCCCGGGTCTCTGGCGGGAAACCCGGGCTTTCGTGCTCTGCGCGCCTGTAGGGATTCGAACCCCAAACCTTCTGGTCCGTAGTCAGATGCTCTATCCGTTGAGCTACAGGCGCCCGTCACGAGGACTGGTCGAGAATAGCGGACGGCGCGCGCAGATCCGAAATCAGACCCCCTGCCGCCGGGGGGCCGCCTCGACAGCACGCGGAGCCGGGGCGGAGGATGAGGGCATGACCCCCGGCGTGCTGCGCAGGATCGCCGCGCTCGGCGTACTGCCGCTCGCCGTCGCTGGGCTGGCCGCGTGCTCCGGCACCCGCGCGCCTCATGCGACACCGGGCGAAGCCGCGGCCACGAGCTCCGACGACATCGGCGCGTACAGCTCGAGGCTGACCCTCACCGAGGACCCGGCCGGCGGCTCGGGCGGCGGCGCGGCCTCGTCGACGTACGGCGCCTCGGGTCGCCCGGAGTTCCACGGTCGCGCCGAGGTGACCCTGCACCGGGGCCACCAGGTGATCGCGCCGGTGGGCTGCATCGCCGACGCCCGGCGCAACCGGCTCTGCGGCGCCAGCGGGGAGCTCACCTACGTCGCCCTCGGCGAGCCCGCGGCCGTCCTTCTCACCGACGCGGTGATGGCCCAGGTGCCCGACCACACCGCCTGGCTGGTGCGGCTCCGCTTCGCCGACGAGTCGTCCGGAGACCTGCGTGCCCTGAGCGACCGGGCCAGCCGCACCGGCGAGTTCGTGCTGCTCCGGCGCGGTGAGCGGGTGCTGACCCTGCTCGACCCCCACCAGACCGAGCGCGGGCACGCCACCGTCGGTCCCGTCACCAAGGCCGAGGCCTGGAGCCTCGTGGAGCAGCTCGCCGCCCCCTGACGCCCCCGCCACACCGCTTGAACGATCCAATATGTGGACGTCTGCGTCCGGGCTAACCTCGCCTCATCCTGATCGCGTGGTCGCTTGCCAGGGACGACCGACAGGGCCGCAGCACACGTTCGCCGGCAACGGGGCCGATCGATTCCACGACTACTCCACGACACCTCCGTCGACACCGATCGACGGCCGGGGGCGCTTTCTCCGATGGCGGAGCGGCGACCCTCGCGAATGCGCGAGAGGGACTACAGCATGACCACCGAAACCACACAGGCCCCCACCACTCATCAGGGCATCCGCGACTGGGTCACCGAGGTCGCCGAGCTGACCCAGCCCGACCGGATCCACTGGTGCACCGGCTCCGACGAGGAGTGGACCGAGCTCACCGCCGCCCTCACCGGCAGCGGCACCTTCATCAAGCTCGACGAGGCCAAGAAGCCCAACTCCTACTACGCCGCGTCCGACCCGACCGACGTGGCCCGGGTCGAGGACCGCACCTTCATCTGCTCGGTCGACGAGAAGGACTGCGGGCCCACCAACAACTGGATGGCCCCCGCGGAGATGAAGGAGATCATGCGCGGGCTGTACGCCGGCTGCATGAAGGGCCGCACCATGTACGTCATCCCGTTCGTGATGGGTCACCTCGAGGCCGAGAAGCCGATGTTCGGAGTCGAGATCACCGACTCGGCGTACGTCACCGCCTCGATGCGGGTGATGGCCCGGATGGGCAGCCACGTGCTGCGCCGGATGGAGGAGCTCGACGCCGACTTCGTGCCCGCCCTGCACTCGGTGGGCATGCCGCTCGCGGACGGCCAGGCCGACGTGCGCTGGCCCTGCAACGACACCAAGTACATCGTGCAGTTCCCCGAGGAGCGGATGATCTGGTCCTTCGGGTCCGGCTACGGCGGCAACGCGCTGCTCGGCAAGAAGTGCTACGCGCTGCGCATCGCCTCGGTGATGGCCCGCGACGAGGGCTGGCTCGCCGAGCACATGCTGATCCTCAAGCTCACCTCGCCCGAGGGTGTCCGCAAGTACATCGCGGCCGCCTTCCCCAGCGCCTGCGGCAAGACCAACCGGGCCATGCTGGCACCCACGGTGCCCGGCTGGAAGGTCGAGACCCTCGGTGACGACATCGCCTGGATGCGGATCGGCGACGACGGCCGGCTGTGGGCGGTCAACCCGGAGTACGGCTTCTTCGGCGTCGCCCCCGGCACCAACGTGGACACCAATCCCAACGCGATGAAGACCATCGACATCGGCAACTCGGTCTTCACCAACGTCGCGCTCACCGAGGACAACGACGTCTGGTGGGAGGGCCTGGAGAACCCGCCGGCCCACGCGACCTCGTGGAAGGGCGAGCCCTGGACGCCGGACAGCGACGAGCCGTCCAGCCACCCCAACTCGCGCTACTGCACCCCGATCAAGCAGTGCCCGATCCTCGCCGACGAGTACGACGACCCGCGCGGCGTGCCGATCGACGCGATCCTGTTCGGTGGCCGACGCAAGACCACGATCCCGCTGGTCACCGAGGCCCGCGACTGGGCGCACGGCACGTTCATGGGTGCCACCCTGAGCTCGGAGACCACCGCGGCGGCGGTCGGCCAGGTCGGCGTCGTACGGCGCGACCCGATGGCGATGCTGCCCTTCATCGGCTATAACGCCGGCGACTACTTCAACCACTGGATCAACGTCGGCAAGGACAACGACGCCACCAAGCTGCCGAAGATCTACTATGTCAACTGGTTCCGTCGCGACCAGGACGGCGGCTTCCTGTGGCCGGGCTTCGGCGAGAACAGCCGGGTCCTGAAGTGGGTCGTCGAGCGGCTGGAGGGCCAGGCGGCCGCCGTGGAGACCCCGATCGGGCACGTGCCCGCACCCGGGGCCCTCGACGTCGACGGCCTCGACGTCACCCCTGAGGCGATGGAGGCCGCGCTGGCGGTCGACGCCGAGGAGTGGAAGGCCGAGATCCCGCAGATCCAGGAGTGGTTCGACAAGTTCGGTGAGGACCTGCCGACCGTGCTCTGGACCGAGCTCGACGGCCTGAAGGCGCGCCTGGGCGTCTGATCCAGAACAACTGCGACCGATTGCAGTCGAAGACCCCGCCCGGATGGGCGGGGTCTTCGGCATGTCAGGGTGGATAATCAACCCGGTAGGTCCGGTCTCGAGACGTCGACGAAGGGGAGGGTGCGTGGCCACCAAGGCGTCGACGAACGGGCCGGAGCAGGAGCCACCCCCGAGCACACCCGTGACCGAGTTCGGTCCGGCCCAGCGCAAGATCCTGGAGACGGTCGCGGCGGCGCTGTACGAGGACGCCGTCAGCCATGACGGTGTCAAGGTCGACGACTCCCGGCTCCGGGACGATTCCGAGGAGCGCTCGGCCGCCGACCTCCTCATCGAGCTCGGGCTGCTCACCCTCGAGCCGAGCGGCGAGCGCTACGTCGCCCGCGACCCCGCCGGCAGCCAGGCCCGGGTGGTCACTCCCCTGGGCCAGCAGGGCGCCGAGCTGATCACCGAGTCGTCGCGCTGGGCCAACGCTTTTGGCGTGTTGTCACAAACCTGGCGCCGGTCGCCGATCGCCGCCCAGGGCGCGATCACCGAGGTGCACGGCATCCCGGCGATCACCAAGTTCCTCGAGGAGGCCATCGACGACGCGGCCGTCGACGTGCTCACCGCGCAGCCGCAGTCCAACCGCGGCACCCTGGCCCAGCTGATGGCCGGGGCCAGCCACGAGCTCAGCGCGCTCGAGCGCGGCGTCACGGTCCGCACCCTCTACCAGCACTCGTCGCGGCGGCACGCCGCCACCCACAAGTACGTGCAGGCGGTCACCCTCAAGGGCGCCGAGGTGCGCACCCTCGACGAGTTCTTCAACCGGATGATCGTCTTCGACCGCAGCCAGGCCGTGATCCCGAGCTCCGACGTGCTGACCTCCGCGGTGATCATCCGGGAGCCGTCCGTGGTGGCCTACCTCGTGGACGTGTTCGAACGGGCCTGGGAGCGGGCCCGGCCGTTCGGCAGCCAGGAGACCGACACGATGCGCGACATCGCCACCGAGCAGCGGGCGATGACCATCCGGATGCTGATCCAGGGCTACCCGGACCCGACCAGCGCCAAGCGCCTCGGAGTCAGCCCCCGGACCTATGCCGGCTACGTGGCCGACCTGAAGAACGAGTACGACGCCGAGACCCGCTTCCAGCTCGGCTACTACATGGGCCAGCGCGGCGTCACCGGCGACGACAGCCCCGAGGACGACGACTGACGACGCGACGCCGTACCCGTGGGCGAGCGGCCCGGGGGAAAATCATTACGAGGGCAGCGGATGGATATCCGCTGCCCTCGTGGCTGAGACGGGCCGGGGGGGTGGCACTGGGACCGACCTAATGGGGGGGTGAGTCGGGTCCTCGTCTCAGAGAATGTGGGTCAATCAGCGACCGGAGGAGCTCACGACGATGGCGCCCCAGGAGATGTCCTTGGCGTCCGCGGCACCGGCGCCGATGCCGATGGTCAGCATGGCGGTGACAGCGATCAGGCCTGCGCGGGTGACGAACTTCATCATGGTTTCTCCAGTCCACTTCGGGGAGGCCTTGGGGGTGACCTCCTCTGGACTCAAGTGTGGGGCCAGCAAGTGGCCCTTACCACCAATTCGCCCCCTCATATAAGTGCAGATTCAAAGGTTGCATGTTTCTGCAAAATCGGGCGTCTTGGTCAGACTGCCCAACGTGGCGCATCCCAGACATCACGGAACCCACAACCTGCCCCACCACCCTACCCAGCACGGGCGGAACCGGGACCCGGCCCGAGAAGCAACGAAGCCCCATCCGACACATCGGATGGGGCTCGTCGGGGAGCGGAGGCGGCGGGATTTGAACCCGCGACAGGGATTAACCTGAACCCGCTTAGCAGGCGGGCGCCATAAACCGGGCTAGGCGACGCCTCCCCGCGCGCGCCGAAGAGCTCCGACCACGCGCGGTGCATAGGCTACCGCCCGCTCCCACGCTTGCCGAATCGGGTTGGGCCGGGCCCGTGAGCCGTCCCCGCCGAGCCGGGTTCAGCGCGGCCGGCGCAGCCCGTGACCGCGTTGCAGGTGCTCCTGGACCACCCGCACGAAGCCCTCGCGGTCGACCGCGAGCACCTGCACCGGGATGGTCGTGGTGCGGCCGTCGCGGAGCCGGAGCACCAGGCACGGCGCGCCCGCCACCTGCGCGGTCACCGCGTCGTCGACGTCCTGCCACCGGGCCTGGGCGACCCCGACGCCGCGCACGAAGCGCACCCGGTAGCCGTCGTCGGTGATGCGTACGACGTACGCCTTGCGGGTCAGCAGGAACCCGGCTCCGAGCACCACCAGCAGCGCCGCCACCACCACCGTGGTCATCGCGGCCAGCGGGAGGTTCAGCAGGGCCACGAGCACGGTGGCCAGGCAGACCAGGAGACCCACGGCGGCGAGCACCGCGCCCATCAGCCGGGCGGAGAGCTGCGGGGAAAGTCGATAGTCGGACGACACGCCCCCGATTAGACAAGACTACGCCGGCCGGCGCCAATTGACCGGCCGCTTCCTCTTGCCGGACCGCGGGGCCGGGGTCACACTCGGAGAACCCCACTCCCCCGGAGGTCGCCATGCCCCCAACCCGCACAGGAGTCCACACCGCGCTTCGAGGCCTGCACGACGCCCTCGAGGCTCCCCACCCCCCCGGCACTCCCCACGAGACCGCGACCCGCTGGCGGCACTCGGTCCGGGCCAGGATGAAGTCGCTGCGCGACTGCCTCGACCAGGAGTCGAGCCCTCCTGACGAGAGCTGGCTGACGCCCCGCTCCACGGTCGTGCTCCGCGAACGTGACCGGCTGCTGGGCCGGATGTCGGCGCTGTCGCCGCAGGTGAAGCGCTCCGGCGAGCTCGACACGGTGCGCGCCGAGCTGAAGCGGCTGCTGGTCGACATCAGCCACCACGTGCAGCGCTTCCACGACCTCGCCTACGACGACGTCGAGCTCGAGCTCGGCGGATCGGAGTAGTTCAGGGCCAGGCCCGGATGGGCCTAGAATCCTTCCGGTGCCACCTGCGGGTGGTCACCGGGAGGGGTGCCGGAGCGGCCGATCGGAACCGCCTTGAAAGCGGTCGTTGGCAGAGATGTCAACCGCGGGTTCGAATCCCGCCCCCTCTGCCAGCCAGCCGGCCGGCCTCTCGGGTCGGGCACCGGCGCGTCCCTCAGCCCAGGAGCGTCACAGCAGCGGCGCCCGGCGGGCCGGCTCCGGCCGGAGCGCCGTCGCCTCCTCCGCGCGCCGGCCCCGGGAACCACGAGGCGCGGTGAGGGCCAGGTCGATCCGGATCACCAGGTAGCCCAGCGCCAGTCCGATCAGCACGCTGTAGCCGACGGTCAGGCCGGCCTCGAGCAGGTCGACCTTCGGCCGCATCAGCCCACCGGCGACCGACGTGGTGCCCACGACGCCGAACGCGCAGACCCACCAGCCCTGGCGGCGGCGGGCGCGCATGTGGCAGCCCCAGGCGAGCGCGGGGATGCCCAGCACCGCCTGCAGCGGGCGGGGTACGGCGCCCAGGTGCGTGCGGCTCCACGCCACCGCGTCGGTGGTGGCCGCCACCAGGTCGGGCGAGCCGTAGCGGCGCAGGGCCTCGGCGTACGCGAGCGTGACGGCCAGGAGCAGTCCGCCCACGGCCACCACCACGATGCCGCGCCGGCCGAGCCCGTGCAGGCCGGCGCCGAGCCGGTGCACGAGTCCGAGCGTCACCACCACGGCCAGGCCCAGGGTGGTGTAGTCGAAGCGGTCGAGGGCGACCTCGGGCCGGAAGCCGAGCACGGCCAGCGCCCCGGCCGAGGCCAGGGTGACGGCGACGACGACCTCGCGGGCAGCGTGCCCGAACTTCACGGCGGGCACCGTGGCCATCACCGCGAACACACCCGACACGACCGCGGTCAGCACCGCCGCGCCGTTGCGGAGCACGTCGTGGTCCCACCAGAGCACCGCAGCCCCGAGGGCGACCGCGAGCAGGCCGTAGACGATCGGGCGACCCCCCGTGCGCACCGAGAGCGCCCACGTGTACGACGCGGCGACGGTCACCGCGCCCACGCCGGCCAGCCAGTCCGGGCCGATGTCGGCGATCTCGCAGCACAGCAGCCCGACGCCGGCCAGCGTGACCAGCAGCCACCCGACCAGCACCGCGCCCCTGCGCAGCGAGCCGAACCGCGGCTGACGCTCGAGGCGCCGGCGACGGGGTGCGGCGGAGGAGGACACGGTCGTGGAGATTACAGCCGCCGGTTGGCCAGGCTGGGGTTGGTCCGACGGGCCTCCACGACCCGGGCGGGGTCGAGCCGAGCCCGCAGCACGGCGGCCTCGGGGCCGGCCTGGGCCACCACGTCACCCAGCGGGTCGAACACCACGGAGTGCCCGGTGTAGCGGGGCCCCGGCTGGCCGACGGCCACGACGTACGCCGTGTTCTCGACCGCGCGCGCCCTGGCCAGGGTGAGCCAGTGGTCGACCTTGCGGTCGCCGGCGACCCAGGCAGCGGGGACGACCAGCACGTCGGCCCCGTCGTCGACCAGGCGCCTGGACAGCTCGGGGAAGCGCAGGTCGTAGCAGGTCATCAGCCCGACCGTGAAGCCGCTGAGCGGGAAGGTCACGGGGGCCGGCGCACCCGCGAGCAGCCGGTCGGACTCCCGGTAGCCGAAGGAGTCGTAGAGGTGGATCTTGCGGTACGACGCGGTGGCCCGGCCGCGGGCCACCAGGGTGTTGTACGGGCGTCCGGGGTCGTCCGACGTCTCGAACATGCCGGCCACCACGGTGGTGTCGCGCGCCGCCGCCAGCGCGCAGACCGCCTCGGTGAACGGCCCGTCGAGGGGCTCGGCGAACTCCGCCACGCTGCTGCCGGGGGCGCCGAAGTCGCGGGCGAAGGCCTCGGGGTAGACCACGAGGTCGGCGTCCGACGGGCACAGCGCGGCCAGCTGTGCCCGGTTGTCGGCAGGGTCCAGCGACGAGGCTGCCTGCACCAGTACGACGTCCATCCGACCACCCTGTCACGCCGGTGGGAGACTGCCCAGCGTGCCCTGCGCCGATCCCACCGAAGCCCGCCCCGCGGCCGCGTCGTTCGACGCCGTCGTGCTGGCCGGCGGCACCGGGGCCAGGATGGGCGGTGAGGAGAAGGCTGCGCTGCGCCTCGGCGGGCGCCCGCTGCTGGCGCACGCACTGGAGGCCACCTCCGGTGCGCGCCAGGTGGTCGTCGTGGGCGACCCCACCGACGTGGACCAGCCGGTGCGGTTCGTGCGCGAGGAGCCGGCCCTCGGCGGCCCGGCGGCCGCCCTGCTCACCGGCCTCGCGGCGCTCACCGGACCGGAGGCACCGGTGGTGGTGCTCGCCGTCGACATGCCGCGGGTCACCGCCGCGACCCTGCACCGGCTCAGGAAGGCGGCCGAGACCGACGCCGAGGCCGACGGTGCCGTGCTCGTCGATACCGGGGGCCGGCGGCAGCTCGCGATGGCGCTCGACCCGGCCCGGGTGCGCGCCTGTGCTCCGCCGCCCGGGGACTGGTCGGGGCTCCCGCTGCGCCGGCTGCTGGCGCCGTTGCGGCTCGCCGAGGTGCCCGCGCAGGACGACGAGGGCCGTGACGTCGACACCTGGTCGGACCTGCACGCGCTGGAACAGCAGAAGCAAGCCGGGCGAACCGGTTCCCCGCGGCCCGAAACCCGTTAATCTGGCCGGGTGAACCTGCACGACTGGATCGACGAGCTCTGCGACGTCCTCGACGTCGAGGCCGAGGTCGACGAGGCACTCATCCTCGACCTGGCCCGGGTGGCCGCCACCAACGTCGAGCGACCCGCCGCGCCCATCACGACGTACCTGCTCGGCTATGCGGCGGCGCTGCACGACGCCGACCCCGAGCGGATCGAGCTGCTTGCCGGCCGGGCCAGCGCCCTGGCCGAGGGCTGGGACCGCCCGGCCGACGCCGTCGACCCGGCTGCGGAGGTCGAGGTCGACGTGCCCGACGACAGCGTGGTCGACCACACCGGCGACCTCGACGAGTTCGGAGCAGCGGTCTCCGACGACTGACCCACCGCCACCTAGGCTGGCGGCATGCGCGCCATCATCGCCACCGAGCCCGGTGGGCCCGAGGTCCTGACCGTCACCGAGCTGCCCGACCCGGAGCCGCGGCCCGGCGAGGTGCTGGTCCGGGTCGCCGCGACCGCCCTCAACAAGGCCGACACCCTGCAGCGCCGGGGCCTCTACCCGCCGCCGCCGGGCGCCTCCGACGTGATCGGCATGGAGTGCTCCGGCACCGTCGTCGCCCTGGGTGAGGGCGTCGACGACTGGGCGGTCGGCGACCAGGTCTGCGCCCTGCTGGCCGGCGGTGGGTACGCCGAGCTGGTGGCCGTGCCGGTCGGCCAGGTGATGCCGGTGCCCGACGGCGTCGACCTGGTCAGCGCGGCGGCCCTGCCCGAGGTGGCCTGCACGGTGTGGTCGAACGTCTTCATGATCGCCGGGCTGCAGCCGGGCGATACCTTCCTGGTGCACGGCGGCTCCGGGGGGATCGGCAGCTTCGCCATCCAGCTGGCCTCCGCTCTCTCCGCGCGGGTGCTCACCACGGCCGGGTCGGCCGCGAAGCTGGAGGCCTGCCGCGGGTTCGGCGCCGACCTGGCGATCAACTACCGCGACGACGACTTCGTGGCCGTGGTGAAGGAGCAGGGCGGTGCCGACGTCATCCTCGACAACATGGGCGCCTCCTACCTGGGTCGCAACGTCGACGCGCTGGCCATCGAGGGCCGCCTGGTCATCATCGGCATGCAGGGCGGCACCGACGGGAGCCTCGACATCGGCGTGCTGCTGCGCAAGCGGGGCGCGGTGATCGCGACCGCGCTGCGCAGCCGTCCCGGCGAGGAGAAGTCCGCCATCTGCGCCTCCGTGGTCGAGCACGTCTGGCCGCTCGTCGCCGCCGGGCAGGTGCGACCCGTCGTACACGCCACGATGCCGCTGGCCGAGGCCGCCGAGGCACACCGACTGATGGAGTCGAGCGACCACATCGGCAAGATCCTGCTCACTGCGTAGGCTGGGCTCCATGAGCGAGAACGCCTCCCACGAGCCCGATCGCAGCACCCGCGAGTCCGACGACCCCCGCATGGTGGTGGTCGGACCCGACGGCATGGGCATCGGCCAGGCCGACGACGACGGACGGCACGTGACCGACCTGGTCGAGCAGCCGGCCAAGGTGATGCGGATCGGCAGCATGATCCGTCAGCTGCTCGACGAGGTGAAGGCCGCCCCGCTGGACGACCCGGGCAGGGCCCGGCTGGCGGCGTTGCTGGAGGTCTCGATCGTGGAGCTCAAGGACGGGCTCGCACCCGAGCTCGACGAGGAGCTCAACCGGCTGGTCGCCCCGTTCAGCGGGCCGACCCCCACCGAGTCGGAGCTGCGGATCGCGCAGGCGCAGCTGGTCGGCTGGCTCGAGGGCCTCTTCCACGGCATCCAGACCGCGATCTACGCCCAGCAGATGGCCGCACGGGCGCAGCTGGAGCAGATGCGGCGCGCGCTGCCGCCCGGCTCGATGCCGCCGGGCGACCCCGGCCAGGGGCCCCCGGGACAGCAGGGTCCGGGAGAGCCCGGCACCCGCGGGGGCATGTATCTCTGAATGAGCTCTCTGAGCGGGCCGTCTGGGTCGGCCCTCGCACTCGGCTCGGGCCGTCAGCGGCGCCGGTTCAGCCGGCGCAGGAAGGCCAGCCCGAGCAGGCCGACGATGACCAGCGCGGCGCCGGGCGCAGCCAGCCGGGACAGGCTGGCCGTGGTGGTCTCGTCGACCCGGTGGAAGGTCGCCGTGGTCGGCTCGTCGGGCTTCGTCGGGATCGGTGAGGAGCCCGCGCCGAGCAGCCCGGACACCCGAGTGACCAGGGCGGTGGTGGCCTGCGCCGTACCGCCGCACGAGTTGACCTCGATGACGTCGCCCTGCTTGGTCCCGAACACCACGTAGCGTCGGTCGGCCACCAGGGTGTCCAGCCCGCAGGCGGACTTCTGCGCGGCCGTGCGCAGCGTCGCCTCGGCCGGCGCCGAGCCCTTGAAGACCCGCTCGACCGCGACCGTGTACGTGAGCGTGCGGCCCCCGGCCTGCTTGTCGGTCACGGTGCCCGTGAACACGGTGCTGGCGCCCTTCACGTGCGCCTGGAGCCCGCCGCCCACGCAGCTGCAGGCCTGCGCCGGCAGCTGGGTGAGCACCACCCCGGACAGGGCGAGCAGGAGGGTGGCCAGCAGTCGACGCATGTGCCGAGCCTACGGGTTGGCCGCGGGCAGGCCGAAGAGGCCGGCGAGCACCTCGGCGACGCCGTCGGCGTCGTGCCCGGGGGCCGTGTGCGTGGCCGCGGCCCGGGCCGCCGGATGAGCGTCGGCCATCGCGTACGACGTGCCCGCCCACCGCAGCATCGCGAGGTCGTTGGGCATGTCGCCGAAGGCGATCACGTCGGCGGCGGCCACCCCGAGCTCGGTGCAGACCCGGGCCAGGGTGGTGGCCTTGGTGACCCCGAGAGCGCTCATCTCCACCAGCGTGAAGGTGCTGGAGTGGGTCACGCTGACCAGGTCGCCCACCGCCGCGTCGGCCACCTCGAGGTAGGCGTCGGGGGTGTAGTCGTCGTGTGCGGCGAGCAGCTTGACCATGGTGTCGCCCGCGATGTCCTCGAGCTGCCCGACCCGGGTGCCCGGCGGCTCGGTGTGCCTCCCCCCGAACTCCGCCTCGCGGGCGAACCCGTCCACGGACTCGACGGCGAAGCGGCTCCCCGGCGCCCGGTCGCGGAGCCGGGCCGCCACCTCCACCGCGGTGCCGACCGGGATGGTGAGCGCGCGGCGTACGGCGCGCGCCGACACGTCGTAGACGATCGCGCCGTTGCTGCAGACGGCCACCCCGTGACCACCGACGGCCTCCCAGAGATCCTCCATCCACCGCATCGGGCGACCGGTCACGAACACCACCGGCACCCCTCGGCGGTCGAGCTGGTCGAGGACGGTGCGGGTGCGAGGGCTGACCCGGCCGGAGGCGTCGAGCAGGGTGCCGTCGAGGTCGGTGGCCACCAGCTGGGGCAGGGGACGGCGGGGCACAAGCTCAGGCTAGCGACGCGGCCCCGGCGAGGCGGAGGCCGGACCTCCCTGGTCGCCCGGAGCTTGCGAGTCAGGGCGGGTCGAGCAGCTCGACGTGCACCTCGACGTCGTCGCCGACCTCCACGTCGGCCGCCGACCGCACGGTCTTCTTCACCGGCAGCACGTGGCAGCCGCTGGCCTTGTCGGGGAAGACGCTGGTCGTCCACGCGCTCGGGCCCAGCACCACGCGCACCCGCACCCGCACCGAGCCGAAGCCGCGGGTGTGGCCGTCCATCAGCTCGCGGACGTCGCGACTGACCGGTTCGGGAAGCGTGACGAAGTGCCAGGCGCTCTCCCCCGACCAGCGCCACAGCTCGGTCACGAAGGTGTACGACGACACCAGGTGAGGCTATTCCTCGGGCTGCGGGAGCGGGCGGGCCAGCACCAGCTCGCCGTCCTCGCTGGCGGCCCGCAGCTGGGTGAACCCGGCCTTGGCCAGCACCCGGATGCTGGGGGCGTTGTCGGGCCGGGTGCGGGCGCGCACCCGCACGCCCAGCCGGTCGGTCTCCGCGAGCAGGGCCCGCAGCGCCTCGGTGGCCACGCCCCGGCCGCGTGCCTCGGCGACCAGGCCGTAGCCGACCTCCGCCTCGGGCACGCCGTCGACGTCGGAGGGAGGGCCGAAGAAGCCGATGCCGCCGAAGACCAGCCCGTCGAAGGTGCGCACCACGTGCCGCGGCCCCCACGTGGGGTCGGCTGCCCCGGCGCCGATCATGCCGGCGGCGTCGCGGTCGTCCTCGCGCGGGTAGTCGGCATGCCACTCGCGGCGCCGGCGCCCGGCCAGCATGTCGGCGGCCTCGTCGGGCGTGACCAGCGGCAGCGCGAGCCGCTGGGTGAGCACCCGCTCCGGGAGCCTCACCGGAACCAGCGGTCGATCTCGAGGGCCGCGCCCTCGTCGTACACGCTCTCGGTGGTGGCGTCCGCGGCGTCGTGGACCTCCTGGACCGCCTGGCCCATCGCCACCCCGCGCCCGGCCCAGCGGAGCATCTCGATGTCGTTGCGACCGTCCCCGATGGCCAGCGCCGCCGAGGACGGCAGAGCCAGGGCATCGGCGACGTGCTGGAGGCCCGACGCCTTCGAGACGCCCACGGGGGTCAGGTCGAGCCAGGCGGTCCAGCCCACGACGTAGTCGGTGCCGTGCAGCCCCAGCCGCCGGCCCAGCGCGACGAAGTCCTCCGCGGTCGCCTCGGGGTCGCGGATGATCACCCGACTCACCGGCTCGGCCACCATCTGCTCGAGGTCGGTGATCGTGAGCGGCCCGGACAGCTCGCCCTCGGGGAAGTCCCGGTTGACCCGGTAGCCGCGCTGCTCACGGTCCTCCACCGCGACCAGCGCGTGCGGGTGCACCTCGAGGATCGCCTCGACGGCTGCCCGCGGGTGGAAGGTCTCCTCCTGGGCGATCTCGAAGGGCGGGTAGCGCAGCACCACGGCGCCGTTGGACGCCACGATCCACACTCGCTCGGACTCCGCGCGGTGCAGGTCGAGCAGGTCGGCGATCGGAGTCATGCCGTGCGGCGAGCGGCCGCTGGCCAGCACCACGTGCGCGCCCGCGTCGAGAGCGCGGTGCACCGAGTCACGGACCTCCGGGCTCACCTCCTCGTGGGTGGTGCCGGCGCCCTCGACCCACTTGAGCAGGGTGCCGTCGATGTCGAGGGCGACCAGACCGGGCTGCCACCCGAGCGTCCCCGGCTCAGCCACGGGCACCGCCCACGGGCTCGAGGACCTCGCGGCCACCGAGGTAGGGCTGCAGCGCGGCGGGCACCCGCACCGAGCCGTCCTCCTGCTGGTGGGTCTCGAGGATCGCCACGATGGTGCGGGTCATCGCGCACAGCGTGCCGTTGAGGGTGGCCACCGGGCCGATGCGCTGCCCGCCGTCCTCGTCGAAACGGCCGCGGGTGTCGAGGCGGCGGGTCTGGAAGTCGGTGCAGTTGGAGGTGCTGGTGAGCTCGCGGTAGCGCCCCTGCGTCGGGATCCAGGCCTCGCAGTCGAACTTGCGCTGGGCGGACAGGCCGAGGTCGCCCGCGGCCACGTCGATCACCCGGTAGGCGAGCTCGAGCTTGTCGAGGAACTCCATCTCCCAGGCCAGCAGCCGCTGGTGCTCGGCGTACGACTCCTCCAGCGTGGTGTAGACGAACATCTCGACCTTGTCGAACCAGTGAACCCGGATGATGCCCTTGGTGTCCTTGCCGTGCGAGCCGGCCTCCTTGCGGAAGCAGGGGCTGAACGCGGCGTAGCGCAGCGGCAGCGACGCGGCGTCAAGGATCTCGTCGGAGTGGTACGCCGCCATCGGCACCTCCGAGGTGCCGACCAGGTACATGTCCTGGCCCTCGATCCGGTAGACGTCGTCGGCCGCCTGGCCGAGGAAGCCGGTGCCCTCCATGGCGCGGGGCTTGACCAGCGACGGCGGGATCACCTCGGTGAACCCGGCATCGCGGGCCTGGTCCATGGCCATGTTGACCAGCGCCCGCTCCAGCTGCGCGCCGATCCCGGTGAGGAAGTAGAAGCGGCTGCCGCTCACCTTCGCGCCGCGCTCGATGTCGATGGCGCCGAGGATCTTGCCCAGCTCGATGTGGTCGCGCGGCTCGAAGTCGAACTCGCGCGGGGTGCCGATCGTCTGGAGCAGCGTGAAGTCGTCCTCGCCACCGGCGGGCGACTCGTCCGCGGCCAGGTTGGGGATCTCCAGCAGTGCCGAGCGCCAGGCCGCGTCGGCCTCGTTCTGCGCGGCCTCGGCCGCCTTCACCTGCGCCGAGAGCGCCTTGGTGCGCGCCAGCAGCTGCTGCTTCTCGTCGCCCTGGGCCTGCGGGATCAGCTTGCCCAGCTGCTTCTGCTCACCCCGGCGGGCCTCGAACTCGGCAATGGCCGCCCGGCGGGCGGCGTCGGACTCCAGCGCACGGTCCACCACCTCGTCGGACAGGCCGCGCTTGGCCATGGCGGCACGGACGCGGTCGGGTTCGTCACGCAGGAGGCGGGGCTCGATCATGGGGCAAGGCTATCCGGCGGGGTCGGGCGACGCCGCCGGGTTCTCCGGGCGGCATACTTGGCCGCTGTGACCGACCGACTGCGCCACCGCGACCTGGGCCTGGCAGCCGCCTGCCTGGCCCTGTTCGGGCTGGTGACGCTGCTGGTCACGCAGACCTGGCAGCCGCTGGTCACCGTCGACAACGAGGGCAAGCCGGCCCAGGGCTGGGCCCATCGCGACGACCTGCTGCTGCACCTGCTCCGCGGCATCGAGTCCGCCTTCGGGACGATCGGCATGACCGTGCTGACCACGGTGCTGGCCGTGGCCCTGCTGGTGCGCTCCCACCGACGAGCGGCGATCTTCACAGTCGCGGTGATGGTGGTCACCTCGCTGGTCACCACGGCCCTCAAGCTCACCCTGGGCCGGGCCCGGCCGGTGTGGCAGGACCCGGTCGGAGTGCTCACGTCCAACTCCTTCCCCAGCGGACACGCCTCCTCGATCGCGGCCTACACCGGCGTGGTCACCGTGCTGGTGGTGATGTTCGTCCGCCGCCTGGCCCTGCGCCAGGCGCTGATCGGCGCGATGCTGGTGCTCGCCGTCGTCGTGTGTGCCGACCGGGTGATGCTCGGGCGGCACTACCCCAGCGACGTGGTGGCCGGCGCGCTGCTGGGGGCCGCGGTTGTCCTGCTCGCGCTGGCGGTCTACTCGCCGCTGCCGCGCAGCCATGCCGTGTCCGCGATGCCCCTGGTGGAGTCGTTCGCCGGCACCCGTGACCTGCACGTGGTCCTCAACCCGAGCAAGGTCGAGGACCGCGACCAGTTCGAGAGCATCGTGACCTCGATGGCCGCCGAGACCGGCTGGTCGGCACCCAGCTGGCACTACACCACCGTCGACGACTCGGGCACCGGCATGGCCGAGCAGGCCAGCGTCTCCGGCGCCGACCTGGTGCTGGTGTGCGGCGGCGACGGCACCGTGCGCGAGGTGTGCGCCGAGCTGGCCGGCACCGGGATCCCGGTCGGGATCATCCCCGCCGGCACCGGCAACCTGCTGGCCCGCAACCTCGACATCCCGCTCTACCTCAGGGCCGCGATCGACGTCGCGCTCACCGGCCAGGACCGGGCCATCGACCTGGTCGCGGTCTCGGGCGACGGCATCGACGACTCGCACTTCCTGGTGATGGCCGGCATGGGCTTCGACGCCGCGATCATGGAGGGCGTCAACGAGGAGATCAAGAAGAAGGTGGGCTGGCTGGCCTACGTGCTCTCCGGTCTGAAGTCGCTGATGTTCCCTGCCATCCGGGTCGAGGTGTCGATCGACGACGCGCCGTTCACCAAGCACCGGGCCCGCACGATCCTGGTGGGCAACGTCGGCTTCCTCCAGGCCGGGCTGCCGCTGCTGCCCGACGCCGCGATCGACGACGGCCTGCTCGACGTGGTGCTCCTGCACCCGCGCCAGTTCCTGTCCTGGATCCCGCTCGCGGTGCGGATCCTCTCGCGGCACCCACGCACCGACGAGACCATGAACCGGATGACCGGCGCCAAGGTCGTGGTGCGGGCCGCCGCCGACACCCCCCGCCAGCTCGACGGCGACTCGATCGGGGCGGGCCGCGAGCTGACCATGGAGTGCCTGCCCGGCAAGCTGCTGGTGCGCGTCCCCCGCTGACCCGCCCCTAGGCGGGGAGCCTCAGCGGGCGGGTGACCCTGCGCGCTCCGCGCCTTCCTGGGCTTCGGTGCCCGTGCGTCCCTCGGCCTCGAAGTCCCGCTGCCGGATCAGCACCAGGCACAGTGCCCCCGCCACGAAGGCGACCACGGCCGCGATCAGCGTGATGTGGTTCAGCGCGTCGACGACCGCCGACGTGCCGACCGCGTTCACCAGGTCGAAGGCCTGCTGGCCGGCGGCGGCGCCACCCGACTGGCTGGCCATCTGCCGGGCGCCCTCGGAGGCCGCGCTCACCTGGCCGCCCGACAGCGTCGCGGTGAGCCCGTCGAGGGCGGCAGACGGCACCTTGCCCTGCAGCGCGGGCATCGCCGCGTTGGCGACCTGGTGGCTGAAGATCGAGCCGAGGGCGGCGATCCCGGTGGCGACGCCGACCTGCCGGAACGTGGAGTTGACCCCCGAGGCCATCCCGGAGCGGGCCGGCGCCACCACGCCGACGGCGGTCGAGGCGAGCGGCGGGTTGATCAGGCCGATCCCCACGCCGGCCACGGTGAGCCCGGGGATCAGGTGGGTCCACGACGAGTCGTCCTGGATGCCGAGGATGAGCAGCAGCCCCACGCCGAGGACCAGGAAGCCGGGGCCGATCAGCCACTTGACCGGCACGTGCTCGGTGAGCCGGCCGGCCACCGCGGCGGCGACGAACGACGCGCCGCTGAGGAACAGGAACCGGACACCGGTGCCGACGGCCGAGTAGTCGAGCACGTTCTGCACGTAGATGACCAGGAAGGTGAGCAGCGAGAACACCGAGGCCGAGACGCCGAAGGCGGCGATCAGCCCGCCGGTGAAGGTCGGCTTGCGCAGCAGGCCGAGGTCGAACATCGGCGACCTCTGGAGCACCTGGGAGACCAGGAAGACCACCAGCAGCACCGCAGACGCGACCAGGCACGCAACCACCTTGGTCTCGCCCCAGCTGGTCTGGCCGGCCTCGATCAGGCCGTAGACCAGCGCGCCGAGCGCCAGGCTGAACGAGACGAAGCCGAACCAGTCGGGCCGCCCGGCCCGCGGGTCACGGGACTCCTCCACCTTGAGCACCGCGACTGCGATCGCGAGCAGGCAGATCGGGATGTTGACGAAGAAGATCCAGCGCCACGACAGCCCGCTGGTGAGCACGCCGCCGAGCACCGGGCCGATCGCGACCGCGACGCCCGTCGTGGCACCGAACACCCCGAACGCGACGCCGCGGTCCTTGCCGCGGAAGGCGCTGGCCAGCAGGGCCAGGGCGGTGGCGAACATGGCCGCGCCGCCGATGCCCTGGAAGGCCCGCGACAGCGTGAGCAGCGTGATGTCCTGGGCCAGCCCGCAGGCCGCCGAGCCGAGGGTGAAGAGCACCACGCCGATCACGAACACCCGGCGCCGCCCGTAGAGGTCGGCGAGCGAGCCGGCGGTCAGTAGCAGCGACGCGAGGCTGAGCGCGTAGGCGTCGATCACCCACTGCAGGTCGGACAGGGTGGCGCCGAGCTGGACCTGGATGTCGGGCAGGGCGACGTTGACGATGGTGATGTCGAGCAGCAGCATGAACACGCCGGTGCAGACCGCGATCAGCGTCCACCACTTGGTGTCCATGCCGCCGCCTGCGGAGGTCGTGCCCGCTTCGTGGGTGCGTGCCGCGGCAGAGTCAGCCATGGGAGGTCCTCGATCCCGATTCGACAACGACCGAATCATCATGTGGTTAACGATTACCTTCGGTACGATACCGCTGACCACCGACAGGTCAAGACCAGGAAATCCGGGAGGTGTGCGGGTGGGACGTGCCGACCCGGCCGAGCAGGCCGGCACCAGCCGGGCCCTCCTGCCCGAGCTCGCCGTGCTGCCCGGGCACCTGCTGTGGCGGGCGCACGCCCGGGTCACCACGGCGTTGGCCGAGGTGCTCCCGGCAGGGGTCGACCTCCACGCCTACGCCGCGCTGCTGGCCCTCGCCGGCGGCGCGACCAGGTCGCAGCAGGCCGTCGCCGACATGGTCGCCGTCAGCGGCACCACGCTGGGCAAGGTGGCCGCCGACCTGGTCGCTCAGGGCCTGGTACGCCGGGCCCGCAACCCCGAGGACCGCCGCTCCTACGCCCTGACCCGGACCGCCGAGGGCGCGGCCGCGGCCCGTCGCTGGCGCCGGCACGCCGAGGACCTGGAGGACTCGATCACCGCCGGGTTCACCCTGCAGGACCGGGAGGAGCTGCGCACCCTCCTGCTCGGGATCGTCGAGGCAGAGCTCGCCCCGGACACCCCGGAGCCGCTGCGCGAGAGCATCGCGTTCCTCGTCACGAGGGCGCACTTCCGGATGCACCGCGACTTCCTGGCCGCCCTGGAGCCCCTCGGGATCGAGCCCCGCCACTGTGGCGCCCTGGTCGCGCTGGTCTCCACCGGTCCGGCACCGCAGGCGGAGCTGGCCCGCAACCTCGGGCTCAGCGGCGCCAGTGTCGTCCAGATCGTCGACGACCTGGAAGGGCGCGGCCTGGTGCAGCGCCGCCGCCTGGACAGCGACCGGCGTACCCAGGTGCTGCACCTGCAGCCCGCGGCCACCGAGGTGCTGGCCACGGGCCTGCGGATCGCCGAGGACACCCTCGACGTGCGGCTCGGCTCACTCACCCGGCCCCAGACCCAGCGGCTCGTGGAGCTGCTGGCCCGTTTCGTCACGGCACCCTGAGCCGGGACCCGCAGGCCGGCACGCATTCAGCCGCGCGCGTGGCTGATCGCCTCCTCCTCCTCGGGGGAGAGCTGCTGCTCGCAGGACCAGCCGGCCACGCTCTTGGCGTAGGTGCGCGCCTCGGAGCGGCCGTGGATCGAGGTGACGACCACCCCGTGGCCGCCGTCGTCGAGCAGCGCGAGCGACCACGACAGGTGCCCACCCATGTCACCGAACGCGTCGTAGCGGACCACGGCCAGGTGCCGCAACGCGTCCCGGGCCTCGGCACGCAGCGCAGCCACCTCCTGCCGCAGGCCCTGCACGTCCTCCGGGAGCGCCTCCGCGGTCCCGGCCAGGCGCCGCCCGCGACTCTGCCCGCGCACCGCGGCGACCCCGAGGGCCAGCGCCAGCAGCGCGATCACCAGGGCCAACCAGACCAGCACCGTCACCATGCGCGGAGCCTATGCCGACCCGGCCCGACGTCCGGTCACCCACGCGGGCCGACGGCCGGGTCGTGCCACACTTCGCGGGTGACCGAGCAGCCGACCGACGCCGCACCGACGGGCTCGCGCCGGATCGCCTACCAGGGCGAGCCGGGCGCGAACTCCCACCTGGTGTGCAAGCAGGCCTTCCCCGACTGGGAGCCGCTCGCCTGCGCGTCCTTCGAGGACGTCTTCGCCGCGGTCGAGGGTGGTCAGGCCGACCTGGCGATGATCCCCATCGACAACTCGATCGCCGGCCGGGTGGCCGACATCCACCACTTCCTGCCGCACTCGGGGCTGCACATCGTGGCGGAGCGGTTCCTGCGCATCCAGTTCAGCCTGATGTCGGTGCCCGGAGCGACGCTCGAGACGATCCGCACCGTGCACAGCCACGTGCACGCCCTGGGCCAGTGCCGCGGGGTGATCCGCGAGCTGGGCCTCACCCCGGTGGTGGCCGGTGACACCGCCGGGGCGGCGCGTGAGGTCGCGGAGTACGCCGACCCCACCCAGGTGGCGATCGCCCCGCCCCTGGCGGCCGAGATCTACGGGCTGGAGATCCTGCGCAACGACGTCGAGGACGAGGACCACAACACCACCCGCTTCGTGGTGCTCTCCCGCGACCCCGATCAGGCGGCTCTCGGGGACGGGCCGGTGGTCACCAGCTTCATCTTCAACGTGCGCAACCTGCCGGCCGCGCTCTACAAGGCCCTGGGCGGCTTCGCCACCAACGGGGTCAACATGACCAAGCTGGAGAGCTACATGGTCGGCGGCGAGTTCACCGCCACCCAGTTCCTGGCCGAGGTCGACGGGCACCCCGACGAGCCGGGGCTGGCCCGCGCGCTCGAGGAACTGACCTTCTTCACCACCGAGGTGAAGATCCTCGGCGTCTACCCCGCGGACCCGTTCCGCGCCTCCTGACCGCGGCCCACCCTCTCTGGCGGAGGTCGGGCTCCTAGAACTTCGCGCCCTTGCGCCACGCCATCTCCTGCAGCTCGAACGTGTTGCCGTCAGGATCGGCGAAGCCTGCTCCTCTGACGCCACCCCCGAAGTCCTGGATCTCGCCGATCGCCACACCGAGGCGGACGAGCTCGGCGCGCGCCTCGGTGATGTCCTCCACCACCAGGTGCACGCCCCTGACACTGCCGGGTTCTCCCTCGTACACCTCCAACCCGGTCCCGAAACCGACCGAACAACCCGAGCCCTCCGGAGTCAGCTGGACGACCCGCACGCCTTCGCTCGGCTGCACGTCGAAGTCCTTCTTGAAGCCGAGCTTGTCGGCGTAGAAGGCGATGGCACGGTCCACGTCCGCAACCGGGAGCGGGATCAGTTCAAGCCTCATCTGCATCGGAGTCGATCCCTTCGTTGGCCGGTTCCGGTCCGCGCGATCTTTCCAGACGGCCGGTCAGCCGGCCGGGTTCTGCATCAGCGCGAACATCGCTCCGTGCGGGTCGGCCAGGAAGGCCATCCGGCCGACGCCGGGGGCGTCGAAGGCCGGCTGGAGCACCCGGGCGCCCCGCGCCTCGGCCGTGGCCACCGTGTCGTCGACGCTCACGACGTTGAAGTAGACGTTCCAGTGCGGGGGGACGCCCTCCATCAGCGCCATCGTGCCGCCGACGGTGCGGCCGTCGACGGTGAGCGTCGTGTAGCTGCCGCCGGGCATGTCCATCGAGTCGCTGCCCATGCCGAGCACCGCGCCGTAGAAGGCGCAGGCGGCCGCGACGTCACCGGTGACGAGCTCGTTCCAGATCGGCGTGCCGGGCTCGTTGGCCCGCACCGTGCCGATGTTGTCGTAGGCCTGCCAGAGGTTGACCCGGGCGTCGGTGGGGTCCTTGATCGCGGCCATCCGGCCCTGACTCATCACGTCGAACGGGCCGGCCTCCACGGTGCCGCCGGCTGCCGCCACCTTCGCCACCGCGGCGTCGACGTCGTCGGTGGCCAGGTAGACCCCCCAGAAGGCCGGATGCCCTGCCAGCTGTGGCATCTGGCCGGTGATCCCGGCGACCCGGTCGCCCTCGATCCGCCCGGTCAGGTAGACGTTGCCGGCGTCGTCGATCGGGGTCTCCTCGACCTGCCAGCCGAAGAGCTCGCGGTAGAACTCCGCCGACGCGCGCTGGTCGGGGGTGGTCAGCTCCACCCAGTTGGGGGTGCCCTGCGGATAGGACTCGAAACGTGCCATGGCCGTGCTCCTCGTGCTGTGTCGGTCGACCCCGGCCTCAAGCGAACACCCGGCCACCGACAGCCGCAAGAGGCCGAGCCGGTGGGCACGCGCGGACCGCGATAGGTTCGCGCTGTGAACGACGACGCCCGCACCGCCGACCTCGGCTTCGCACGGGTCGACGTCGACCGCGCCGCACGCACCGGAGACCCCGAGGTGGTCTACGGCTCCGGCAAGTCCCCGGCCCAGATCATCGGGATCCTGCAGACCCTGCACGCGGCCCACCCCGACCGCGCGGTGCTGGCCACCCGGCTCAGCGACCAGGCCATGGACGCGGTCTCGCGCGACCTCCCCGACGCCACCGTGCACCCCGTGGCCCGGGCCGCCACCCTGGGCCCGCTCCCGATCCCCAGCGGCACGGTGACGATCGTGTCCGCCGGCACCTCCGACGCCCCGGTCGCCGCCGAGGCGGCCCTCACCGCCCGGGTGCACGGAGCCGGGGTGGTCGAGATCAGTGACGTGGGCGTGGCCGGGCTGCACCGGCTGCTGGCGGTGCGCGACCGGCTCGACGACTGCGACTGCCTGATCGTGGTGGCGGGGATGGAGGGGGCGCTGCCCTCCGTGGTCGGAGGGCTCACCGGCGCCCCGCTGGTCGCCGTACCGACCAGTGTCGGGTACGGCGCCTCCCTCGGCGGCGTGGCCGCCCTGCTGGCGATGCTCAACTCGTGCGCGCCGGGGGTCACCGTGGTCAACATCGACAACGGTTACGGCGCCGGGGTGTTCGCGGCCCGGGTCGCCCGGCGGGCGGCGCCACGATGACGATCTGGGTCGATGCCTCCGCCGGCGCCAGCGGCGACATGCTGCTCGGAGCCCTGGTGGCCGCCGGCGTGCCGGTCGAGGTGCTGCAGTCGGCCGTCGACGCGGTGGCTCCGGAGCCGGTCGCGCTGTCGCCGGCCACGGTGCAGCGCCACGGGTTCGCCGCGACCCTGTGCGGTGTCGACCTGGTCGATTCGGTCACCCACCGCTCCTGGCGCGACATCCGGAGCCTGCTCCAGGTCTCCGACCTGCCCGACGACGTCCGCGGGCTGGCGGTGCGGGTCTTCGAGCGGCTGGCCGTGGCCGAGGCGACGGTGCACGGCAGTGACCCGCTCGACGTGGCCTTCCACGAGGTCGGCTCGCTCGACGCCATCGCCGACGTGGTGGGCGTCTGCGCCGGCTTCGTCCACCTCGGCGCGGGGGGCGGGCCCACGGACGCTGGGCCGCCCGCAGCGGTCGTGGTGTCTCCGGTCGCGGTCGGGTCCGGCAGCGCCGGCGGGGCCCACGGCGCGATGCCGGTGCCACCCCCGGCGGTGGCCGAGCTGCTGCGCGGGGTCCCGTCGTACGCCGGGCGGCCCGGTGCGCCCGCCATGGAGCTCTGCACCCCGACCGGCGCCGCGCTGCTGGTCACGCTGGCCACCTCGTGGGGCCCGCAGCCGGCGATGACCGTCGCGCAGATCGGCGTGGGCGCCGGCACCCGTGACCCCGAGGGCTACGCCAACGTGCTGCGGATCCTGGTCGGGGAGCCGCCCGAGGGTGGCGGCGACCCGTCGGCACTGATGGTGGAGACCAACGTCGACGACCTCGACCCGCGGGTCTGGCCGGCCGTGATCGCGGCGCTGCTCGAGGCGGGTGCCTCGGACGCCTGGCTCACCCCCATCCTGATGAAGAAGGGCCGCCCGGCACACACGCTGAGCGTGCTGGTGCGCACCGACCGGGCCGCCGGCGTCCGCTCCACGATCTTCCGGCACACCTCCTCGATCGGGCTGCGCGAGTACCCCTTGGGCAAGCACGCGCTCGACCGGGAGATGCGCGCCGTGGAGGTGCAGGGACAGCAGATCGCGGTCAAGCTGGCCAGCGAGGACGGCGAGGTCGTCAACGCCCAGCCCGAGTACGATGACGTGGCCCGGGCGGCGCTCGTTCTCGGGCGTCCGGTGAGCGAGGTGCTCGCCGACGCCATCGCTGCGACCAGGAGACTCCTCAGCTGATGGACCTCGCGGTCATCGCCCTGACGTTCGCCGCCATCTTCGTGGTGGAGCTGCCCGACAAGACCTTCATCGCCACCCTGGTGCTGGCCACGAAGTACCCCCACGCGCTGGTCTGGCTGGGTGTCGGCCTGGCGTTCGCCGTCCAGACGGGGATCGCGGTGGCGCTGGGCCAGGTCGCCACCCTGCTGCCCACCACCCTCGTCGAGGCGGGGGCGGCCGCGCTCTTCCTGGTGGGCGGCGTGATCCTGCTGCGCGAGGCGATCGCCCACCACGTGGCCGAGGAGGGGGCGTTCGCCCGCGGCAACGACGACGTGCACGGGCTCAAGGTCGCGCTCACGTCGTTCCTGGTGCTCTTCGCCGCCGAGTGGGGGGACCTCTCGCAGCTGCTCACCCTGTCGCTGGTCGCCAAGTACGGCGAGCCGCTCAGCGTCTTCACCGGCGCCTGGGGGGCGCTGCTGGCGGTGAGCGGGCTGGCCGTGCTGGCCGGTCGGGTGCTGCTGCGCTTCGTGCCGGTGCACGCGCTGCACTACCTGGGCGCCGCGGTCTGCTTCGTGCTCGGCGGACTCACCCTCCTCGACCTGGCCGCCTGACCACTACGCTCATGACCATGACCTCTCCCCACGGTGCCGACAGCGAGGTCGGCCGGCTCCAGACCGTCATGCTCCACCGCCCGGGACCGGAGCTGAAGCGGCTGACCCCGCGCAACAACGACAAGCTGCTGTTCGACGGCATCCCGTGGGTGAGTCGCGCCCAGGAGGAGCACGACGCGTTCGCCGAGGCGCTGCGCAACCGTGGCGTCGAGGTGCTCTACCTGACCGACCTGCTGGTCGAGACCCTGGCCGGCCCGCAGGCGCGCGAGCTGGCCATCGAGGGTGTCACCAACGGGCTGCACCTCGGCGACACGATGGCCAAGTACCTCGTCGAGGCGCTGCACGACCACACCCCCGAGGAGCTGTCGCTCTTCCTCACCGCAGGCGTGCGCAACGACGAGGTGCGCGGCGGCTTCGGCCTGGTCACCTCGCTGATGGCCTCCGACGACTTCCTCATCGACCCGCTGCCCAACCTGCTGTTCACCCGTGACTCCTCGGTGTGGATCCGCGACCGGGTGGCGATCACGTCGCTGGCGATGCCGGCGCGCCGCCGCGAGACCCAGCTCACCGAGCTGATCTACACCGAGCACCCGCGCTTCGCAGGGACCCCCACCATCCACGGCTGGCACCACGAGAACGTCGAGGGTGGCGACGTGCTGCTGCTCTCGCCCGGCGTGATCGCCGTCGGCGTCGGCGAGCGCACCACGCCGGCCGGCGTGGAGCGGCTGGCCCGTCAGGTGTTCGCCCAGGACCTCGCGCACACCGTGCTCGCCGTCCCGATCGCGCAGGAGCGCGCGACCATGCACCTCGACACCGTGTGCACCATGGTCGACGTCGACAAGATCGTGATGTACCCCAACGTCGCCGACTCGCTGACGGCGTACGCGGTCACCCGGACCGCCCCCGACGAGCTGACCGTGAGCGGCGCCGAGCCGTTCCTGGTCGCCGCGGCCAAGGCGATGGGCATCGACACCCTGCACCAGATCGACACCGGCCTCGACCCGGTCACCGCGGAGCGCGAGCAGTGGGACGACGGCAACAACACCCTGGCGGTGGCGCCCCGGGTGGCGGTCGCCTACGAGCGCAACGAGGAGACCAACGACCGGCTCGAGGAGTCGGGCATCGAGGTCATCAAGATCGCGGGCTCCGAGCTCGGCTCCGGCCGGGGCGGCCCGCGCTGCATGAGCTGCCCGATCTCGCGGGCGCCGCTGCCCGTGGAGTAGCTCGGTGTCGCACCCGGCCAGCCACCCGCCCGACCGCTACCCAGGTGACGGCGCAGGAGTACGCCGAGCTCATGCTCCGGCACGACACGTACCGGAGTGAAACGGCCCGGCCGGTTCGCGGCCGGCTGGGAGGGACGTCGTACACGTCGGGTGCACTTCCCCTACGCTCGCAGCAGCAGCACAACCAGCGATCGCGTAGAACTGAGTCACGCAACCAGAAAGGCAAGCTCATGGGAGTCTCGCTCACGAAGGGCGGCAACGTCTCGCTCACCAAGGAGGCCCCCGGCCTGACCGCGGTCAACGTCGGTCTCGGCTGGGACGTCAACACGTTCTCCGGCGGTGAGTTCGACCTCGACGCCTCGGCGATCGTCGTCAACGGCGCCGGCAAGGTGCTCAGCGACGGCCACTTCGTCTTCTTCAACAACCTGCGCTCGGCCGACGGCTCGGTCGAGCACACCGGCGACAACCTCACCGGCGAGGGCGAGGGTGACGACGAGCTGATCAGGATCAACCTCGCCGCGGTCCCCGCCGAGGCGGAGCGGGTGGTGTTCGCCGTCTCGATCTACGACGCCGACAACCGCCACCAGAACTTCGGGGCGGTCCGCAACGCCTTCATGCGGGTGGTCAACCAGGCCGACTCCAGCGAGATCGCCCGCTACGACCTCACCGAGGACGCCTCGGTCGAGACCGCGATGGTCTTCGGCGAGGTCTACCGCAACGGCGCCGAGTGGAAGTTCAAGGCCGTCGGCCAGGGCTACGCCTCGGGCCTGCGGGGCATCGCGGCCGACTTCGGTGTGAACGTCTGACCCCGGCTCCACGGCCGTGCGGCCCCGACTGCGCTGAGGCGCACCACGGGCCGCACTCGCCTTTCCGGGGCAAGTAAAAACCAGCCGTTGCTGACGGGGGATACAACAACGGC
>JBBQRV010000018.1:0-27729 GCA_038214475.1 Propionibacteriales bacterium | reverse complement strand
GGACGTGCCGGAGCCCGGGACCGCGGTGCGGCCCCGGGCTCGTCGTCGGTCAGGAGGTGCGACCCTCCACGGTGAAGCAGCCGCCCTCGAAGGCAGCGCTGGTGCCGGCGCTGCCGCTGACCCGCCAGTACGGCGTGACGGTGTGGCTGCCCTTGGCCATCGGGATCACCGCGATCGTCGAGCGGGTCTCCCAGAACTCCTGGTGGTTGGCGAAGTTGCCCGGGCCGTAGACCTTCTCCTGGACCGGTCCGCCGTCGATCGAGTAGCCGACCCGCACCTCGGCGTCGGTGACCACCCCCATGTCCGCGGCCAGCTGGGCGACGACCCGACGCGGTGCCGTGCCGTTGGTGATGCTGACCCCCAGCCCCAGCGGCTTCCAGCCGTCGGCCTGGGTGATGGTCCTCAGCCCGAAGGCGCACTTGCTCTGGGCGATCGGTGTGGCCTCGGCCGACCCGGCGAACACCGTGTAGCTGCCGACGCCCCCCAGCAGCGTGGCCGCCACCAGCATCGCTCCGCTGCGCTTCGTGATCCTGTTCATCTGTTTCCCCCTCTGTCCGGCTCCTCCGGCCCTGGTGGCCGGTGAGCTCGCCTCACGTCGACGATCATGGCGATCCGGGCCGGTCGCGCGCGTCACTCTGGGGGACCGTCCTCGCAGTGGTCCTGGAGGAGTAGCCGGGCCCGGTCCTGCCGCCCACGGATGACGCCGCCGGGGTCGTGCGTGATTGGATGACCGGCATGGGTGACTGGATCTTCCTGATCGTCGGAATCGCCGTCGTGGCCGTGCTCGCTGTGGTCGGACTGGTGACGAGTGGACGCCGTACCCGGGCTGGGGTGGCCCCTTCGGAGGGTGCCGGCACAGACGTGCTCGCGCCGCCCACGCAGGCGCCGGAGGACGTCGAGGTCGCCGGGCCCGAGGTGCCGGAGGCGTACGTCGAGCCGGAGGCGCCCGCTCTCGAACGACCCGAGGGCACCGCCTCGCGGCTGGTCCGGCTGCGCCAGCGGCTCTCTCGCTCCCAAGGGGCGCTGGGTCGCGGACTCCTCGCCCTGCTCAGCCGGGACCGCCTCGACGAGGACACCTGGGAGAGCATCGAGGACACCCTGCTCACCGCCGACGTCGGTGTGGCGCCGACCCAGGAGCTGGTCGAGCGCCTGCGCCACCGGCTGCGGGTCGAGGGTGGCGAGACCGCCAGCCCGCACGACGTGCTGCGCGAGGAGCTGCTCACCCTGGTGGACCCGACCATGGACCGCCGGCTCGCGATCAGCGGGGCCGACGGCCGCCCCGGCGTGGTGCTGGTCGTCGGCGTCAACGGTGCCGGCAAGACCACCACCGTCGGCAAGATCGCCCGGATCCTGGTGGCCGAGGACCGCTCCGTGGTGCTGGGAGCCGCCGACACCTTCCGGGCCGCGGCGGTGGAGCAGCTCGCCACCTGGGGCGAACGGGTGGGCGTCGAGGTGGTGCGCGGCCCCGAGGGCACCGACCCCGCCAGCGTTGCCTTCGACGCCGTGAAGGAGGGCATCGACCGCGGCGTCGACACGGTCCTGGTCGACACGGCCGGCCGGCTGCAGAACAAGCAGGGCCTGATGGACGAGCTCGGCAAGGTCAAGAGGGTCATCGAGAAGCAGACCCCGGTCACGGAGGTGCTGCTGGTGCTAGACGCCACCACCGGTCAGAACGGGATGATCCAGGCGCGGGTGTTCTCCGACGTCGTCGACGTCACCGGGATCGTGCTCACCAAGCTCGACGGCTCCGCCAAGGGCGGGATCGTGGTGGCGGTGCAGCGTGAGCTCGGGGTGCCGGTGAAGCTGGTCGGCCTGGGGGAGGGCCCCGACGACCTGGCTCCGTTCGACCCCGCGTCGTTCGTGGACGCCCTCCTCGACCTCGGCGGTCAGGCGGTCACGGGGGAATGACCGGTGCCGAGGCGGACCTCCTGGTCGACGGGCACCCGGCGCAGGTGGAGCACGCCGAGGACACTGAGCAGGAGCAGGACCAGCGCGCCGATCAGCGCCGCGATGGCGCCGTACAGGGCGATGGTGGCCATCTGGCCGAAGGCGTAGGCGTTGAGGAGCAGGCCGCGCAGGGTCTCGCCCTTGAACACGGTGGCAACCTGGCCGGCCAGCTCGGCGTCGTCAGGGCTGGCCATCGCCTTGGAGCTGAGCTGGGCGTAGGTCTGGCCCTGCGTCATCTCGTCGATGTGCACGGCGATGAAGTGGTCGGCGTACGCCTGGGCCTGCTTGCCGGTGGTGAGCTGCTGACCGGCGTACTGGGTGAGGTAGGGCTTCACCGCAGGGTCGTTGAGAGAGTCGCTCCCGGCCTCGGGGAAGTAGATCTGCTGGGCGGACAGCTGGGTGGTCACCTGGTCGGACACGAACGAGTGCGCCCAGAACAGCAGCCCGGCGGCGACGGCGAGGGTCAGGGCCAGGGTCAGCCCGGTGATGGTCATGAGGGCATCGAAGGTACGGCGGCGCATGAGGATTCCTGTCGGATGGTGAGCCGGGTCGGAACGCCCGGGCACCCTGATCCTCGCCGTGCGAGGAGGCTCACCCTCAGGGCACAAGGTCCTGCGATCCGTCGCCGGAAGGCACGTCGGGGCAGGGTGGAGGCCCCCGCTGTTCACACGGAAGTAACACGATCGGGGAACTCGTTTCCTGCGCGAAACATCCAGTCTCCCCGGTGAAACCTGCCCACGTGAGTGTTCTGTCAACCGGGTGGGGTGCAGTCCGACAGAGTGGTCGGCGAGGTCGCTCCGCCCTCCCGAGACAGCAACACTTGGAGGTTCCATGGACGGCTACTACGCCTTCATGCTCGTGGCGACAGCCCTCGTCCTGATGATGACCACTCCCGCGCTCGCCCTGTTCTACGGCGGCATGAGTCGGTCGAAGTCCGTGCTCAACATGATGATGATGTCCTACATCTCGCTGGGCATCATCGGCATCGTCTACGTCCTGTGGGGCTGGTCGATGTCGTTCGGTCCGAACGACGTCGGCGGCCTGTTCGCCAACCCGTTCGACCTGTTCGGGCTCAAGGACGTCGGCTCGGACTCCTACATCGGCGTCCTGTTCCAGCTGACGTTCGCCGTCATCACCGCGGCGCTGATCTCGGGTGCGATCGCCGACCGCGTGAAGCTCTCCGCCTGGGTGGTCTTCCTCCCCCTCTGGGTCACGCTCAGCTACTTCCCGATCGGGCACATGGTCTGGGGTGGCGGGTTCATCTCCGAGCACCTCGGTGCCCAGGACTACGCCGGTGGCACGGTCGTGCACATCAACGCCGGTGTCGCCGGCGGTGTGCTGGCCCTGATCATCGGCAAGCGCATCGGCTTCGCCAAGGAGCCGATGAAGCCGCACAACCTGACCCTCACCATGATCGGCGCGGGCCTGCTGTGGTTCGGCTGGTACGGCTTCAACGTGGGGTCCATCGTGCTGACCGGTGACACCGAGGAGGCCAACGTCGCGCAGTTCATGTCGGAGACCGGTGTCACCTTCATGAACACCACGATCGCCACCTGTGCCGCGATGCTCGCCTGGCTGCTCACCGAGCGGCTGCTGCACGGCAAGGCCACCACGCTCGGTGCCGCGTCCGGCATCGTGGCGGGTCTGGTCGCGATCACGCCGTCGTGTGGTGCGGTCGACCTGACCGGTGCCATCGTGATCGGCGCCGTGGCCGGTGCTGCCTGCGCCTACGCTGTGGGCCTGAAGTACCGCTTCGGCCTCGACGACGCGCTCGACGTGGTGGGTGTCCACCTGGTCGGTGGTGTCGTGGGCACGGTGCTGATCGGGTTCCTGTCGACCGCGTCGGCTCCCGGCGGGATCGACGGACTCTTCTACGGCGGTGGCCTGGGCTCGCTGGGTGACCAGCTGGGTGCTGCCGGCATCGCCATCGTGTGGTCCGCCGTGGCGACCACGATCATCGCCCTGGCGATCAAGTACACGATCGGTTGGCGGGTCAGCGACGAGGCCGAGGTCGAGGGCATCGACAGCGACCAGCACGGCGAGGCGGCGTACGACCTGGGCACCAGCATGAGCGGCGGACTTCCGTCGGGATCGCTGCTGTCCAAGAGCGTCACGGAAGGGGCCAGCGCATGAAGCTCGTCACCGCAGTGATCAAGCCGCACAAGTGGGAGGACGTCCGTGAGGCCCTCGAGACCTTCGGCGTGACCGGCATGACCGTCTCGGAGGTCAGCGGGTACGGCCGGCAGAAGGGCCACACGGAGGTCTACCGGGGCGCGGAGTACGACATCGCCCTGGTGCCCAAGATCCGCATCGAGATCGTCGTCGACGACGGTGACGCCGATGACGTGGTCGGGATCGTGGTCAAGACCGCGCAGACCGGCCGGATCGGCGACGGCAAGGTCTGGGTGAGCCCGGTGGACACGGTTGTCCGGGTCCGCACCGGCGACCGCGACGAAGCCGCCATCTGAATCACTACGCTGGGGCCCGGTCCGACATTCCGGGCCGGGCCCCGGCGCCTTTCGTCCAGGAGGATGCATGAAGCTCGTCACCGCGGTGATCAAGCCGCACAAGTGGGAGGACGTCCGAGGCGCCCTGGAGATCGAGGGGGTGACCGGCATGACCGTCTCGGAGGTCAGCGGGTACGGCCGGCAGAAGGGCCACACGGAGGTCTACCGGGGCGCGGAGTACGACATCGCCCTGGTGCCCAAGATCCGCATCGAGATCGTCGTCGACGACGCGGACGCCGACCAGGTCGTGCAGACGATCGTCAACACCGCACAGACCGGGCGCATCGGCGACGGCAAGGTCTGGGTGACCTCGGTGGAGACCGTGGTCAGGGTCCGCACCGGCGACCGCAACGAGGCCGCGATCTGACGTGACGTCCACCGAGCGCGCCGCAAGGACCGCCGCAGCGGACGAGCTCTGCGTCACGTCGTACGACACCTGCTCGGGGCCGGACACCGGCGTGGCCATGGTGGCCGTCGGCGGGTACGGGCGCGGGGAGCTGGCGCCGCACTCCGACCTCGACGTGGTGCTGGTCCACGACGACGACGTCGACCCGGGTGCCCTGGCCCAGCAGCTCTGGTACCCCCTCTGGGACGCCGGCGCCGACCTCGACCACTCGGTGCGCTCCGCCTCGCAGACGCTGGAGGCCGCCAAGGGCGATCTCCGGGTGGCGCTCGGTCAGCTCGACATGCGCCACCTCGCGGGGGACCCCAACCTCACCCTGCGGATGCGCACCACGCTGCTGGCGCAGTGGCGTCGCTCGGCCCGCGAGCGTCTGGTCGAGCTGCGCGACCTCGGGCGCAGCCGCCACGAGCTGATGGGCGAGGTGGCCCACGCCTCGGTGCCCGACCTCAAGGAGGCGGAGGGCGGACTGCGCGACGCGACCGTGCTCAAGGCACTGGTGGCGACCTGGTTGGTCGATGTGCCGCACTCCGACCTCGAGCGCTGCCGGCAGTCCATGCTCGACGTCCGCGACGTCGTGCACGCGGTCGCCGGCCGCTCGACCGACCGGATCGCCCCGGACATGTGGGGCGAGCTGGCCGCGGAGCTCGGGCTGGGTTCCGCGCTGGACGCCCAGGTGCTGGTGCGCGAGCTGGGCCGGCGGATCACCCACATCTCCCGACTCACCTGGCGCCGGACCGAGGCGGTGCTCGACCCGCCCACCTCGGTGCGCGAGGTACGCCGCCCGTCGCTCACCACGATCGCTCCCGGGGTGGCCCTGTCGGGGGCCGAGGTGGTGCTCGACGCCCGGTCGCGGCCGGAGTCCGACCCCCTGATGCTGCTGCGAGCGGCCGCGGAGGCCGCCGAGCGCGACGTCGTGCTGGCCCCCGCCACCGCGGCCCGGCTGGTGCGGGAGTGCCCCGACCTGCCCTCGCCCTGGCCGTCGGGTGCCCGGCAGCTGCTGGTGCGGCTGCTGGTCTCCGGACGCGGGCTGCTGGCGGTCTGGGAGACCCTCGAGGAGACCGGTGGCCTGGACCGGATCCTGCCGGAGTGGGAACGGATCCGGATGCTCCCGCACGCCAGCGCCATCCACCGTTTCACCGTCGACCGGCACGTGGTCGAGACCTGCATCGAGGCCTCCGCGCTGATCCGCAACGTGGCCCGGCCCGACGTGCTCGCGGTCGCGGCCCTGCTGCACGACATCGGCAAGGGCGGGCTCACCGAGCACTCCGCGGCCGGCGAGCCGATCGCCCGCGACATCGCGGTCCGGATGGGCTTCGAGGACGACGAGGTCGAGCTGATCGCCCTCCTGGTGCGCTGGCACCTCCTGCTCGCCGAGACCGCCACGACGCGCGACCCCGACGACCCGGCGACCGTGGAGCTGGTGACGGCGCGGATCACCTCGCCCGAGGCGCTCTCGCTGCTCGCCGCCCTCACCGAGGCCGATGCCAGGGCCGCCTCGCCCAAGGCCTGGTCTAGCTGGCGGGCCGGCCTCGTCCAGCAGCTCGCCCGCCGGTGCCTGGCCACCCTGGTGGCCCGGGCCGCAGGGTCGTCGGCGCCGCGGGTGCCCGAGGCCGAGGTGCCGGTCCCGAAGGAGGTACGTCGCGACCCGTCCGCGGTCTCCGTCGACGTGCAGCCGGCACCCGAGGGTTCCCGGGTGACGGTGATCTCCGGTGACCGGGTGGGGCTGCTGGCCGATGCGGCCGCCATGTTCGCCCTGCAGCGGGCCTCGGTGCGGGCGGCGCGGGCATGGGTGCAGGACTCGGTCGGCGTCTCGGTGTGGGACGTCGCCGAGGACGAGCTCGACGCCGCGGTGCTCCGGCAGCGGATGGACGCGATCATCTCCGGGAGGGTCGACGCCCGTTCCCGGCTGGCGCGACCGGCGGTGGCTCGCCTCGAACCGACCGTGGCGGTGCGGCCCGAGGCGTCTCGGCGCGCGACCGTGCTGGAGGTCCGCATGGACGACCGACCCGGAGTGGTGCACCTGGTGTGCGCGGCCCTGGCGGCCCTCGACCTGTCGGTGCGCTCGGCCCACCTGTCGACCCTGGGACCGCAGGCCGTGGACGTGTTCTACGTGCAGGAGTCGTCCGCGGGCGTGCTGTCGGACTCCCGGGCGGCCGATGCCGCGCACGCCGTACGGGCGGCCCTGCAGGCGACCGTCACCCGGGCGGAGGGGGAGCCCGGCGGATCGTGACCCGGCGCACCCCGCCGTGGTCCTCGATCCGGATCGGGCGGTCGTCGTCGTCGGGGGAGGGCGCCAGCTCGCCCTGGTGCTTCTGACTGGCCAGATCGCGGTCGGCCCTGGCCCGGGCCGGGTCGAAGACGTCGATGAAGTTGCCGAACGCGTCCGCCATGCCCGACGACGAGCGCTCCGTGCTGCGCAGGGCCCGGTGCGAGGTGACCAGGACGACCAGGGCGGCCACCAGGAACCCGGCCACCCCGAAGACCCATCCCGTCATGTCTCCACCGTAGGGCGGCCCCGGTTACCCTTGTCCACGAATCCCAGCCACCCCAGCCCGTAGGACCACGCCTTGTTCGCAACTCTCTCCGACCGGCTCGCCGACACCTTCAAGAACCTCCGAGGCAAGGGCAAGCTCTCCGACGCCGACATCGACGCCACCGCGCGCGAGATCCGGATCGCCCTGCTCGAGGCCGACGTCGCGCTCCCGGTGGTCAAGGACTTCGTGGCCGCGGTCAAGGAACGGGCCCGTGGCGAAGAGGTGAGCGGGGCGCTCAACCCCGCCCAGCAGGTCATCAAGATCGTCAACGAGGAGCTCGTCACCATCCTCGGTGGCGAGACCCGGCGGCTGCGCTACGCCAAGACCGGCCCCACCGTGATCATGCTCGCCGGTCTCCAGGGGGCCGGCAAGACCACCTTGGCCGCCAAGCTCGCGCTGTGGCTCAAGGAGCAGGGCAAGACCCCGATCCTGGTGGCCGCCGACCTCCAGCGACCCAACGCGGTCAACCAGCTGCAGGTCAACGGCGAGCGTGTCGGCGTCCCCGTGTTCGCCCCCGAGCCGGGCAACGGCGTCGGCGACCCGGTCGCGGTCGCCCGCGCCTCGGTCGAGGAGGCGAAGCGCAAGCTGCACGACGTGGTCATCGTCGACACTGCCGGCCGGCTGGGCATCGACGCCGAGCTGATGCAGCAGGCCTCCGACATCCGCGACGCGGTGCACCCCGACGAGGTGCTGTTCGTCGTCGACGCGATGATCGGCCAGGACGCCGTCAACACCGCGCTGGCCTTCCAGGAGGGCGTCGGGTACGACGGGGTGGTGCTCACCAAGCTCGACGGTGACGCCCGCGGCGGTGCGGCGCTCTCGATCGCCTCCATCACCGGCAAGCCGGTCATGTTCGCCTCCGCCGGCGAGAAGATGACCGACTTCGACCTCTTCCACCCCGACCGGATGGCCTCGCGCATCCTCGACATGGGCGACATGCTCACCCTGATCGAGCAGGCCGAGAAGACCTTCGACTCCGACGAGGCGCGCAAGGCGGCCGAGAAGCTGGCCACCAGTGGCGACTTCACCCTCGACGACTTCCTCACCCAGATGCAGCAGATCCGCAAGCTCGGGTCGCTGTCGAAGATCATGGGCATGCTGCCGGGCATGGGGCAGATGCGCGAGCAGCTCGCCCAGTTCGACGAGCGTGAGATCGACCGGATCCAGGCCGTCATCCAGTCGATGACCCCGGCCGAGCGGGCCAACCCCAAGATCATCGACGGCTCGCGCCGGGCCCGGATCGCGCGTGGCTCCGGCCGCCAGGTGTCCGACGTCAACACGCTGGTCGACCGGTTCTTCGAGGCCCGCAAGATGATGCAGACGATGGCCCGCGGCGGTGGCCTGCCCGGCATGCCGTCGGTGCCGGGCATGCCCGGTCCGGGCAGCCGCAAGCCGAAGGGCAAGCAGGGCGCCAAGGGCAAGAAGCGGGTGTCGGGGAACCCGGCGAAGGCCGCGGCCCAGCAGAAGGCGATCGCGGCACGGGCCGAGAAGACCGCGGCCAACCCGTTCGCGAACCCGGGCGAGGTCGACCTCGAGGAGGCTGCGGCCGAGCTGTCGCTGCCCAAGGACTTCTCGAAGTTCCTCAAGTAGCCGCGACGGTAGCCTGGTCGTGGCTCGCCCGGGCCACCGCCAGGCTCACCGCCCCCATCAGCTCGGCCCGCTCGCCCAACGAGCCCGACACCACGCCCAGGGCTGCAGCCGTGTCCGGCTGGGCATGCCGGTCGACGGCCGTCCGGATGCCGTGCACGAGGGCCTCGGAGGACCCCAGCGACCCGCCGACTACGATCAGCTCGGGGTTGAGGCAGGCGCACAGGTCGGCCAGCACCCGCCCGATCGTGCGCCCTGCGTCGCCCAGCACCCGGCGTACCCCTGCGTCGGCAGCGGTGTCCAGCGCCAGCATCCGCTGTGGGCCTACGACCCCGGTGACAACGGCGTGCCGCGTCCGGAGAAGACGATGCTGCTCTCCGACGCCGACCGGGCCGCGGTGCACACGGTGTGCGCCGCCACCGTGAAGTGCGTGGTGGTCGTGGTGTCCGGGCGGCCGATCGTGATCGAGCCCGACCTGCTGCGCCAGATCGACGCGCTGGACGCCGCCTGGCTGCCGGGCAGCGAGGGCAAGGGGGTTGCCGACGTGCTGTTCGGGCGCCGGCCCTTCACCGGACGGCTCTCGGTGAGCTGGCCGCGCAGCGTCGCGCAGGAGCCGATCAACGTGGGTGACCGGCACTACGACCCGCTCTACCCCTACGGTTGGGGGCTGCGCACCCGCTGAACCTGCCGGGAGCACCGGTCCGACCATGGCGCGACGCGATAGCGTCGCGCCATGACGGTGCTGAAGTTCACGGGGCCGGTGCTCCCCGACGGCGAGAACCGCGAGCTGTACGTCGTCGACGGGCGGGTCACCTACGAGCCGCACCCCGGGGCCGAGCTGGTCGCCTCCGGCTGGATCGTGCCCGGCCTGGTCGACGCGCACTGCCACATCGGGCTCGGTCCGCACGGCGCCGTCGAGGACGACGAGACCGAGCGCCAGGCGTTGGCCGACCGGGACGCCGGTGCGCTGCTGCTGCGCGACTGCGGCTCGGCGAGCGACACCCGCTGGGTGCAGTCACGTGACGACCTGCCCCGGCTGATCCGGGCCGGCCGGCACCTAGCCCGCACCCGGCGCTACATCCGCGGCTATGCCCACGAGGTGGAGCCCGACGAGCTGGCGGCGTACGTCGCCCAGGAGGCGCAGCGAGGGGACGGCTGGGTGAAGCTCGTCGGCGACTGGATCTCGCGCGACGTGGGTGACCTCGCGCCCAGCTGGGACGCCGAGGCGGTGCGGCGCGCCATCGCCGTCGCCCACGAGCACGGCGCCCGGGTCACCGCGCACGTCTTCGGCGAGACGGCGCTGCCGGACCTCATCGACGCCGGTATCGACTGCCTCGAGCACGGCACCGGGCTGTCCACCGACCTGATCGACACGATGGTGGCGCGCGGCACGGCGCTGGTGCCCACCGCCAAGCAGCTCGACAACTTCCCCGGCTTCGCCGAGGCCGGCCGGGAGAAGTTCCCCGGGTACGCCGACCACATGCTCGACCTGCACGCGCACCGGCGCGAGACGATCATGGCGGCCTACGAGGCCGGGGTGGCGCTCTACGCAGGCACCGACGCCGGGGGAGTGCTGCCCCACGGCGGGATCGCCGAGGAGGTGATCGAGCTGGCGGCGTACGGCATGAGCGCGGAGTACGCGCTGGGCGCCGCGAGCTGGCGGGCGCGCGAGTGGCTGGGCTGGAGCCCGGTGCTGGCCGAGGGTTCCGAGGCCGACTTCGTGGTCTTCGACCGCGATCCGCTGGCCGACCTGGGGGTGCTGCGCAGCCCCCACCGGGTGGTGCTGAGGGGCGTGGTGGTGGCCTGACCGGCTCGGTTCGCCCGGTTCTGGCTCGGCGTGTCCTCGGCATGTCGCCTTGACATTCTCGATTTTCGCCACTCTGGTCCCACCAGACACCTAGACTCCCGGGCGTGACCCGACTCGACCGCGCCCTGCCCCGTGTCCGTCCGCGTCCGCGTTCGGGGGCGCTCGCCCCCGTGGTGGCGCTGGTCGTCGGCCTCCTGCTGGTGACCGGACTTCTGGCCGGCGTTCCGGCGAACGCCGGAGTGACCGGGTCCGGGTCCGCCGACCGGGTGAAGCCGCAGCGGCCGCCGCAGGACCCGAGCGCGATCACGACCTTCGCGCGCTCGTCGCTGCTGTGCACCGGCTACATCGGCTGCAACCAGGCCGGGATGGGCAACGCCGGCTACCGGCAGGCCAACTCGACGATGTACTGGCAGATGTACAGCGGTCACAACTGCACCAACTACGCGGCGTACCGGATGGTGCGCAGCGGCATGCCGAACTCCCGGCCCTGGTCCGGGGGCGGCAACGCCACCTACTGGGGCGGCTACAACCCGAAGATCACCGACGGTGTGCCCGCGGTGGGTGCGGTCGCGTGGTGGAAGGCCAACGTCCGGCCGGCAGGCTCCGCCGGGCACGTCGCCTACGTCGAGCAGGTCGTCTCGGCCGACGAGATCATCGTGTCGCAGGACAGTTGGGGCGGCGACTTCTCCTGGGCCCGGCTGACCCGCACCGGCGGCAGCTGGCCCAGCGGCTTCGTGCACTTCAACGACGTCGTGCTTCGCAACACCACCAAGTCGAGCGTGGCCGGCACCGCGAAGGTGGGCGGGCTCCTCACCGCGCAGCCCGGCGCGTGGTCGCCGAGCCCAGCGACGTTCACCTACCACTGGCGCGCCAACGGCGTCGGCATCACGGGTGCCACCCGCGCCACCTTCCGGCCCACCGCTGCCGTGCAGGGCAAGCGGATCTCGGTGCGCGTGGTCGCGTCCCGCACCGGCTACCCGGCGGCGTCCTCCATCTCCAACCCGACGCCGGCCGTCGGGCCCGGCCAGATCTCCGCCAGTGTCGCCCCCGTGGTGTCCGGCGACGCCCGCGTCGACGCCCAGCTGACCGCCAGCAGCGGCACCTGGGTGCCCACCCCGACCTCGGTGGCCTACCAGTGGTCGGCAGACGGCGTGCCGATCCCCGGTGCCACCGGAGCGACGCTGACACCCGGCCCGGACCTGGTCGGCAAGACGCTCAACGTCACGGTGACCGCCTCCAAGAACGGCTACGACGACGTCGCCGTCTCCTCGGTGCCCACCTCCGCGGTGGCCCTGGCCACCTTCACCGCGCTCGGCAGCCCGGTGCTCACCGGCTCGCCCAGGCTCGGGGAGACGCTCAGCATCGACCCGGGCCGCTACGCGCCCACCGCGGCGTCCTCCGCCGTGACCTGGGTACGCGACGGTGTGCCGATCGACGGCGCCAGCGGCACGACGTACGTGCTCACCGAGGCCGACCTGGGTGCCCGCGTGTGGGCCAAGGTGACCCTGACCCGCCCCGGCTACCGGACGCTCACCACGCGCAGCGGTCGCACCTGGCCGGTCAAGTCCGTCTCGACGCTGCGCGTGGCCGCGCACGCCGGGAAGGGCCGGTTGCGAGTCGACGTGTCCGTGACCGCGCCGGGTGTCGCCGAGGTCGTAGGCGTCGTGGTGATCAAGTCGCACGGCAAGGTCATCGGGCAGGTCTCCCTCGCCGGTGGCCGCGGCGTGCTCACGCTCGCCGACCTGCCCACAGGGCGTGCCGTCTACGAGTTCCGCTACCTGGGTGGCGACACGACCACGCCCACCGCCAACAAGTCGCGCTCGGTCTGGATCCGCTGAACGCGCGCCGGTCGGGGGCGCCAGCAGGTGCGCCCGGCCGGGGCCGTCAGTCGGGCCGTCAGTCGGGCCATCAGTCAGGGACGTCGACCACGACCGACTCGTCGGGGGAGTAGCTGACCAGGGCGCAGTTGCGCTTGACCAGCTCCTCACCCACCACGTCGCCGGTGCGGCGGGAGATCGCGTTGCGCCAGATCTCGTTGCTGCGGAAGATCCGGCCGCGGTGCCGCAGGAACCGCTCACCCACGGCGTGCACGCGGTACGAGAGGGCCGGTCGGGTGTCCGCCCGCAGCTCGCCGCGCAGGTGCCGCTCGCCCACCCAGGTACGCAGCTGGAAGGTGTGCTCGGTGTCGTTGCGCACGACCAGGTCGACGTAGTTGTAGACGATCGAGCAGCCCACTCCCCAGGGCAGCACCCGGCCCTTGTCGGGGAACGGGTCGAAGCTGTGCTCGGAGCGCTCCACCACGGTGAGCGGACTGTGCAGGAACATCCAGTGCAGCAGGTTCGCCAGCTGGCAGATGCCGCCTCCCACGCCGGAGGCGGCCTCCCCGTTGGAGAGCCGCATCCCGTCCACGTAGCCCTTGCGCCGGGTGCAGTTGCCGACGACCCGGTTGAAGGAGAAGGTCTCGCCCGGCCGGATCAGCACGGTGTCGGTCCGGGCGGCCGCCAGCCGCAGGTTGACCACCTTGTTGCGCTGCAGCACCATCTCGTCGGCCGAGAGCTCCCGCATCAGCAGCGAGCCGTGCCGGACCAGCCGCACCGGAAGCGGCGCGACGGCCCGCTTCTTGCACCACACGGCGTCCGAATGCAGCCAGGCGAGCCGACGGCGCGCCCGGTGCACCCGGACCGCCCAGGGGTACAGCGCGGGTACCCGCTCGCTGAGTCGCGGCGGCGCCGAGAGGCGCTCCGGGACGGTGAAAGGCTGCGCCTCGAGGGTGCTCTGGTGGTCGGTCTCCTGCCTCGCGGTCATGTTCTCTCCTGTGGTCGCACGGTGTCGCGGCGGTCGTGGGTACGACGCCACGAGGCCCCAGAAAGTTGCGTGCGGGGCCAGTTGTGGGACCGGACGTCGGCCGAATTTCGGTGCGCCGCCCCGGTCTGGCAGAATGTGCGGCTGAGTCCTGCGGGTCCGGTCCCTCTCAACCGTTCCCGCAGCGCCCATCGAGGAACCACCACCTGGTCCCCACCCGGTTCGGGGGTCCTCATCACACACAACTTCCGAGGAGACACCACAACTGTGGCCGTCAAGATCCGTTTGAAGCGCCTGGGCAAGGTCCGGGTGCCGCAGTACCGCATCGTCGTCGTCGACTCTCGCAAGAAGCGCGACGGCAAGGTCATCGAGGAGATCGGCAAGTACCACCCCAAGGAGGAGCCGTCGTACATCGACGTCGTCTCCGACCGGGCGCAGTACTGGCTGGGTGTCGGTGCGCAGCCGAGCGACGCCGTCGCGGCGATCCTCAAGATCACCGGCGACTGGCAGACCTTCAAGGGCCTCCCCGGCACCGAGGGCACGCTGAAGGTCAAGGAGCCCAAGCGCGACAAGCTCGAGATCTTCAACGAGGCGCTCAAGGAGGCCGGCAGCGAGGCCAGGGGCGACGCGGTCACCAAGAAGGCGTCCAAGAAGGCCGACAAGGCCGAGGACACCACCGAGGCTCCTGCCGAGGCCGCTCCCGAGGCTCCGGCCGAGGTCGTCGCCGAGGCTCCTGCCGAGGTCCCCGCGTCCGAGACTCCCGAGGGTGCGGCCGCCGAGGCCGAGACCGCCGAGACCGCGGAGGCTGACAAGGCCGCCGAGACCTCCGAGGCCTGAGCATGCTGGCCGACGCACTCGAGCACCTGGTCCGCGGCGTCGTCGACAATCCCGACGACGTCATGGTCCGCGACAAGCAGCTGCGCCGCGGCTCGATCCTCGAGGTCCGGGTGCACCCCGACGACCTCGGGAAGGTGATCGGACGCAACGGCCGCACGGCCACCGCGTTCCGCACCGTCGTCTCGGCGCTGGCCGGGCGCGGGGGAGCGCGCGTCGACTTCGTCGACGTCGACCGCCGTCGCTGACACCAGCACACCTGCGCAACGGGTGCCGTCCCTCCGGGGACGGCACCCGTTCGCCGTTCCCGGGGCTCCCACTACCCTGACCCGGTGAACACCATCGAGGTCGTGGTCGGTCGGATCGGGAAACCGCACGGCCTGCGTGGCGAGCTGACCATCGACGTACGCACCGACGAGCCGGACCGGCGCTTCGCCCCCGGCACCGTGCTCCGGGCCGAGCCGCCCCGTGGCAGCCACAACACGCTGCGCTCGGTGACCGTGCAGAGCCGGCGCTGGCACTCGTCGCGGCTGCTGGTCAGCTTCACCGAGATCCCCGACCGCACGGCGGCCGAGTCGGCCCGCGGCCTGCTGCTGCACGTCGAGCTGGACGCCGGGGAGACCCCCGACGACCCCGACGAATTCTACGACCACCAGCTGGTCGGGCTGGCCGCGCACGACGAGGACGGGCGACACCTCGGCGAGGTCACCGCGTTGGTGCACGGCGGAGCCCAGGACCTGCTGACGATCCGCACGCCCGAGGGCCGCGACACCCTGGTGCCGTTCGTGAAGGCACTGGTGCCCGTGGTCGACCTGGCCGCGGGCCGGGTCGTCGTCGCCGACCGTCCCGGCCTGGTCACCCCGCTGCCCGAGGACGGCACCGACGGATGAGGATCGACGTCGTCTCGATCTTCCCCGACTACCTGAGCCCGCTGGACCTCTCGCTGCCCGGCAAGGCCCGGGACAAGGGGCTGCTCGACCTGCACGTGCACGACCTGCGGACGTGGACCCACGACCGGCACCGCACCGTCGACGACTCGCCGTACGGCGGTGGCGCGGGCATGGTGATGCGTCCCGAGCCGTGGGGCGAGGCGCTGGACGCGCTGGTGGGTGCGGGCAGCACGCTGGTGGTGCCCACCCCCAGCGGGAAGCCGTTCAGCCAGGCGCTCGCCCGCGAGCTGTCCACCCGGACCCACCTGGTCTTCGCGTGCGGGCGCTACGAGGGCATCGACCAACGGGTCCTCGACCACGCGGAGGGTCGCTGCGAGGTCCGGGAGATCTCGATAGGCGACTACGTGCTCAACGGGGGAGAGGTGGCCGCGCTGGCCATCATCGAGGCCGTGGTGCGCCTGCTGCCCGGGTTCATGGGCAACCCCGAGTCGCTGGTCGAGGAGTCGCACGAGGACGGGCTGCTCGAGTACCCGGTCTACACCAAGCCGGCCTCCTGGCGCGGCCTCGACGTCCCCCCGGTGCTGCTCTCCGGCGACCACGCGGCCATCGCGGCCTGGCGCCGCGACCAGGCCGTACGCCGCACCGCGGCCCGCCGGCCCGACCTGCTGCACCCCAGCCGGGTCGTCGGCGACTGGGAGGTCGTGCCCGCCACACCGGCCGACGCCGGGGAGCTGCACACCCTGTCGCTGGCCTGCTGGGTCACCGAGGCACTGGTGAACGACGACCTCGGCATCCCGACCCTGCACGAGTCGCTGGAGGACACCGCGACCTCCCTGGAGGAGTGGGACACCTGGGTGGTGCGGGTCGCCGGGCGGCTGGTCGGCTCGGTGCGGGGCCGCCTCGAGGGCGAGGTCTGGGACATCGGCCGACTGATGGTGGCTCCCGACCTGCGCGGAGCCGGCCTGGGCCGGGTGCTGCTCGAGCACGCCGAGCACGCCGCGCCGCCGGCCGCCACGTCGTACCAGCTCTTCACGGGCAAGCACAGCCAGGCCAACCTGCGGCGCTACAAGCGCGCAGGCTACTCGATGCGTGAGGTGCTCGACGGCCGGTCCGGTCCGGCGGTGCTCACCAAGCGTCGTCGCTGAGCGGGGGATTTCCGCCCGGTGCCGCGGCTGTGGCAAACTTGCTCCTCGGCTCGAGTCGGCCGATCCATCGCGTCGGGGTCTCCCCGCCGGATGAGCGTGTGTGCCTGCCACAGGGGGCGCCCCGCACCCGGTCACCAGGCTCGCGCCACCCACGATCCACCAACTCCGCGGCCGACCTGTGGCATTCGCGAGGAGCACATCATGACCAACGTCATCACCGAGCTGTCTGCCGGCCTGATCCGCCAGGACGTCCCGGCCTTCCGCGCCGGCGACACGATCAAGGTCCACGTCAAGGTCGTCGAGGGCAACCGCGCGCGCGTCCAGATCTTCCAGGGCGTCGTGATCCGCATCCACGGCGCGGGCGTCGGTCGCACGTTCACCGTCCGCAAGGTCTCCTTCGGCGTCGGCGTCGAGCGCACCTTCCCGCTGAACTCCCCGATCTTCGAGCAGATCGAGGTCGTGACCCGCGGCGACGTGCGCCGCGCCAAGCTCTACTACCTGCGCAACCTGCGCGGCAAGGCCGCCAAGATCAAGGAGCGCCGCGAGTTCTGATCACCAACCGGTGGTTAGGCTTCGCCGCGTGACCGACCGCGACCCCGTGCCCGACGAGGCTCCCCTCGACGAAACCGGGACGGTGTCGCGGTCGACGGGCTCCGGAGGGTCCTCGACCTCCCCGGAGAAGAAGAAGAAGCACCTCCCGCTGTGGCAGGAGTCGATCCTGCTCCTCGGGATCGCGCTGGTGCTGGCGGTCGTGATCAAGGCGTTCTTCGTGCAGGCGTTCTACATCCCGTCGGAGTCGATGGAGCCGGGCCTGGTCAAGAACGACCGGATCCTGGTGGAGAAGTGGTCCTACTGGGGCGGCGGGACGCCGCAACGCGGCGACGTGGTCGTGTTCAAGGACCCGGGCGACTGGCTGGGCCCCGAGGATGCCGGCGAGACGCCCGGCACGCTCACCCGCGGTCTGGAGAAGATCGGTCTCTACCCGGCCGGCGGGCACCTGGTGAAGCGGGTGATCGGCGTGGCGGGCGACACCGTCACCTGCTGCGACGACCAGGGCCGGATCATGGTCAACGGCCAACCGCTCGACGAGCCGTACCTCAAGAACAACGCCCGCTGCAACGGGCCGATGCCGACGCAGTGCAAGAAGCGCTGGAGCGTGGGACCGGTCCCCGAGGGGGACCTGTTCGTGATGGGCGACCACCGCGACGAGTCGGCCGACTCGTCGTACCACCTGTGCCTGTCGGGTGTGGTCGGCTGCAAGCCCTCAGACAAGTGGGTGCCCGTCGACCTGGTGGTCGGCAAGGTGTTCGTGCTGGTGTGGCCGCGCGACCACTTCGGCCGGATCACCCGGCCGGCGACCTTCGCCGACGTCCCCGCGCCTTCCTGAGGGGTCGCGCGAGCCGCTCCCGGATCGGCTCGAAGCACTGGTTAGGCTCTGCCACGTGACTGACGACGACCTCGACCCCATGCCCGTCGAGGGTGCGCGTGCCACCGCGCCGGAGCCGGCCAGGAAGCACCTGCCGGTCTGGCAGGAGTCGATCCTGCTGCTCGGCGTCGCGCTGGTGCTGGCGATCGTGATCAAGGCGTTCTTCGTGCAGGCGTTCTACATCCCGTCGGAGTCGATGGAGCCGGGCCTGGTCAACAACGACCGGATCCTGGTGGAGAAGTGGTCCTACTGGGGCGGCGGGACGCCCCAGCGCGGCGACGTGGTGGTCTTCCAGGACCCGGGCGACTGGCTGGGCTCCGAGGCGACCCCGGAGGACCCCGGCCTGCTGACCCGCGGTCTGGAGAAGATCGGTCTCTACCCGGCCGGCGGGCACCTGGTGAAGCGGGTGATCGGCGTGGCGGGCGACACCGTCACGTGCTGCGACGACCAGGGCCGGATCATGGTCGACGGCGTCCCGCTCGACGAGCCTTACCTGAAGAACGCCGCCAAGTGCAACGGGCCGATGATCGGCTGCCACTGGAGTGCTGGCCCGGTGCCCGAGGGGCACCTGTTCGTGATGGGCGACCACCGCGACCACTCGGCCGACTCGTCGTACCACAAGTGCCGCGAGAGCCAGACCGAGTGCGTGCCCGGGGACGAGTACGTCGCGACCGACCTGGTGGTGGGCAAGGTGTTCGTGCTGGTCTGGCCGCGCGCGCACTTCGGGCTGATCAAGCGGCCCGCGACCTTCGAGGACCTGCCGGAACCAGGGTGAGCCGAGCATGAGTGACCTGCCCCGCGGCGTGACCCTGCGACGGGACGCCGGGCTCTACGGGTTCGAGCGCGCCCTGCGGCGCAGTGGGCTCGACCCCATCGCCGGCGTGGACGAGGCGGGCCGTGGTGCCTGTGCCGGTCCGCTGGTGGCCGGCGCGGCGATCCTGCCGGAGGGCCGGGCCGGCGTGGTCCCGGGTCTGGCCGACTCCAAGCTGCTCACCGAGAAGGCCCGCGAGCGCTGCTACGCGCACATCGTGCAACGCGCCCTGGCCTGGTCGGTGGTGATCGTGGAGCCCGAGGAGTGCGACCGGCTGGGGATGCACGTGGCCAACATCGAGGCGTTGCGGCGGGCGGTGGCCCTGCTGTCGGTCAAGCCCGGCTACGTGCTCACCGACGGCTTCCCCGTCGACGGACTGGGTGCTCCCGGACTTGCGGTCTGGAAGGGCGACCGGGTGGCGGCCTGCGTGGCGGCGGCGTCGGTGCTGGCGAAGGTGACCCGCGACCGGATCATGGTGGGGCTCGACGCCGACTTCCCGTCGTACGACTTCAAGACGCACAAGGGCTACATCACCGAGGTGCACGCCGCCGCGCTCACCGCCCACGGTCCGTCGTCGGTGCACCGGATGCGCTTCGTGAACGTCCGGCGGGCCGCCGGGCTGGAGACCCTGCCGGACGTGCAGAATGGTCCTGCCGCAGTCGACGAAGAGGGTGGTCGCGCATGAGTGCCGAGGATCTCGAGAAGTACGAGACCGAGATGGAGCTCAACCTCTACCGCGAGTACCGCGACGTGGTGGCCATCTTCAAGTACGTCGTGGAGACCGACCGACGCTTCTACCTGTGCAACCAGGTCGACGTGAAGGCCCGTACCGAGGCTGGCGACGTGTTCTTCGAGGTCTCGATGAGCGACGCCTGGGTGTGGGACATGTACCGACCGGCGCGGTTCGCGAAGAACGTCAAGGTCCTCACGTTCAAGGACGTCAACGTCGAGGAGCTGAGCCCCCAGGACATCGACCCGCCGAAGTCCTGACCCGGCTGTCGCCTCAGCCGCTCGGCGTACTCCGCCGTCGGCGGCGTGGCCGTACGGCGCGCATCGGACCCACCATCCGGGGACCGGCCAGCTTGTTCTCCAGGCGGCGGGCCTCCCGCTTGAGCGGCTGGGCGATGTACTCGCCCAGGATCACGCCCGACGACAGCGCGATCGCGATCGCCGCCGCATTCACCATCGACAGCAGCCCGTTCTCGCGGCCGTCGGCGAGCAACGACAGGCCGCGGTAGATCGACAGACCCGGGAGCAGCGGCACCACCGTCGAGACGACCACGATCAGCGGTGGCACCCGGACCCGGCCACCGATGGCGAACGCGACCAGACCGACCAGCAGGGCACCCAGCGCCGAGGCCCAGGCGATGCCGAGCTCGGCGCTGTAGGCCAGGTAGTAGACCGAGGTCGCCGCGGCACCCAGGATCCCGATCGGCAGCAGGGCGCGGTAGGGCGCGTACGACGAGAACGCGAAGGCCGCGGCGGTCACGGCGCCACCCAGGGCCATCAGGGGGAGGTCGGAGAACGCCGCTGCCCCGGGAGTGAACTGACCCAGCCGGACCCCGAACATCTTGCCCACGCTGAGACCTCCGGACACCCCCGCGATGACGCCGGCGGTGGCGAGCATCGCCTCGAGGATCCGCGCGCCCGCCGTGAGCGGGTAGCCGGTGAGGGCGTCCTGGATGGCGCCCATGAAGTTCACGCCGGCGAGCAGCAGCACGATGCTGGCCGTGATCACGGTGCTGGGGGCGACCGAGACCCCGGCGGCCGCCACCGCAACCGCGATCAGGGTGGCCACCAGTCCGCCGGCCACCTGCAGGTAGAACGCCGGCAGCCGCCGCCGCGACATCCGGCGCTGGATCACGTCGATGAGCACCGCTGCGACGAACGCGATCAGGATGACCGTGACCTGGCCGCCCAGCATCAGCGCGACACCGGAGCCCATCGCGCCGTTGCCCAGCATCACCGCCCAGCGCGGCAGCGAGTGGCCCGACGACACGATCCGGTTGAGCCGGGCGCTGGCCTGGTCGCGGTCCACGTGCCCCTCGACGAGGTCGCGGATCAGGTGATCGACCTGGGTCAGGTCGCCGTAGTCGGTGACCCGGTGCCGCACCTGGCGCAGCTGGATCAGGGCCGGCTGGCCGTACGTCGGCTGGTGGCTCATCGCCAGCTCGGTGAAGGTCACGTCCGCGGTGACCGAGCGCAGCCCGCAGGCGTAGGCCACGTTGAGCATCTGGGCGCCCACGTCGGCCGCACCCGCACCCGCGGACAGCAGCAGCTCCCCGACCCGCAGGGCCAGGTCCATGGTCTGGTAGGTCTCGTTCTTCTCGGGCTTCGGGGACTTCTCGGGGTTCTCGGGGTTCTCGGCCATCGCGGCACCAGTGTGGACCCGGCCCCGGGCCGGAAGCCAAACGAGCCGGGTGTGACGTGGCCGACCGGTCCGGACCCAGCCCGGACCCAGCCCGGACCCAGCCCGGACCCGGCCCGGAGCCGTCCACAGGGGCCGCGTCGGGGACCGGTCTGCACAGGGCGGGTGCCCCGGCGCCCTGCCGTCGGCGGGGCGCGGGAGCCTCGTTCGCAGGAGGTCTTCGATGACGACACCAACCGCCGCCACGTCCCACCGCCTGGCGCTCGGCCGCTACGGCGAGGCGCTGGCTGCCCGTCACCTCAGTGCCCGAGGGTTGGTCGTGCTCGACCAGAACTGGCGTTGCCCCGAGGGAGAGATCGACCTGGTGCTGCGCGAGGGCCGGGTGCTGGTCGTCTGCGAGGTCAAGACCCGCAGCTCCGTCGCCTGCGGCTCTCCACTCGAGGCGGTCACCCCCACCAAGGTGGCCCGGCTGCGGCGGCTGGCCGCACGGTGGCTCGAGGCGCACCCGGTGCGGCCTGACGAGGTCCGCCTCGACATGGTGGGGATCCTGCGTCCGCGCACCGGCCCCGCGGTCGTGGAGCACGTCCGAGGCATCGGCTGATGCCCTGCGCCACCGCCCGCACCATCACCCTCCAGGGCGCCCTCGGTCACCTGATCGACGTCCAGGTCGACGTCTCGCAGGGCGTGGTGGGCACCACCTTGGTGGGCCGTCCCGACGCCGCGATCAACGAGGGTCGGGACCGCTGCCGGATGGCCGTGCAGAACAGCGGCCTCGGTTGGCCGGCCACCCGGCGGGTCACGATCCTGCTGTCGCCGGCCGACGTACCCAAGCAGGGGCCGCACTTCGACCTCGCCGTCGCGATCGCCGTCCTCGGCGCCTCCGGGGCGCTCGATCCCCGGTCCCTGGCAGGCACGGTGTTCATCGGCGAGCTCACCCTCGACGGCCGGCTGCGGCCGGTGTCCGGCGTGCTGCCGATGACCATGGCGGCCTCGGCCCAGGGCGTCCACCGCGTGTTCGTGCCCGAGCCCCAGGCCCGCGAGGCGGCCATGGTGCCGGGCATGGCCGTCTTCGGGATGCGCTCGCTGGCCCAGGTGGTGGCCGAGCTCGCAGGGGAGCAGGTGCCCGACGCGCCCCCGGTGGAGGCGATGTCCGGCAGCCGGCTGCTGTCGTGGCGCGGTGAGGGCAGGGTGGAGGCGGTCGACCTGGCAGAGGTCCGAGGGATGGCCGATGCCCGCTACGCGATCGAGGTCGCCGCCGCGGGTGGGCACCACCTGCTGCTCAGCGGCCCGAAGGGCGCCGGAAAGACCACCCTCGCGGAGCGGATCCCGGGGATCCTGCCCGACCTCTCGGTCGAGGAGTCGCTGGAGCTGACCGCGATCCATTCGTTGGCCGGCGTCCTGGAACCCGCTGCCGGGCTGATCTCGCGGCCGCCGTTCTGCGCTCCGCACACGTCCTCGACCCGGGCCAGCCTGCTCGGCGGGGGCACCGGCCGGGTCCGTCCCGGTGACATCAGCCGGGCCCACTGCGGGGTGCTCTTCATGGACGAGTTCCCCCTCTTCAACGCCGACATCGTGGAGGCTCTCCGCCAGCCGCTGGAGCATGGTGAGATCACCATCGGTCGGGGTGACGAGACCGTCACCTACCCGGCGCGCGGCATGTTCGTCTTTGCGTGCAACCCATGTCCGTGCGGCAACTACCACCCCTCCGCCGTGCTCAACAGCTGCGAGTGTCCCGAGGTGCGCAGGCGCGACTACCGGCGCAAGCTCACCGGCCCGGTGACCGACCGCATCGACATCACCCGGCATGTGGAGCCGCTGCAGCTCCGGGACCAGCGCGACCCGCTGGCATCGCCCCCGGAGACCAGCGCGACCGTGCGCGCGCGGGTGGCCGCCGCCAGGCAGCGGCAGCGTGAGCGGTTCCGTGACGAACCGTGGCGCACGAACTCGCAGGCACCCGGGCCGGTGCTCGCCGAGCACTGGCCCCTCACCGAGGCCGCGTCGCACCGCCTCGACAGCGAGACCTACTCCGGGCGGCTCACCCGGCGCGGAGCGACCCGCGTGCACCGGCTCGCCTGGACGATCGCCGACCTACACGGCGTCGAGCGCCCGGGCATCGACGAGCTCGACGTGGCGCTGCGCCTGCGCGCCGGGGCTCCGCTGCTGGTGACCACCCTCGACGCGAGGAGGGCCGGGTGAGCGACGCGGAGCGGCTGGCGCGGGTCGCCCTGTGTCGTCTCACCGAGCCGGGTGACCCCAGGCTCTCCGGGTTGGTCTCCCAGCTGGGTGCCGTGGGCCTGCACGACGCCCTGGCCGCCGAGCGTGACGTGGGCGGCATGCTCACCGACGTGGCCGCCAGGCTGGCGGGGCTCGATCCGGCGGAGGAGCTGCGGCGCGCAGCCGCGCGGGGTCTGCGCTACCTGATTCCGGGTGACGAGGAGTGGCCGGCCCAGGTCGACGACCTGGCCCGGGCCGACCCGGTGCAGGGCCGGGGAGGCGTCCCGCTCGGTCTCTGGGTGCGGGGTCCACTCCGCCTCGACGAGCTGGTCAGGCCCGTGGCGGTGGTCGGGGCCCGCTCGGCGACCAGCTACGGCACCGACGTCGCCGGTGGCATCGCAGCCACCCTCGGGGAGGCAGGGTCGTGCGTGGTGTCGGGCGCGGCCTTCGGCATCGACCAGGCTGCCCACCGCGGGGCGATGGCAGGTGGTGGTCACACGGTGGCCGTGCTCGCGTGCGGAGCTGACCGGGCCTACCCGAGCGCCCACCGGCCGCTGATCGAGCACATCGCGCAGCATGGGGCGGTCGTCTCGGAGCTGCCGCCGGGCTGTGCCCCGATGCGCGTGCGGTTCCTCTCTCGCAACCGGCTGATCGCGGCGCTGTCAGGTGCCACCGTGGTGGTCGAGGCGGCGGTCCGCAGCGGCGCGCTCAACACGGCCAACTGGGCCGAACGTCTGCAACGGCCCCTGCTCGGCGTGCCCGGGCCGGTGACGAGTGCGCAGTCCCAGGGGGTGCACGAGCTGCTGCGGGTCGGTGGGGCGGTGGTGGCCACCTCGGGAGCCGATGTGCTCGAGGTCGTCGCTCCCTCGGGAGACCATCTGGTGACCCCCGCCCGGGGCGCCGAGCGGGTGCGTGACCGGCTGTCGGTCCGCGAGGCCCGGGTGCTCGACGCAGTGCCCGTGACCCAGCCCGCCGGCGCCGCCTCGATCGCGCGCACCTCCGGGCTGGGCGTGCTCGAGGTCGGGGCGACGCTGGAGCGACTGCACCAGCGCGACCTGGTGGCCTCGGCCCCGGGAGGATGGGTGCTCGGGCACGCCGCGCGGGGATGAGCCCGCGTCCGGCATCCGGAAGGCCTGCGTTCCTAGACTTCGCACATGCCCGCGGACGCAGCGCCACCCGTGCCGGACCCCGATCCCGGGTCCACCATGGGGCTTCCCGAGCCGATGGCCCGCGTGCTGGCCGACTACGAGCGGCACCTGACGTCCGAGCGCGACCTGTCGAGCCACACGGTGCGCGCCTACGTCGGCGACATCGCCGGCCTGCTCGAGCACGCGCACCGGCTCGGCCACGGCGACGCGGTCTCGCTCGACCTGCGCACCCTGCGCAGCTGGCTGGCCAAGCAGCAGACCCTGGGGCGTTCTCGCACCACCATGGCCCGACGGGGCACCGCGGCCCGGGTGTTCACGGCCTGGCTGGTGCGCACCGGGCGGGCCGAGCGGGACGCGGGTGCGCTGCTGGCCTCGCCGAAGGGGCACCACCCACTTCCGGCCGTGCTCAGGGCCGACGAGGCACGCGCGCTGATCGACGCCGCCGCCGAGGTGGCCCTCGACGACGGCCCGGTCGGTGTGCGCGACGTGGCGATGCTCGAGCTGCTCTACGCGACCGGGATCCGCGTGGGCGAGCTGTGCGGCCTCGACATCGACGACGTCGACCGGGAGCGCAGGGTGGTGCGGGTGCTGGGCAAGGGGCGCAAGGAACGGATGGTGCCCTACGGCCAGCCGGCCGCCCGGGCCCTGGACCGGTGGCTGTCCCAGGCCCGCCCCCAGCTGCGGGCCGAGGGCGCGGGGGCGGCGCTCTTCCTGGGTGCGCGGGGGCAACGCATCGACCAGCGGGCGGTACGCCGCCTGGTGCACCACCGGATCGCGGACGTGCCCGGAGCGCCCGACATCGGACCACACGGTCTGCGCCACACGGCGGCCACGCACCTGCTCGAAGGCGGCGCCGACCTGCGCAGCGTGCAGGAGCTGCTCGGCCATGCCTCCCTGGCGACCACCCAGATCTACACGCACGTGACCACGGACCGCCTGCGGAAGGCCTACCAGCAGGCGCACCCCCGGGCCTGAGGGCGACCCGACGTCAGTGGTGTGGCACGGGCTCCGGATTGCGTAGCGAGTCCTCGAGGTGCTGGGGCCTCGAGACGTAGAGCGCGGCCAGGGTGAGGGGCGCGAGCAGCACCAGGAGGCAGATCAGCGGCACGGTCCACCCGCCGGTGCGCTCGTTGAGGTAGCCCATCCCGAACGGACCGATGGCCGACAGCAGGTAGCCCACCGACTGGGTGAACCCCGAGAGCGCGGCAGTCCCGCCGTCGGTGCGGGCCCGCAGGCCGATCAGGGTCAGCACCACGGGGAAGACCCCGGTGCCGACCCCTACCAGCATCGCCCACAGCCACGCCCCGGCACGGGGCGCCAGGATCATCCCGAGGTAGCCGACCGCGTAGCAGGACAGCAGGCCGAGGAAGAGCCAGGACTGGTTGTGCAGGCGGGCGGCCAGCGCCGGCGCGGCAAAGGAGACCGGGATGGTGATGCCGGTGATCACGCCCAGCAGCAGCCCGGCGGTCGTCCCGGAGAAGCCGGCGTCGCGGTAGAGCTGGGCGAACCAGCCGAAGACGGCGTAGGCGTGCAGCGACTGCAGGCCGAAGCACAGCGCCATCGCCCAGCCCAGCCGGGTCCGCGCCACGTCGCCTAGCCGGACCGTGCGCGGCTGTGCGCCCAGTGCCTGGTCGTGGCGCAGCAGGCCGAGCCAGGGGAGCGCCGCCAGCGCCGCGGCCACGGCCCAGATGAACAGCCCCCAGCGCCACGAGCCGAAGGCCTCCGACACCGGCACTGTCAGGCTCGACGCCATCGTCAGCCCGATCGCCAGCGAGGTCGTGTACACCGACGTCATCAACCCGATCCGGTGCGGGAAGTGCAGCTTGATCAGGGAGGGCAGGAGGACATTGGCGGTGGCCATCCCGGCCAGGGCGACCACGGAGAGGGCCAGGAAGGCGGTGATCGAATGGGTCGCGGAGCGCAGGGCGAGGCCGGCCACGACGCAGACCAGGGCGGCGAACGAGGTGCGGTGGACTCCGATCCCGCGTGCCAGACGGGGTGCGAGCGCGCCGAAGACCGCGAACGCCAGCACGGGGAGTGCGGTGAGCAGGCCGGCCTGCGTGGGTGACATGCCCAGGCCACGGGTGAGCTCGTCGAGGACCGGCCCGACGCTGACGGCCGCGGGTCGCAGGTTGAAGGCCAGGACGACGACGCCGATGACCAGCAGCCACGCGGAGCGGCGGGCAGCGGCAGGCATGCGGCCATCCTGCCTGACCCGGTGAGGGGCATCTGCAAGGGGAGCAGCCGCACCGGACCGCCACCCACCAGTCGCAACGGGTCGAGGTAGACGTCCCCGCGGCGCCAGCCCCAGTGCAGGCAGGCTGCGGGGAAGCAGTGCGAACCGGCGAGCTCGAGCAGTCCGACCCGGTCGCCGGCCGTCACCTTGTCGCCGATCCGGACCTCCGCCGCGACCGGCTCGTAGGTGGTGCGAGTGTCGCCGTGGTCGACGACCACGACTCCGCGCCCGGCGAGCGGAGCGGCGAAGGCCACGGTGCCCGCGAGCGCCGCGTGCACCCCCTGCCCGACGCCTCCCGCCAGGTCGATGCCCCGGTGTCCCGGGCCGAACGGGTCGGTGGGGGGTTCGAACGGGCGGACCACGTCGGGCTCGGGTTGGAGTGGCCAGACCCCCACCGGGTCAGTCGCCGCGAACGCGGGCGCCATCAGGAGGCCGACAACCGCGCCCACCAGCGGGGCGGCCAGCGCGGCCGCCCGGGAAAGGGTGGTGGTGATGCCCGTGAACACCCCCTCACCATGACCGGCGCGCCGGTCCCCGGCGAGCACGTCGGGCCGGCCTGTGGAGGGCTCCGGTCGCCGGCTCCGATGTGCATGGCGAAGGGTGCATCTCGGGGACCGTCGCGGCAGGGTCGGGCAATTGGTGGTCGGGCGTGTCGGTCGAGTAAGGTGAACACCGCAATCCACCCGGATTGACTTCGCACGTCCGCAGACCACGACGGGCCCGCCCTGGCAGGCCCGGTCACCCGTGGGCGCGACCCTCAGTCCCGACGTAGGTCGGGTCGGGTCTCGCGCGGCGTCAGGGCAGCAGGCACCCGTCTGCTGCGGCAACTGAAAACTACGTGGCCGGTGCACCGGTCCGCCTCTCCTCGCGGAGCAAGGCGGGCAGCGCGGTGTGCCGCCCCAGACCAGGAAGATCACACCATGGCAGTCGTGACCATGCGCCAGCTCCTCGAGAGCGGCGTCCACTTCGGACACCAGACCCGTCGCTGGAACCCGAAGATGAAGCGCTTCATCATGACCGAGCGCAACGGCATCTACATCATCGACCTGCAGCAGTCGCTGGCCTACATC
>JBBQRV010000017.1:0-27802 GCA_038214475.1 Propionibacteriales bacterium | reverse complement strand
AGATCACCTGGTACGCCGACTCCGGTGCCCGGTTCGGCCACCACATCCACGGCCGGGTGACGTGCGAGGGGCACGACGACCTGGTCTGCGACCTGCTCGCCATCGACCAGGCCTACCCGCAGCAAGTCGCCGACTCGGGCTGGCGCCGACGCGCGCACCAGGCCTGGCACCACGACCAGGTGCTGCTGGTGGAGTACGACGGCAGGCTCACCCTCGCCGTACCGGGACACGAGTTCACCGCCGACCAGGTGCTGGCCGCGCTGGCCCGCTTCGCCAAGGCGGTGGGTGGTCGCCCCGAACAGATGATCGTGGCACTGCGCATCGGTGCCGTCGGACGGGTCGCGCCTTGATCGCTGGCTAGGCTGTGCCGGTGCCCGACACCCGCGAGATCGCCTTCCTGACCAACCCGACGGCGGGCAGGGGCAGGGGAGCCCGGCACCGCGACCGGGCCGTGGCCCGCCTGCGTGAGCGTGGGCTCGTGGTCCGTAGCTTCGAGGGCCGGGACGCGGTCGAGGCGCTCGCCCTGGCCCGGCAGTCGGTCCGCGACGGTGTGGAGGCGCTCGTGGTCTGCGGAGGCGACGGGCTGGTCAACCTGGGCGCCCAGGCGGTGGCCGGCACCGCGACAGCACTCGGCATCATCCCGGCCGGCACCGGCAACGACGCCGCCCGCTACTTCGACCTGCCACGCAAGGATCCGGTCGCGGCAGCGGATCGGGTCGTCGCGGGCGAACGGCGGACCGTCGACCTGGCCCGCTGTGGTGACCGGGTGTTCGTGACCGTGCTGGCCGCAGGCTTCGACGCGGTCGTCAACGAGCGGGCCAACACGATGACGTGGCCGCGGGGCCAGATGCGCTACAACCTGGCCACCCTGGCCGAGCTGCGCACCTTCGAACCGCTGCACTACCGCCTCTTGCTCGACGGGGTCACCAGCGAGGTCGACGCGATGCTGGTCGCCGTGGGCAACGGGTGGTCGTTCGGTGGAGGGCTGCGGATCACCTAGGGAGCGCTGCTCGATGACGGGCTGCTCGACGTCGTGGTGATCCGGCCGATGTCCCGGCTGGGGCTGGTGCGCACCTATCCGAAGCTCTTCAAGGGCACGCACGTCAACGTGCCGCAGTACGAGCACCATCGGGTCAGGTCGGTCACCGTGGACACCGCGGGCATCGTCGCCTACGCCGACGGCGAGCGCTTCGGTCCGCTCCCGTTGACCATCGAGGCGGCCCCGGGCGCGCTGACGGTGATCGCATGAACAGCCCCGTCGAGCCCAGCCCGTCGGAGCGCTACGCCGACTACCGCTCCGGGCGTCGGCACCCGATCCTGCGCGAGTTCACGGGTCTCTACGACTTCCCGCTCGACGACTTCCAGCTCGAGGCGTGCCGCGAGCTCGAGGACGGCCGCGGGGTGCTGGTGGCGGCGCCGACCGGCTCCGGCAAGACCATCGTGGGCGAGTTCGCGGTCCACCTGGCCCTCGAGACCGGCCGCAAGTGCTTCTACACCACGCCGATCAAGGCACTGTCGAACCAGAAGTACGCCGACCTGGTGCGCCGCTACGGCGCCGAGCGGGTGGGGCTGCTGACCGGTGACAACAGCATCAACGGCGAGGCGCCGATCGTGGTGATGACCACCGAGGTGCTGCGCAACATGCTGTACGCCGGCTCCCGCACCCTGCTCGACCTCGGCTACGTGGTGATGGACGAGGTGCACTACCTGGCCGACCGGATGCGCGGCGCGGTGTGGGAGGAGGTCATCATCCACCTGCCCGAGTCGGTGGCCCTGGTCAGCCTGAGCGCGACCGTCTCCAACGCCGAGGAGTTCGGCGAGTGGCTCGAGACGGTCCGCGGCGACACCACGACCATCGTGGAGGAGCGCCGCCCGGTGCCGCTCTTCCAGCACGTGATGGTGGGCAAGCGGCTGCACGACCTCTTCTCCGACAAGGACGACGACGCGCGTGCCGGCTTCGCCCAGGAGGGAGCCCAGGTCAACCCCGAGCTGCTGCGGGTGGCCCGCGACGACTGGGCCGGCACCCGGTTCAAGGACCGGCGGGACAAGAAGGGCCAGCGCGGGCGCGGGCAGAAGCCGCAGGGGCGCCGGCTCTACCTGCCCAGCCGCTACGACGTGGTCGAGCGCCTGGACCGCGAAGGACTGCTGCCGGCCATCGTGTTCATCTTCAGCCGGGTCGGCTGCGACGCCGCGGTCACCCAGTGCCTCAACGGAAACCTCCGGCTCACGTCGCCGGAGGAACGTGACGAGATCTTCGCCTTCGTCGAGGACAAGTGCCGACACCTGCCCGACGAGGACCTCCAGGTGCTCGGCTACCACGAGTTCCTCGACGGCCTGACCCGCGGCATCGCCGCGCACCACGCCGGCATGCTGCCGCGCTTCAAGGAGTGTGTCGAAGAGCTCTACCTGCGCGGGCTGTGCAAGGTCGTCTTCGCCACCGAGACCCTCGCCCTGGGCATCAACATGCCGGCGCGCACCGTCGTGATCGAGAAGCTCAGCAAGTGGAACGGCGAGACCCACGCCGACATCACCCCCGGCGAGTACACCCAGCTCACCGGCCGGGCCGGCCGCCGGGGCCTGGACGTCGAGGGCCACGGCGTGGTGCTGTGGCAGCCGGGGATGAACCCCAAGGAGGTGGCCGGGCTCGCCTCCACCCGCACCTACCCGCTGCGCTCGTCGTTCCGGCCGTCGTACAACATGGCCGTCAACCTGGTGCACCAGTTCGGCCGCGACCGGTCCCGCGAGCTCCTGGAGTCGTCGTTCGCCCAGTTCCAGGCCGACAAGGCCGTGGTCGGGCTGGCCCGCCAGCTGCGCAAGAGCGAGGACGCCCTCGCCGGGTACGCCGAGGCCGCCAGCTGTCACCTGGGCGACTTCATGGAGTACGCCGCCCTGCGCCGCAGGCTCTCGGACGCCGAGAAGAACTCGGCGCGATCGCGTCGCCAGGACCGCAAGGACGACGCGATCGAGTCGCTGCTGAAGCTGCGGCCGGGCGACGTCATCCAGGTGCCGGCCGGGAAGTTCTCCGGCTACGCCGTGGTCGTCGACCCCGGCCTGGCCGGCGACTCGCCGCGTCCGTACGTCGTCACCGCTCAACGCCAGGCCCGCCGACTCAGCGCGCTCGACTTCCCGGTGCCGGTGGCGGCCGTGACCACGGTGAAGGTGCCCCGCAACTTCAACGGGCGCGACCCCCAGATGCGTCGCGACCTGGCCTCGGCTCTCAGCTCGCGGACCCACGGGCTGGCCCCGCCGCCGCCCTCGCGGGGGTCGCGGCCGGTCACCCGTCCGGCCCCCGGTGACAGTACCGAGATCGACCGGCTGCGCGCCGAGCTCAAGGCCCATCCGTGCCATGCCTGCCCGGACCGCGAGGAGCACGCCCGTTGGGGCGAGCGCTGGTTCAAGCTCGACCGCGACGCGGCCACCCTGAAGCGGCGGGTCGAGCAGCGCACCAACACCATCGCCCGGCAGTTCGACCGGGTGTGCGAGGTGCTGCTGGCCCTGGAGTACCTCGAGGAGGACGCGGGGGAGTACCGCGTGACCGAGCGCGGTGGGCACCTGCGCCGGATCTACACCGACATGGACCTGGTGGCGGCCGAGTCGCTGCGCGCCGGGCTGTGGGACGACCTGACCGCCTCGGAGCTCGCCGCCGCACTGTCGATCCTGGTCTTCGAGGCACGGCGTGCCGACGACGCGTCGTCGCCCCGGCTCCCCGGCGGCCGGGTGCGCCAGGTGATCGCCGACATGGTGCATCTGTGGAGCGAGCTGGACGCCCTGGAGCGCGAGCACAAGCTCGACTTCCTCCGCGAGCCCGACCTGGGGTTCGCCTGGGCGGCGTACCGCTGGGCCGAGGGCGACCCGCTCGACGACGTGCTCGGCGGCACCGACCTGGCGGCCGGCGACTTCGTGCGCTGGATGAAGCAGCTGCTCGACGTCACCGACCAGATCGCCGACGCGGCCGGCAACACCGCGCTCAGGCGGACGGCTCGGGAGACGGGCACCCTGCTGCGCCGCGGGGTCGTGTCCTACTCCTCGCTCAGCTCCTGATCCGGCCGGCGGCCGACCCGACAGCCAGGCCCTGGGTTCAGGTCCGGGTTCAGGTGCTGGTTCAGGACTGGAGCACCGCGTCGTGCACCGGGACGTCCCCGCCGACGAGCTCCCACTGGGCGTGCACGCCGGCGTCCTCCTGCAGCACCGCGGACACCACGGCCGCCACGTCGGCTCGGGGCACGTCGGCCCGGGGCACCTCAGGCCCCAGCGTCACCTTGCCCGTGCCGGGGTCGTCGGTGAGCCGCCCCGGACGCACGATCGTCCAACGGAGTCCGGACTCCCGCAGAGCGGCGTCTGCGTCGCGCTTGGCCTCGACGTAGGCACGCCAGACGTCCGACGTGTCGTCGGGCAGGTCGGCGTCCACGCCGATCGCGGAGATCTGCACCAGCCGGTGCACCCCCGCCTGCTGCGCGCCCGCGATCGACTTGAGCGCCCCCTCGAGGTCGACGGTGCGCTTGCGCTCGATGTTGCCGTCGGCGCCACCTCCGGCGGCGAAGACCACCGCGTCACAGCCGGCGAACACCCGCGCGAACTCGGCGACGTCGCTCTCCTCGATGTCGAGCAGGCGGACCTCCGCTCCGAGCGCCTCGAGGTCGGCGCGCTGCTCCTCGGAGCGCACCAGGGCCACCGGGGTGTGCCCGGCCTGGACGAGGAGCGGGTGGAGGAGGCGGGCGATCTGGCCGTTGCCTCCGACGACTGCGATGTGGCTCATGCGTCCACCGTACGACGCCCGGCCGCACGGCCCACGACGTGGTGGTGTGGCCTGGCCGGTCCCGTGGGACCGGTCAGGCCACCCGCGTCCACTACCGCCGGCTCACCGTGATCGGCGTGTTCACGGTGGTGGTGCCGGGCACGCCGGCGGCATCCATCTCGCTGTGCACGTTGCCGTCGCCGCGTCGTACACCCTTGACCGTGACGTCGTAGCTCACCGTGCCGCCCGGGGTCGGGTCGGTGGAGGTGATCACGATGTCGTCGGCGGGCAGCAGCTGCTGCACGTCGCCGGCACCGGCGGCGTTCTCGGCACCCACCAGGTAGGGCTGGCCGGGGTCGGTCTGCGGGGCGGCGTACCCGAAGGAGACGTCCTGGGTGTCGCCCAGACCGATCCAGGCCTGGAAGGAGCGCAGGTCACTGGTGCCGTAGACGTTCACCTCCCACTGCACGATCAGCCAGGTGCTGACGCCGTCGGTCAGTGTGGCCACCCGGAGACCGGTTGCCCCGGTGCCGTCGAGGTCGGTCCAGAACGGCGCCAGGATGTTGTTCGGCGCGCTCGGGGAGGCCCCGGCCGGCAGCGTGCAGCACTCGTTGTCCGCCGAGGTCGCCCCGCCGACCACCAGGTAGCCGTTGGAGTCGATGCCCACCCGGGTCGCCGGCTGGCCGTTGTAGGTGAACGTCGGCACGTTGAAGTTCGTCACCGTCTCGTCACCGATCGGCGTGGCACCGATGCCGAAGTCGAAGAGGTCCCAGTAGCCCCCGACCGGCGTCGATCCGGCGCCCATCGAAGGCACGCCGAGCTGCGCACCGGTGAGGGTGGCCGAGGTCGACGCGGCGCCGCCGACCAGCAGCAGGTTGCGGTTGACCGACGTGCTCAGCGTGACGTCCTGCGCGTCGAACGAGTTGTTCGTCGCGCTCACCGTGCAGGTCGCGGTGTCGCCCAGCGTCAGCGCCGTGGCGTCACAGCTCTGGCTCAGGCTCACCGAGCCCTGCCTCGGCACGAAGGCCACCGGCAGGTGTGCCGTGCCGCGCGGGGTGTTGAACTTCACCGTGGCGAACTGCTGGGAGCCCGTGGATGCGGTGGAGTCGATGGTGATCTCGAACGAGCCGCTGCCCCCCGCCGGGATGGTCCGCGCCCGGGGCGTGAAGCTGATCTTGGTGCCCGCAGGCGCCGTGGCCCCTGCGCTCACCCGCAGCGGGCGCGAGGTGACGTTGGTGACCGTGCGGGTGGTGGTGACCCGGCCGGGCATCGTGGGTGCGTTGATCGACGGGATGTTGAGGTCGATCGCGTGCACCAGGTCGCCGGTCAGGGCAGCCATGTTGGCCGCGCTGTCCGAGATCGTGATCGGGGCGTGGATCGCGCGACCCACGTCGATGCGTCCGGCCCCCATGTCGAAGGCGTCGGCCGGGGTGGTGAGGTCCTCCTTGAGGACCGCGGTCTTCGCCTGCGTCATCATCGCGGACTTGATCTGACCGGGGGTCCAGTCAGGGTGCACGGCCGCGACGAGGAGCGCCGCACCCGCGATGTGCGGTGACGACATCGAAGTCCCGGCGATGGCCTGGTAGTACTGGCCGGACGGGCCACCGGTGGGGTCCTCGGGCGTCGGCGTCATGGCGGCCAGGATCTGCACGCCGGGCGCGGTGATGTCGGGCTTGACGAACTGTCCCGCCGGTCCGCGCGAGGAGAACGCGGCCATCACGTCGCCCTGGCCCTTCTTGGCGGCACCCGCGGTGAACTCGGCGGTGATGCCGGTGTGCGCGGCGATGAAGGCCACCATGTCGGTGCCGTCGGCCACGTGCACAGCCGGCAGCCAGTGGTTGTCGGTCTCCACGTCGGCCTGCACCGGGTTGTAGAGGATCATGCCGGCGGCATCACCCTGGAGGACGTTGTAGCCCTTCACGATGCGGGCGTTGGTGCCCCGCCGGCAGACCACGATCTTGCCGGTGAAGGTGCCGGGCGCCGCCTCGTGGTTGCAGATCGCGTCGGAGTACGGCGCGTCGGAGGCCAGCACGATCGGCAGCGGGCCGGCACCGGCGGTCAAGGACGCACCCTCGGTGGTGAAGGTCGCGCCGTCGTCGGCGGTCAGGGTCAGGGTCGAGGCGAACTCGCGCTCCTGGGTGGACGCACCCACCGTGGTGACCCACGGGCTCAGGTGGTCGGAGGTGCTCGCGCCGGGGCCGCTGTTGCCGGCTGAGGCCGCCACGAAGACGCCCGCGTTGTAGGCGTCGAGGAAGGCCAGCTCCGTCGGGTCGGTGGTGGGGTTGCTGCCACCGCTGATCGAGAAGTTGATCACCTTGACGCCGTCGACGATGGCCTTCTCGACTGCGGCAGTGGTGTCGGAGGTGTAGCAGCCGGCCGCACCGCAGACGCGGTACTCGGCGATCTGGGCGCCCGGCGCCATGCCGTTGATCTGGGCCAGCTTGGGGCCGAGGGTCTGCACGTCCTTGACCACGTTGCCGGCCGAGGTGGAGGCGGTGTGCGAGCCGTGACCCTCTGCGTCGCGGGCAGAGTCGGCGTACAGGTAGCCGGTGCCGTTCTGGGAGTCGTAGGTCTGCATGAAGGACTGGCCGCTGACCAGCTTGTTGTTGCAGACGAACGGGTCCACTGCCGCGGTCAGCGGGTTGTCGCCGAAGTCGCAGGGAAGCGCCGCGCCGCTGTAGGCCGGCAGGTCCTTGCGCGCCCCGAAGGACGGGTGCTCGGGCCAGACGCCGGTGTCGATGTTGCCCAGGAGGATCCCCTTGCCCGCGGTGCTCTTGCTGTGCAGCGCGGAGTACGCCGCGCCGGCGTTGATGAACGCACCGCTGGAGTCGGTGAGGGGCTGCTTGAGCGCGTCGCGCTGCACGGCCACCACTCCGGGCACCCGGAGGATCTGGCGCACGGCGTTGCCCGGCACCACGGCGGCGACGCCGCCGTAGACCACGCGGTAGCTGCGGGTCACCCGGGCCGAGGGGACGGCCGAGATGACTCGACGGGAGATGTTCTGCTCGCGGGTGCGGACCAGGCCGAGGTAGCGCGACGAGGCGGTGCTGCTGGTGCGCAGCGCCGAGCGGGTCACGCTGGGGCTGGTGGCGGCGTAGCCGCGCACGGTGCCGGTGTAGCTGGCCAGTGCGTCGTAGTCGTACTTGATGAGCACCGGGATCTTCTTGGCGCTGGTGATCGTCTTGAGCCCCGCCGGCGTCCGAGCCAGGCCACTCGAGGTGGCCTTGTCAGCGTCGATGGTGTCGACCAGCTGGGGCTGTGCGGCCGCCAGGCTCAGCGCGGTGGGCGGAACTGCAGCGGGGTCCGGGGGCGCCGCGGAGGTGGTGGCGGTGAGCCCGGTGACGGCCAGCGCCGCCACGCTCGTGGCCACCCCCAGCCTCAGCACGGCCTGACGGGGGAGACGAACACGCATGGTGGCACCCTTCGCTGCAGTGACAGGAGGTGGTGGGAACCCGAGAGCCACGCCTGGGCACGCCACACCACTCGCAACGTAGGGCCGACGCCGAGACCACGGCAAGCATTCTCGACCCCAGACAGCGAGTAGCCCAGACGGGCTCGACACACCACCCGACCGGCGAATCCGGGCGGGGTCTCAGCCCTGGAGCGCCTCGACCAGGCGTACGGCGGCGCTGCCGAGGTCCCAGCGCCGGTCCAGCTCGACCACTCGGTCGTGGTGCGCCGGGGTGCGGGGGAGGGTCAGGTCGCGATCGCGCAGGTCGAGGTCTCGCACCACGGCGACGACGGTGGGGGCCACCGCGAGGTAGTCGGCCGAGGCCTTCAGCTTGGACCGCGGCCCCGGGCCCATGTCGCCGGCGGGATCCTCGGCAGCCGCGATGATCCCGGCGATGTCACCGAAGCGGTTGAGCAGGGTGGCCGCGGTCTTCTCGCCCACCCCCGCGACACCGGGCAGCCCGTCGGAGGGGTCACCCTTGAGCGTCGCGAAGTCGGCGTACTGGGTGGCGTCGACACCGTACTTCTCACGGACCACGGCCTCGGAGACCCGCTCGTGCCGCCCCACGCCACGGGCGATGTAGAGCACCCGCACCTCGGCGGCGTCGTCGACGAGCTGGAAGAGGTCGCGGTCGCCGGTGACCACGTCGACCGGCATCCCGGCGCCGGTGGCCAGCGTGCCGATCACGTCGTCGGCCTCCATGTGGTCGGCGCCCACCACCGCGATGCCGAACGCGTCCAGGACGTCGAGGATGATCGGGACCTGCACCGACAGTGGGTCGGGCACCTCCTCGATGTCGGTGGCGTCACCGGGTCGCTCCGCGACCACGCGGTGGGCCTTGTACGTCGGGAGCAGGTCGACCCGCCACTGCGGGCGCCAGTCGTTGTCCCAGCAGCAGGCCAGGTGCGTGGGTCGGTACTCGTTGACGAGGCGGCTGATGAAGTCCATCAGGCCGCGCACCGCGTTGACCGGGGTGCCGTCGGGTGCCCGCAGGCTGTCGGGCACGCCGTAGAACGCCCGGAAGTACAGCGACGCCGTGTCGAGCAGCATCAACCGATTGCTGGCGTTTCCCGTGGTCACAGCGGCATCCTCGCACGTCGAATGTCGCTACGCTGAGCGCGTGGAAGACACCGACCGCAAGATCCTCAACCTGCTGGCCGCCGACGGCCGGATGTCCTTCACCGATCTCGGCAAGGCGACCGGGCTGTCGACCTCCGCGGTGCACCAGCGCGTGAAGCGGCTCGAGCAGCGTGGGCTGATCCGCGGGTACGGCGCCACGATCGACCACGAGCAGATGGGCCATCCGCTCACCGCGTTCATCTCGATCCGGCCGATCGACCCGTCCCAGCCCGACGACTCGCCGCAGCGGCTGCGTGACACCGGAGAGATCGAGTCGTGCTGGTCGGTGGCCGGCGACGAGTCCTACATCCTCAAGGTCAGGGTCGCGACGCCCACCGACCTCGAGGACCTCCTGGCCCGGGTCCGGGCCGCGGCCAACGTGTCCACCCGGACGACGATCGTGCTGAGCACCCCCTACGAGAACCGCCCGATGCCCTGAGTGCCCGACCACCGCGGTGCGCGCGCTCGGCTCACGGAGCTGCGGCACCATGTCTCGACGCCGCGGCGCGCGGCGCGCAGACTGGTCCCTGACGACTCCCGGCACCGCCGGGACGGTGTGAGGAGCGCAGATGGCCGGACCCACCCGGGGCTTCATCGGACGGCGGCGCGCCCAGCCGCGGGAGGGGCTCCCGCCCGGTCAGTACGACGTGGGCCGCGACTGGCCGGTGCTCACCGCCGAGGTGACGCCCCGCCTCGACCCGCAGGCCTGGACGATGACTGTCGACGGCCTGGTGGCGCAGCCGCGCACCTGGACCTGGGACGAGGCGCACGCGCTCCCGCAGTCGGAGTACGCCGGCGACATCCACTGCGTCACCACGTGGTCGAAGTTCGGCACCCGGTTCGGCGGCGTCAGCGTCGACGTGCTGCTCGAAGCGGCGGCGCCGACCCCTGAGGCGGCGTACGTGCTGGCCACCTCGACGACGGGTTACACCACCAACCTGCCGCTCGCCGACGTGACCGGAGGCAAGGCGTGGGTGGTGTGGACCTTCGACGGCCTGCCGCTGCACCGCGACCACGGCGGGCCGGTGCGCCTGCTGGTGCCGCACCTGTACTTCTGGAAGAGCGCCAAGTGGGTCACCCGGCTCACCCTCCTCGACCACGACCAGCCGGGCTTCTGGGAGCGCAACGGCTATCACGACCGCGGCGACCCGTGGCTCGAGCAGCGCTACCAGGGGGACTGATGGACGGCTGTGCAGGTGCCCCCGCGGGAGGTTGGTGCGTGGGCGTCGTCCGCGAGGTGACGCGTCCGCGGCCCGACGCAGTGGTGCTGCAGATCGAGGTGCGTGACCGGACCGACCACCTCCCGGGCCAGCACTACGTCTTCCGGCTCACCGCCGAGGACGGCTACACCGCGTCACGGTCCTACTCGGTGGCCTCCGCTCCGGCCGACCCGTTGCTGGAGTTCTTCGTCGAGCGCCTCGACGACGGCGAGGTTTCGACCTATCTGGCCGACGTGGTCGAGCCCGGCGACGAGCTCGAGCTGCGCGGTCCGATCGGCGGCTGGTTCGTGTGGGAGGCCGACGCGCCGGCGGTCGGGGTGGCCGGCGGCAGTGGCGTGGTGCCCCTGGTGTCGATGCTGAGGCATGCGCGTGACCTGGGCCGGGAGGACCTGCTCCGGATCGCCGTCTCGGCGCGCACGCTGGCCGAGCTGCCCTACCGCGAGGAGCTGGCCGGGCACACGCTGGTGGCCACCCGCGAGCGGCAGCAGGGCCGCCCCCTCGGCCGGCTGTCCGCGGACGACCTGCGTCCGCTGCTCGCCACCGCGCCGGCCGCCGCGTACGTGTGCGGCTCGGCCGGCTTCGCCGACTCCGCCAGCGAGCTGCTGGTCGGCCTGGGCGTGCCGGCAGACCTGGTGCGCGTGGAGCGGTTCGGCCCCACCGGCGGCGACGGCTAGGACACCACCTCGGGGACGGGCAGCCGGGCGCGCAGCCAGCTCCACGTGCCCGGGGGGAGCCCCTTGAGCTTCGGGCGCGCCCCCACCGGAGCCACCATCAACGCCGTGTCCTCGGGCAGCGCCCACGTGAGCTCGTGGTCGACCCGCGACAGGGTCTCGGTGCTGTCGACGAGCGTCAGCACCGGGCCGGCCGCCCACAGCTCGAGCCACGGACCGGGGGTGTCGGCGGGCACCGGCGCCGAGGTCCACGCGAGGAACACCGTCATGGCTCAGACGTGGTCACGCCAGGAGTGCAGCGGGTCGTAGCCGAGCACCCGGCGGGCCTTGTCGATGGACAGGAGGGTGTCGTGCTCGCCCACGTCACGCTGGTGCGGCACGTCGGGGAACACCTCGGCCAGCAGGTCGGCATTGCTCCGGCTCATCACCGTGTCCGGCGAGGCGATCACGAACCGGTCGAACCCACCACGCCGTGCCAGGGCACGCTCCACCGCGAGCGCGCCGTCGCGACCGTCGATGTAGCCCCACAGGTTCCACTTGCGCAGGTCGGCGTCGGCGTCGAACGCCGGGAAGTCGGCGTAGTCCTCCACGTCCATCACGTTGGAGAACCGCAGCGCGGTGATGGTCAGGTCGGGGTGCCAGCGGCAGAGCTCGACGGCCATCGTCTCCTCGAGGTGCTTGACCAGTGAGTAGACGGACTCGGGGCGGGCGTCGTACTCCTCGTCGACGGGCACGTACGGCGGAGGGGTGTCGAACGGGAGGCCCAGCACGGTCTCGCTGGAGGCGTAGACGACCGTGTCGACGCCCAGCCGCACGGCCGCGTGGAAGACGTTGAAGGTGGCCCGCATGTTGTGGTGGAAGGTCGCCACGTCGGAGTGCAGCCCGGGCGCGGGGATCGCCGCGAGGTGCACGATCGCCTCCACAGGGGGCTGCTCGCCCTGCACGCCGCCCAGCGCGTCGACGACCTGGCCGTAGTCGGTGAGGTCGATCGACATCCACCCGGTCCAGCGCTCCCCGTGCTGGTCGAGGTTGAGCACGTCGTGACCCTGCTCGCTGAGCCGGCGTACGACGTGCCTGCCGAGCTTGCCCGACCCTCCGGTGACTGCGATGCGCATGCGGTGCTCCCTCTTCCCTGTGCTGGCACGTGCTGGCGTCCGTCTGTGGCTGCCAGGACCTCTGCACGCTAACAGCGCGCCGAAATCCCGGCCGCCTCCCGGACCGGTGGGGCAGGATCGTCCAGTTCTCCGGCACGTACTCGAAGCCGAAGCGCTCCAGCGCGCACCCGGTCGTACACCAGGCGTTCGAAGGGTGGACGCCCACGGGAGTGAGGCTGGCCACTCACGTCGACATCGGGTCAGTACGCCTGCAGGGCCGCCGTACGCCGGGACGCCTCGGCCATCTCGGCCATCTCGGCCGCCTTCAGGGCGGACTCGTCGAGGCGGCCGTGCTCGGCCCACCACTGCTGGCCCTCGACCGGCAGCGTGTGGATCGGGTCGTAGTACTCGTAGGTGCGCTGCAGCGCCTCGGGGTCGGCCGCCTCGATGGAGGTGCGGTAGTTCTTGGTCCAGTGGGAGATGCCCTTGACCCGGTCGTAGTCGGCCAGCTGGTGAACCCAGCGCTTGCCCACGAACGGCACGTCGCACACGATCCGTGGGGTGGCGAAGCCGGGGAGGTAGCCCATGATGTGGTGCTGCAGCCGCTGGGCGTCGGCGACCGAGACCCGCCAGTGCTCCGAGTACGGGATCATGTCGCACATGTAGAAGTAGTAGGGCATGATCTGCGCGCCGTCGAGCAGCGCGAAGCACAGGTCGAGCAGCGCGTGCGGGTCGGCGTTGACGCCGTTGAGCAGCACGCCCTGGTTGCGCACGTCGCGGATGCCGGTGTCGAGCATCGCCCGGGTGGCCTCGGCCACGAGCGGGGTCACCGAGTTGGCGTGGTTGGTGTGGGTGTGGATGGCCACCGAGACTCCGCGCCGGCGGGCGAGGGTCGCGACCCGTTCCATGCCGGCCCGGACGTCGTCCTGGAGCCAGTGCTGGGGGAGACCGATCAGAGCCTTGGTCGCCAGCCGGATGTCGCGGATGTTCTCCACCTCGAGCACCCGGGTCAGGAAGTCCTCGAGCCGGGCCCAGGGCATGTTGGCCACGTCGCCACCGGAGACCACCACGTCCCGGACCGATGGCGTACGCCGCAGGTAGTCGAGCATGTCGCCGATCCGGTCGTTCGGCTTGGCGGTGAACTTCAGCTTCTCGATCACCGGGGTGGAGTTGCCCACCAGGTCCATCCGGGTGCAGTGGCCGCAGTACTGGGGGCAGGTCGGCAGCAGCTCGGCGAGCACCTTGGTGGGGTAGCGGTGGGTGAGCCCCTCGGCCACCCACATGTCGTGCTCGTGCAGCGAGTCGCGGGTGGCGTGCGGGTGCGAGGACCAGTCCGTACGACGGTCGCTGAACACCGGGATCATGTAGTGCCGGATCGGGTCGGCGTAGAACGCGTCGGTGAGCGAGCCCGGGCCGCCCGGGGTGTCGCGGGGGGCCATGGTGTTCATCATCTGCGGCGGCACCAGCATCGACATGGTGGCCCGCTCGGCCTGGTCGCGCTCCAGGTCGACGTAGAAGCGCTCGTCGAGGAGGTCACCCATCAGCTCGCGCAGCTGGCGCACGTTCTTGATGCAGTGAGCGCGCTGCCACTGCACGGAGGCCCAGTCGGCGGCGGTCACGTCTCGCCAGCCGGGGAAGCGGGTCCAGTCCGGCTCGACAAGCTCGACACGGTGGTAGGGGTAGGGCTGGCCGGTGTCCAGACCGACGGCGGTCTCGATGCTCATGGCGGGCTCCTGCGGGTGTCGTGACAGGCGTCGTGGTGGGCTGTGCGTGGGATCTACGGAGGTTCTTCACAGGTCCTGCGAGGGCATGCCCCAGCGGCGCGTTCAGTTGTGTCCCGCGGACCGCCTCTGCAAGAGTACGAGCAGAACGTCCGGCAAGTCCACTGACTCGCCGGAAGATTTCCCGTCAAGCGGGGAGCAAACGGAGAGGATGGGTCGTCATGGAGGACCGCCACAGCGATCCGACCGGTCTGCACCGGGTGCTCGCACCTGCCGGGGCACTGCCCCAGTCGGCCCAGCGCCTCGACACCCGGCGCGAGCTGTGGCCCGACGAGGTCCGGATCCGGGTGGAGAAGCTCAACCTCGACGCGGCGTCGTACCGGCAGCTCGAGCGCACCCACACCCGCGACGGCCGGGTCGACGGGGACGCCGTCCGCGCCGCGGTGCTCGACATCGTGGCCACCCGGGGCAAGATGCAGAACCCGGTCACCGGCTCGGGAGGGATGCTGATCGGCACCGTCGAGGAGGTCGGCCCGGAGTCGCCCCTCGGACTGGCCGTCGGCGACCGGGTCGCCACCCTGGTGTCGCTCACGCTGACCCCGCTGGTGATCGAGGACGCGCTGGCCGCCTGGGACGGGCTGGGGGAGCAGGTGCCCTGCGACGGGTACGCCGTCCTCTTCGGCCGCTCCATCGCCGCGGTGATCCCGGACGACCTGCCGCCGGCGCTCAGCCTCTCCGTGATGGACGTGTGCGGGGCTCCCGCGCTCACCGCCCGGGTGGTCGCCGACTACGAGCGCCCGGTGGTCGCCGTCATCGGCGGCGCCGGCAAGTCCGGTTCGCTCAGCCTGGCCGCGGCCCGGGCCGCCGGTGCCCGTCGACTGGTCGGCGTGGTGCCCCACGAGGCCGAGGCGGCACTGCTGCGTGACTCGGGGCTGGCCGACGAGGTGGTCGTCGCCGACGCCCGCGACCCGCTCGCCCTGCGCGACGCCGTGCTCGGGGCCGGGGGGCCTGCCGACGTCACGGTCGTCTGCGTCGACGTCCCCGGCTGCGAGGGCGGCGCCATCCTGGCCACTGCCGAGCGCGGCACGGTGATCTTCTTCTCGATGGCCACCTCCTTCAGCGCTGCCGCCCTCGGTGCCGAAGGACTGGCCGCTGATGTGCGGATGCTGGTCGGCAACGGTTACGTTCCGGGTCACGCGGCGTACGCGATGGACCTGGTGCGCAACGATGACGGGGTCCGGAGACTCTTCGAGCGGAGGCTGTAGTGGCACGACCACCTGCACGGGTGCTCTACCGGGGCGGCCGGATCCATTCCCCGGTGGCCGGCGCGACCTGCCTGGCCGTCGAGGACGGCGTCGTGGTGCACGTCGGCGACGACGCGGCGGCCTACGACGGCGCCGACGAGGTGGTCGAGCTCGACGGCGCCCTGGTGGCGCCCGGGTTCGTCGACTCCCACATCCACACGGTGCAGGCCGGCTTCCGGCTCACCGAGCTCGACCTCACCGGCGTCCCGACCCTGGGCGAGGCCCTCGACCGGCTGTCCGCCCACGCGGCCGCCCAGGCGCCCGGCAGTGTGCTGATCGGGCAGGGCTGGGACGAGACCCCCTGGCCCGAGAGCCGCCCGCCCACCGGCGCCGAGCTCGACCGGGCCGCACCCGGGCTGCGCACCTTCCTGTCCCGCATCGACGGGCACTCCTCGGTCGTGTCTCCGGCGCTGGCCGACGGCGTCCCCGGCCTGGCCGGTCAGGACGGCTGGTCGGCCGACGGCCGCGTCGAGCGCGACGCCCACCATGCGGTGCGCGCGGTGCTGGCCGGCCTGGTCGGTCCCGAGCAGCGTCTCGACGCCGCGAGGGCCGCGGCACGCAGCATGGCCGCGCACGGTGTGGTCGCCTTCCACGAGAACGCCGCCCCGCACATCGGCCCCGAGTACGAGGTCGAGCTGGTGCGCCAGGCGGCCGAGGAGACCGGCCTGCACGCCACCGTCTACTGGGGTGAGCTGGGCGCGATCGACGCCGCCCAGCGGCTCGGGGTGTCGGGGCTGGCCGGCGACCTCAACGCCGACGGCGCCGTCGGCTCACGCACCGCGGCCATGCACGCGCCGTACGCCGACGCCCCGGGCCACCACGGTCACGCCTACCTCTCCGCGCGTGACATCGCCGAGCACGTGGTGCTCTGCACCGAGTCGGGCCTCCAGGCCGGCTTCCACTGCATCGGGGACGCCGCCATGGAGGCCATCGCCGAAGGCTTCGAGCTGGCGGCGCGCACGGTGGCCCCCGAGCGGCTGCGGGCCGCCCGGCACCGGCTCGAGCACGTCGAGATGCCCTCGCCGCGGGTCGTCGAGGTGCTGGCGACGTACGGCGTGACCGCGAGCGTTCAACCGGTCTTCGACGCGCTGTGGGGCGGGCCGCACGGCATGTACGCCGAGCGGCTGGGCGAGCGGTGGCGCGGCATGAACCCGCTGGCCGCCCTCGCCGCGGCGGGGGTCGCGCTGAGCTTCGGGTCCGACTCGCCGGTCACCGCGATCGGCCCGTGGGCCGCCGTCCGTGCGGCCGTGCACCACCAGGAGCCCGCCCAGGGCCTCGACGAGGTCGCTGCCTTCACCGCGCACACCCGCGGTGGCTGGGCCGCCGCCGGCCACGACGGGGTGGGGCTGCTCGAGGTCGGCGCACCTGCGCACCTCGCGGTCTGGGACCTGCCCGCCGGTGCCACCGCCTCCGGGCTGCCCGACCTGACCGACCCCGACACCATGCCCCGGCTGCTGCGCACCGTGGCGTGCGGTCGGACCATCCACGACAGCCAGTCCACTCCCGAGGTGACCCCGTGACAACGCGCCCCCGCACCGTCGGCAAGCTCGAGCTCGACCCCACGACCGTCCGGTCGGCCAGGGCGCTGGCACGCAAGGTGGGCCGGCCGATCGTGAAGCTGGCCCAGCAGCACACCACCGTGTCGGTGGAGCGGGCCACGCTCCGCCTTGCCGGGCTCGAGGGTGCCGACTCCGAGGGCACCCCCTGGGTGAACCGGCTGCTCGACTGCGTGCGGGCCGACCTCGTCGAGGACGGCGGCCTCGCGCACGGTGTCAGCCTCCCGGTCTGGGACGCGCTGCTGCGCGGCGAGGCCGGCGACCTGACCGAGCTGGCGCGCAAGGCCTCGGTCGGGTCGGTGCGATTCCGGCTGCCCGAGGGCAAGGACGCCACCCGGGCCACCGCAGCCTCCCGCAAGGCGGTCGGCGCCGGCATCCGCCGCATCGACGCGCGCCGCAAGGAGCGCGACCGGCTGATCGCCCGGGTCGGCGACGCACCGGCCACCCCGTGGATCTACCTGATCGTGGCCACCGGCGACATCATGGAGGACATCCCGCAGGCGCAGGCCGCGGCCCGCGAGGGCGCAGACGTGATCGCGGTGATCCGCTCCACGGGGCAGTCGCTGCTCGACTACGTGCCCGAGGGCGCCACCCGGGAGGGCTTCGCCGGCACCTATGCCACCCAGGAGAACTTCCGGCTGATGAGGGCGGCGCTCGACGAGACCAGCCGCGAGCTGGGCCGCTACGTGCGGCTCACCAACTACGCCTCCGGGCTGTGCATGCCCGAGATCGCGGCGCTGGCCGGTCTCGAGCGGCTCGACATGATGCTCAACGACTCGATGTACGGGATCCTCTTCCGCGACATCAACCCGGTGCGCACCTTCGTCGACCAGCGCTTCAGCCGCCAGGTGCACGCCCGGGCAGGCATCATCATCAACACCGGTGAGGACAACTACCTCACCACTGCCGACGCGGTCGAGGCCGCCCACACCGTCACGACCTCCCAGCTGCTCAACGAGTACTTCGCCAAGGAGGCCGGGCTCGAGGACTGGCAGCTCGGCCTGGGCCACGCCTTCGAGATCGACCCCGAGGTGCCCGACTCGTTCCGCATGGAGCTGGCGCACGCGATGCTGGCGCGCGACCTGTTCCCCAAGGCGCCGCTGAAGTGGATGCCGCCCACCCGGCACATGACCGGTGACGTGTTCAAGGGCTACCTGCTCGACGGCTTCTTCAACCTGGCCGGCGCCCTCACCGGGCAGGGCATCCTGCTGGTCGGCATGATGACCGAGGCCGTGGTCACACCCTGGATCTCCGACCGGGACCTGGCCCTGCAGAACGTGCGCTACGTGATGAACGCCGCCGGCAACCTGCACGAGGACTTCCGCCCAGCCCACAACGGGTTCATCGAACGCCGGGCGCGCACGGTGCTGGGGGAGTCGATCGAGCTGCTGGAGCGGATCGTGGACCACGAGCACGGACTGCTCGACGCGATCGCCGACGGCACCTTCGGCCTGATGAAGCGACCGGCCGACGCCGGCCGGGGGCTCGACGGCGTGGCCCGCAAGTCGCCGACCTACTACAACCCCGCGAGCGAGATCCTGGAGGACCGGTCATGACCGAGCAGACCGGCGGACCGATCATCCGTCCGTACGGCGACACCACGGGCGACGGCATGGTGCAGATGTCGTTCACCCTCCCGATCGCGCACTCCAAGGTGGCGGAGGGCGCGGCCGCCCAGCTGGCCAACAAGATGGGCATGGACCCGGCGCTCGTGGTGCACGCCAAGGCGATGGGTCCGGACTTCACGTTCTTCGTCGTCTACGGCCGGGTCAACCACCTCGTCGACGTGAGCAAGGTGGAGGTGGTCGAGCGCGACTACCCGCTGCTCACGCCCAAGGAGGCCAATGCCGCGGTGAAGCGGGCGCTGCGGCGCCGCCTCGTGGTCGTCGGCGCCTGCATCGGCTCCGACGCGCACACGGTGGGGATCGACGCGATCCTGAACATCAAGGGCTTCGCGGGGGAGAAGGGCCTCGAGTACTACCGTGAGCTCAAGGTGGTCAACCTCGGCGCCCAGGTGTCGGTCCCCGAGCTCGTCGAGCGGGCCCGCGCCGAGAAGGCCGACGCCGTCCTGGTCAGCCAGGTGGTCACCCAGCGCGACGCGCACCTGCTCAACACCCGCGAGATGTCGGCGGCGTTCCGAGAGTCCTACCCGTCCGACCGGCGCCCGCTGCTGGTGGTGGGGGGCCCGCGCTTCGACGAGTCGATGGCCGACGAGCTCGGTGTCGACCGGGTCTTCGCCCGCGGCACCACCCCCGGTGAGGTCGCCAGCTTCCTGGTGCACCGGCTCACCGGCACCCCCTCGAGGAAGGCGTCCTGATGACAGCAGTGGTCGGCACCCGCGTCACCCACCGCCGCTACGTTCCCTACTCGCACGCGCACTACGCCGGCAACCTGGTCGACGGCGCGTACTCACTCGGTCTCTTCGGCGACGTGGCCACCGAGATGTGCATCCGCACCGACGGCGACGAGGGTCTCTTCGCGTCGTACGCGGACGTCCAGTTCCTGGCCCCGGTGAGAGCCGGCGACGTCCTCGAGATCAGCTGCGAGCTGGTGGCGGCCGGGAGCCGCTCGCGACGGCTGGAGCTCGCCGTGCACGTGGTGGCCCGGGGGGCCGCGACCGCCCAGCGCCCCGGTGCCGCCACGCTGCTGGACGAGGCGATCCTGGCCACGACAGCGGTCGGAACCGTGGTCGTGCCGCACCTGGACCCGGCGTAGCTCAAATGACGGCGGCGTGTCGGGTTGCGACACGCCGAACCGATCGGACATTTCTGAAGATCGATCGCGCCCGAATACCCCCGTCTGACCTGCGAATTCGTGGGTTCGTGCAGGTCAGAGCACAGTTGACAGCCCTCCCGGCCGCTGGGAATCATGCCGGAGTCCGCTCATGCAGATCGTGGTGGCGGACCGGCGTCCAGGTGGCCGTGAGGGCGGGTCGAGTTCCACGAACCCGTTCCGCACGGCTCGCGGAGGTCGGTTCCGTGTCCACGAGAGTGGATGCGGGTGGGACCCGTGCTCCTTAGACAACTTCCCGTCGTCGACAGCCAGTCGACTCCGGGTCGGTCCGAAGCGCTCGGGTCCTGTCCGCGCTGCAGGCGTCCAGCCACGGGTTGGGTACCGTTCAGCCGTGCTGCTCCGGACGTCCGTCGCCCTGGTGGCCGGCGCCGTGCTGGCCCTGGCCTTCGAGCCGTTCACGCTTCCGTTCGTGGTGCCGGTGTGCATCGCCGCCTACGTCCTGTGCGTGCGTGGGCTGGCCGTACGACGAGCCTGGCTCCCGGGCCTCGCGTTCGGGGTCGGCTTCATGTTCGTGCTGATCTTCTGGATGCGCGTGGTCGGCTACGACGCGTGGGTCGCGCTGGCGACCCTCGAGGCCCTGTTCTACGGCGCGCTCGGGCCGGTGGTGGCCCTGGTGGGCCGACTACGGGCCTGGCCGCTGTGGACTGCCGCTGCCTGGGTGGCCTGCGAGTACTTCCGCTCCAGCGGTGTCACCGGGTGGATGCCCTGGGGCCGGGTGTCCTACGCGATGGTCGACACGCCGGTCGCTGCGGCGTTCCCGTGGCTCGGCGGCAACGGGGTCTCGCTGCTGCTCGCGGTGGTCGGGGCCGGGCTGGCCTGGGCCGTGCTGCAGGGCCGTGACCACCCCCGGGCCGCGGCCGCCTGGATCGCGGTGCCGGCGGGGCTCCTGCTGGCGCCCTCGTTCACGACGTACCCGATCGGGAGCGACGGCACCGCCACGGTCGCCGCGGTCCAGGGCAACGTGCCCGGCGACGGGTCCGACATCCTGGCCGACTTCCGCCAGGTGACGCGCAACCACGTCGACGCGACCGTGCAGCTTGCCGCCGACGTGGCAGCCGGCCGCGCCGAGCGGCCCGACTTCGTGATCTGGCCGGAGAACTCCACGGCGGTCGACCCGTTCTCCGACCGGGAGACCCATGCCGGGATCGAGGAGGCCTCGGCTGCGATCGGGGTGCCGATCCTGGTCGGGGCCATCGCCGACGGCCCCGAGCCCGACCAGGTCCTCAACCAGGGCATCGTGTGGAACCCGGTGACCGGGGCCGGCGACCGCTACACGAAGCGTCACCCCGTCGCGATGGGGGAGTACATCCCGTTCCGCAACGGGCTGCTGACCCGGTTCGTGAGCCGGCTGGCGCTGGTGCCTCGCGACATGTCGGCCGGCACCCGCACGACGCCGCTGCGGATCGCCGACACCCTGGTGGCCGACGCCATCTGCTTCGACGTGGGCTACGACGACGGCTTCACCGACCAGATCGACAGGGGCGCCCAGCTCGTGGTGGTGCAGACCAGCAACGCCCTGTTCATCCACACCGACCAGATCCAGCAGCAGTTCGCGATGAGCCGGCTCCGCGCGCTCGAGACGGGACGCACCGTCGTGGTGGCCTCGGTGAACGGCATCTCCGGGGTGATCGCTCCCGACGGTAGCGTGGTGGACCGCGCCGAGACCCGCACCACGTCGGTGCTGCTGGACACGGTGCCCCTGGCCCGAGGCGTCACACCGGGCACCCGGTTCGGCCCCGCCCTGGGCTGGATCTCGGCGGCCGTCGCCCTGGTGGCCGCGCTGGTGGCGGCCCTCGTCGGCGCCGCGAGTTCCCGCCGGACGGGCGACGTCACGTATCGTCGGCGCCGCAGCGAACCGATCGAGTCCCCCCCTGCCGAGCACACCGAGGTGTCCACGTGAGCAGCACGCCCCTGGGCCGCGTCGTGATGGTCGTCCCGACCTTCAACGAGGCCCTGAACATCGAGTGGATCGTCGAGCGCCTGCGCACCGCGCAGCCCGACATCGACGTGATGATCGTCGACGACAACAGCCCTGACGGCACCGGCGCCCTGGCCGACGCCCTGGCCGCGTCCGACCCCCAGATCAGCGTGCTGCACCGCACCGAGAAGGCCGGCCTGGGGGCGGCGTACCTGCACGGCTTCACCGAGGCGCTTGCGGCCGGGTACGACGTGATCGGCGAGATGGACGCCGATGGCTCCCACCAGCCCGAGCAGCTGCACCTCCTGCTGACCGCGCTGGCGGACGCCGACCTGGTCATCGGCTCGCGCTGGGTCCCGGGCGGCTCGGTGGTCAACTGGCCCAGGTCGCGCGAGCTGCTCTCGCGCGGCGGCAACCTCTACGTGCGGCTGCTGCTCGGCTCCAAGGTCCGCGACGCCACGGCCGGCTACCGGCTGTTCCGGCGCGGCACGCTGGAGAAGATCGACCTGAGCACCGTGGAGTCGGCCGGGTACGTGTTCCAGACCGACCTGGCCTGGCGCACCGTCAGGGCCGGCCTGCGCGTCGTCGAGGTGCCCATCGAGTTCGTCGAACGGGTCCGCGGCGACTCCAAGATGAGCGGGGGAGTGGCGAGCGAGTCACTCAAGCGGATCACCCGGTGGGGGCTGATGGAGCGCCGCGAGCAGCTGCGCCGGGCCCTCCGGCGGCGGTCGCGATGACCACGAGGCGGCGCCGGGTCCCGTTCTGGGTGCTGTTCGCCGCCTTCGTGCTGGTGCCCCTGGCCGAGATCTACGTGCTGATCCAGGTCGGCCAGGTGATCGGCGCCTGGTGGACCATCGTGCTGTTGGTCGTCGACAGCCTGGTCGGCGGCTGGCTGGTGCGCCGGGAGGGCGGCCGGGCCTGGCGCGCACTCAGCACGGCGCTGTCCAGCGGGCGGATGCCGGCCACCGAGATCGCGGACGGCGTCCTGGTGCTGGTCGGCGGGGTGCTGATGCTGACCCCTGGCTTCGTCACCGACGCGGCCGGGATCCTGATGATCCTGCCGATGACCCGTCCGTTGTTCAGGCGGGCCCTGGCGGGCGCGGTGGGCCGGCGGCTGTTCTCCGGCCCGTTCGGGGCGACGAGCCCCGGCCCGGACGCACGACGCCCCGGACCTGGATCCGGTGACGGATCCGTGGTCCAGGGCGAAGTGGTCGACGACGAGTAGCGCTCAGGCTGACGCTCGGCGCTTCTTCTGGTTGGCGCGGTGCAGATGGGCAGGACCGATCTCGCCCCCGCGGAGCAGCTCGAGCCGCTCGCTGAGGATGTCCTCGAGCTCCTTGAGCGAACGGCGCTCCAGCAGCATGTCCCAGTGGGTGCGGGCGGGCTTCTCGGCCTTGGCCTCAGGCAGGATGCCGTCGCGGCTCATCGCCACGGCGCCACAGCGCGGGCACTCCCACACCGCGGGGATGTCGGCCTCGACCGACATCGTGATCTCGAACGCGTGTCCCGCAGGGCAGTCGTAGCCCACCTGCTGACGGGCCGCGAACTCGATGCCGCGCTCGTCCTCAAAGCTCTGGCCTCCCAGCCGAGCACCACGCAACGTGCGCTCCGCCATGTGCCACCTCCAAAGTCAGTTTTTGTCACCTACGTCATCAAGGAGACGTTTTCCTCATGCAATCATGACGCAGCCACGGTGAGCCGTGGTCTTGTTCAGTCCAACGTACCGGGATCGCTCAGGATTCCAATTCCTGACGATGTGGTGCACCCCACGCCGGGAAGAGGGCTCAGACGACCTGGGGGACGGCGTTGCCGGCCTCGCGGATGCCGCGCTCGGTGTTCACCCGCATCATGAAGAACAGCCCGAGCAGGAACAACACCAGCAACGCCAGCAACGCGGGCCGGTAGGAGTCGGTCCACTGGTGCACCAGGCCGAAGATCAGGGTGCCGATCCAGCTCGTGCCCCGCTCGCAGGCCTGGTAGAGGCTGAAGTACTCCGCCTCCCGGCCGCGCGGGATCAGCTGGCTGTAGAACGACCGGGACAGCGCCTGGGTGCCACCCAGCACGATCCCGATGCAGACCGCGAGCAGCAGGAACATGCCGAACTGGTGGGCGGGGGAGAAGTAGCCCAGCACCACGACCCCGAGCCAGATCACCAGACCGGTCACGATGGTGCGGTGGGCGCCCACCGACTTGGCCATCCGGCCGAACGCGAGGGCGCCGACGATGCCGACGAACTGCACCAGCAGGAATCCCTGGAGCACCTTGGCCTTCTCGAAGCCCAGCTGCTTCTCGCCGTAGACGCTGGCAGCGTAGATCACCGTCTGGATGCCGTCGTTGTAGAACAGGTAGGCCACCAGGAACGTCAACGTCACCGGGTAGCCGCGCAGGTCGCGCAGCGTCTGCCAGAGCTGCCCGAAGCTCTGGCGCACCAGGTTGCCCGACTCCGGGACCACGTTGACCGGGGCCCGGTTGCGCACCCCCCGGAAGGGGATCACCGTGAACGCCGCCCACCACAGTCCCGCGCTGAGCAGGCAGAGGCGCACCGCCAGCTCGGTGTGGTCCGACATCACGGTGAGCAGCACGAAGTTGAGCGCCAGCAGGATCCCGCCGCCGGCGTACCCGAACGCCCAGCCCCGCGACGACACCCGGTCCCGCTCGTCTGGGGTCGCGATCTCGCAGAGGATGGCGTCGTAGACGACGAGGCTGGCGCCGAGGAACAGGGTGGCCACCACCAGCAGGGCGGCGCCGAGCTGCCAGTTGGAGCCGGCCACGAAGAACATCGACATCGCGGTCACGCTGCCGGCCCAGGCGAATCCCGACATCAGCGTGGTCTTCCGGGCGGACCGGTCGGCCGCCGCCCCGACCACGGGCAGGATCAGTGCGGAGAGAAGGGTGGCCGCGGTGACCAGGTAGAACACCAGGGAGCCGGCCGACACCCCGAGCCCGAGCACGTGCAGGTCGGCGTTGCAGGGCTTGTCCTCGGTGCCGGAGAACCCGCAGGCCGACTTCTCGGCCACGGAGGTCAGGTACGGCGAGAACAGCACCGCTGCGGTCGTGGTGACGTAGGCCGAGTTGGCCCAGTCGTACCAGTACCAGGCCTTCTGCTCCTTGGCCAGGGAGGCCGCCAGCGGGCGGAGGTCGGCGATGCCGCCGGCGCCGTCGTCGTTGGTCATGACTGATCCCTCCAGAGGCCGCGTTCCTGCAGCACGGCCTTGAGTATGTCGGTGCGGTCGGTCATCAGACCGTCGACACCACGGTCCAGCAGCAGGTTCATCTCGGCCGGGTCGTCGATGGTCCAGACGTGCACGTGCTTGCCCGCCCGGTGCATCCGGCGCACGAGCCGCTCCGAGACGAGGGTGAGCCGTCCCCACCGGTGCGGCACCTGCAGGGCGTTCACCCGGTGCCAGGTGAGCAGGTCGGCCAGGCGCACCGGCAACAGCAGGAAGAGCGCGACCTCGAGCGGTGCGGCCGAGGTGGCGATCCGGCCCCCGGTCAGCCGCCGGAACTCCCGCAACCGGCGCCCCGACCACGACCCGACCAGCACCCGGTCGGCGGCGTCGCGCTCGGCCAGGAAGGCCACCAGCGGGGCGATGGCGCCCTCGGCCTTGAGGTCGATGTTGAACCGCGCCTCGGGGCAGGCCTCGAACAGCTCGGCCAGCGTGGGCACGTGCTCCACGCCACCGACCCGGGCCACGCGCACCTCGTCGTACGTCGAGTGGGCGATCTCGCCGGCACAGTCGGTGACCCGGTCGAGGATCGTGTCGTGGAAGGCCAGCAGCACGCCGTCGGTGGTCACGTGCACGTCGGTCTCGAGGTAGGTGTAGCCGAGGGTGACGGCGTGCCGGAAGGCGGTCAGGGTGTTCTCGAGGCCGTGCAGCCCCGGGGTGGCGTCGCCTCCCCGGTGTGCGAAGGCCAGCACCGTGCCGGGGTCGTCGAGGTAGGCGCAGCCGGTGCGCGGGCGAGTCACGAGAGCATTCAACACCGCAGCAGCGGCCGAGCTCAGCGGTTTCGCCGCGGGTCGCCTCGCCCGTCCATCGCGTCGGGCGTACCTTGGGGGACATGGAGGAGAAGTCTGAGTCCCTGGTTTGTCCGCGTTGCGGCGACGAGCTGTCCACCCGCGTGCTCGGTGAGATCCACGTGCACCAGTGCCCGCAGGGCCACGGCATCTTCCTCGAGCGTGCCGACCTGGGCAACCTGGTCGACGGTGAGCAGGAGTGGCACCGCGGTGCCGGTCACCACACGCAGCCGATGCCGCGGATCACCGCCGACATGACGGCCCCGCCGCCCGTGCCCACCCGTGCCCAGGCGTACGTCGCCACCCTCTTCGACTGACCCGACCTGCGGCGCACGGCCCCGGCGACTCAGAAGTCGCGGAAGGTCTCGATGTCGGCTCCCAGTGCCCGCAGCCGCTCGGCCAGGTCCTCGTAGCCGCGGTGGATGACGTACGTCGACCGGAGCACCGAGGTGCCCTTCGACGCGAGCATGGCCAGCAGGATGACCACCGCGGGCCGCAGGGCCGGCGGGCAGACGATCTCGGCGCCCGACCAGTGCGTCGGTCCCTCCACCAGCACCCGGTGCGGGTCGAGCAGCTTGACCGAGCCGCCCAGCTTGGTGAGCTCGGTGAGGTAGATCGCCCGGTTCTCGTAGACCCAGTCGTGCAGCAGGGTCTGGCCCTCCGCGGTGGCCGCGATGACGGCGAAGAACGGCAGGTTGTCGATGTTGAGGCCCGGGAACGGCATCGGGTGGATCTTGTCGAGCGGGGCGTGCAGGTGCGACGGCTTCGTGGTGATGTCCACCAGGCGGGTCCGGCCGTTGGCGGCGTCGTACTCCTCGGTGCGGGTGTAGTTGAACCCCATCCCCTCGAGCAGCGCCAGCTCGATCTCGAGGAACTCGATCGGCACTCGCCGGATGGTGATGGAGGAGTTCGTCACGATCGCGGCGGCCAGCAGCGACATCGCCTCGATCGGGTCCTCGCTGGGCGCGTAGTCGACGTCGACGTCGATCCGCTCGACACCGGTGACCCGGAGCGTGGTGGTGCCGATGCCCTCGACGCCGACCCCGAGCTTCTGCAGGTAGAAGCAGAGGTCCTGGACCATGTAGTTCGACGACGCGTTGCGGATCACGGTGGTGCCCGGGTGCAGGGCGGCCGCCATCAGGGCGTTCTCGGTGACGGTGTCGCCGCGCTCGGTGAGGACGATGGGGCGGGTCGGCTCGATGGCCCGGTTGACCGAGGCGTGGTACATGCCGTCGGTCGCCTTGACCTCGAGCCCGAACGGGCGCAGGGCGGCCATGTGCGGCTCGACCGTGCGGGTGCCCAGGTTGCAGCCACCGGCGTACGGGAGCTCGAAGACGTCCTCGCGGTGCAGCAGGGGACCCATGAACATGATGATCGAGCGGGTCCGGCGGGCCGCGGCCTCGTCGATGTGGGCCAGGTCGAACTCGGCAGGCGGGATGATCTCGAGGTCGTTGTGCTCGTTGAGCCACTGGGTCTTCACCCCGAGGGAGTTGAGCACCTCGAGCAGCCGGTTCACCTCCTCGATGCGGGCCACCCGCCGCAGGGTGGTGCGCCCACGGTTGAGCAGGGAGGCGCACAGCAGTGCGACGCCGGCGTTCTTCGACGTCTTGACGTCGATGGTGCCGGTCAGCGTCGTGGGGCCGTTGACGCGCAGGTGGACCGGTCCGGGCTGGCCGAGCGTCACGATCTCGGACTCGAGCGCCTCGCCGATGCGGGCCAACATCTCCAGGGAGAGGTTCTGGTGGCCCTTCTCGATCCGGTTCACCGCACTCTGGCTGGTGGAGAGCACCTCCGCCAGCTGTTGCTGGGTCCAGCCCCGGTGCTTGCGGGCGTCGCGGATCAGGTTGCCGATGCGGCCGAGGTAGTCCTGAGTCATGCCAGCCACGATATCTCAGATATGAGATAAGGCAACTCACCGCCGCGGGTGTGCGGGGGAGTGGATGCGGCCTCCGTGTGGAGGCAGACAGGACGCATCGGCGCCGGCTGGACCTGCCGTGGCGGCGAGGGGTCAGCCGGCGGCGGATCGGGCTGCGCAGCCTCAGGCGAGGACGGCGTCTCGCAGTGCGGCCGGCACGCAGTCACAGCTGTCGGAGCACGCCAGGTAGAGGTGCGTGGCGTGGCCGCAGTGGGTGCAGGGCATGTCGTGCGACAGGTGCGTCGTGACGGTGTCGGCCGTGTCCCACATGCTGCTACCTCCCTGCTTCT